>NZ_JBMPOX010000006.1:0-258841 GCF_049340445.1 Undibacterium sp. Ji50W | reverse complement strand
ACAGCCGATGGGCCTGGGCACGCAAATTGACCTCGATATCGCGCAGCGATTCCCGATAGGTCAATTGCGCAAACGCCATGGCAAAGAACTGATCCAGACAAGAAAAATCCTTGACCTTGTGCTCGCCCCTGTGGGCTGCTACGCATCGTCGAAAGGTGGTCAGCGGCAAATACGTCATGACCTGCGAGAAAACGAGTTTGCCCTGATGCATAGGAGCCTTCGGCGGATATCCGCAAAAAGCCCCAATTCTGCGCCTCGATGTTCAAATCGAGACCAGATGAAAACATCATTTTATGCAAACAAATCATTGACTTACGATCCTCTGATGTGAAAACGTTGGGACACTAGTGATTCATCTTATTTTGTAAAGTCGAAGTCTGTATGCGTTGAACTAGCATAGTTTAACATTGGGCCGTGTTGAAAAGTCGGCTTACGACAGACGCAGCGCAATTGTGCGGATGTGGTTCTTCAACGAGCGTTATTGGACACGCGCATGGTCCATGTAAGACATTGCCTTACATGAATTGTGCGTGGACTTTTTTTACCCTGGCGCAGCTAAAATTTTTGGTATGATGCTTTTTCTGACTTCATTGACGAAGGAAAATCATCATGTACAAGCTGCACAGTATCTGCCAGTCTGGCAATGCCTATAAGGTTGCCCTGTTGTTGCAAGCACTGAACCAACCCTGGCAAGCTGAATTTGTGGATTTCATGAAAGGTATTTCACGTGATGAGACATGGCGTGAAAACAGCAATGAAATGGGCGAAGTACCGATACTGGAAGATGGTGAGCTGCGCCTGACCCAGTCTGGCGTCATCCTCACTTATCTGGCGGATAAACATGGTGCGTATGGTGGCAAGACGGCAGAAGAAAAGCGTGAAATCTTGCGCTGGATTTTGTTTGATAACCACAAGTTCACCAGTTATTTTGCCACCCATCGCTTCATGAAATCCTTTGGCCCGGCGGCACCAGACGCCAATGTCATGGCCTGGTTGCGTCAGCGCATGGACAATGCTTTTCTGATTGTGGACAAGCACCTGGCAACCCGGCCTTACATGGTGGGTGACAGCCCGACGATTGCTGACATGTCCATGAGTGCTTACCTGTTTTACCCGGAAGCAGAATCTGGCTACCCTATCGTGGGGCGCTTTAGCCATATCAGTGCCTGGCTGGACAGGCTGCGCAACTTGCCGGGCTGGGCTGACCCGTATGCGATTTTGCCGGGCGAGCATATTGCGCCAAAATGGTAAATTGCTGATTGGGCTGATTAGTAAATGGTGATGCGTGGCGGGCAGATGGATAGGCTCGTCGCCAGCATGACTTCATGAGCGGAATAATGACAACATCTGATCACCAGCATGCTGGACTGAAAGCAGGGCTGCTGGCGGCCATGCTGGCAAGCGCCTGCCCTTTGCTGATGGCAAACCCGGCGGAATCAGCCAAACCAGCAGCCAACGCGCCAGCCGGGAGTGCGCCAGCGAAGGAGGTGAGAATGGTATCGAACGTCAAGCCAGTCATGCCAGTCAATTTCCTGGAAGTGAAAGAAATGGCAGCACGCGGTTATCTGAAAGATCAATTGCTGTTGGCCGACATGTATGAGACCGGGCGCGGCGTCAGGCAAGACGATGCCGAAGCCTTCAAGTGGACGCTGAAGGCGGCGCAGCAGCGTCATCTGCCATCACAGAATGCGGTGGGCATCAAATATGCCATCGGCACCGGCACACCAAAAGACCTGGTCAAAGCCTATATGTGGTTCACCCTGGGTGCCATGGCGGGTGAATTGTCACCGGTCGAAAACCGCTTCATCGCCGCCAAAATGTTAACACCAGAACAGAAAACGCAGGCTGAAGCCCTGGCGGTGACGTGCTGGAACAGCAGTTTCAAGAATTGCCTCTGAGCAATAATCGAGGTAGTATTTGTAGATTTGGCACAAAAACCAGCTTCCACACGCCGGAGATAAAATGAAGAACGCACTCAAACCAGCTTCCATCCCGGTGCTGGCACTGCTGGCATCGCTGACATCAATAGTATTGCTGGCCCAGCCCGCCAGCGCTTGGGCTGCAGGTAATGACAATCAAGCCACCGCAAAAAAACAGCATACCTGGACCCTGGCTGAACTGAAGGCCGAGGCGGCCAAAGGGAAAGCCTGGGCGCAGAATAATTTGGGCGCCCGTTATTCCAAGGGTGATGGCGTTAAACAAGATGATGTTGAAGCGCTCAAATGGTATCGCCTGGCTGCTGCAAAGGGGCAACCGGATGCCATGTACAACCTGGCGGGTTTGCTTGAAACTGGTACGGGCGTCAAAAAGGATTTGAAAGAGGCTTACAACTTGTATCTGCAAGCTGCTGAAAAAGGGAATGCGGATGCCCAGTTTTCTGTGGGTCTGGCACTGGATATGGGGCGTGGCGTCAATCGAGATGATGCTGCTGCCGTGAAATGGTATCGATTGGCGGCTGATCAGGGCCATGCTGACGCCCAGAATAATCTGGGCTTCATGTATGAAGAAGGCCGGGGCGTGAAAAAAGATTATGCAATGGCGATGAAATGGTATGAAAAATCCGCTGCACAAGGTGCACCCATTGGCCAGGTAGCTATTGGATGGATGTACCAAAACGGTTTTGGTGTGCCACAGAATTATGCCGAAGCCATCAAGTGGTACAAAAAGGCGGCGGCCCAGGGGGATGCCCGTGGCCAGATCAGTCTTGGTTATATGTATTCTACCGGTAAAGGTGTGCCGGTTGACCAGGTAGAAGCTGTCCGGCTAAACCGTCTGGCGGCAGAGCAGGGCGATGAGTATGCACAGACCAACCTGGGTTCCCAATACGAAAAAGGCCAGGGTGTGGCACAGGATGATGTGCATGCCTACATGTGGTTCAAACTGGCCAAGGATGCAGGTAATGACAATGGTGCCAAGAACCTACCCATCCGTGATGAAAAGGATGACATCCGCCCAGGTGATACAGGCTAACACCATGGCGGAAAACTGTCGCAAGCGTGAATTTAAGGGGTGTTGAGATGTCAATACGCCCCAGGCTGCTTTCTTTAAGCGGCTGCTGCAAAATTAGTTAGTGCATCATGTCATGTTGTTTTTACCGGGGATACGATGAATAAGATACTAAAACCAGCCACTTTGCTTTTGCTGGCGGCGCTGGCGGTGTTAAGCCAGCCCGCCAGCGTTTGGGCTGCAGGTAATGGGAATGATCCCTCCCAAAAAAAACAGCATACCTGGACCCTGGCTGAACTGAAGGCCGAGGCGGCCAAAGGCCATGCCTGGGCGCAAAATGATCTGGGGTATCGGTATTACGCGGGTGAGGGCGTCAAAAAAGATGATATCGAAGCGCTTAAATGGTATCAAAAGGCTGCGCTGCAAGGCTATGTGTCGGCCCAATTTAATATTGGCACGGCGTTTGAAAAAGGCCGTGGTGTGCAGCAAGACTATCAGCAGGCTGTGAAATGGTATCGCCTGGCTGCGGAACAGGGACATGCTGGTGGACAGACCAATCTTGGTGTCATGTATGTCAATGGAACCGGCGTGCCGCAAGATTATACCGAGGGCATTAATTGGTATCGCAAGGCTGCTGCCAAAGGGCAAACGGTCGCCATGAGCAACCTGGCGGGTTTGCTTGAAACTGGCACGGGCGTCAAAAAGGATTTGAAAGAGGCTTACAACTTGTATCTGCAAGTTGCTGAAAAAGGGGATGCGTATGCCCAGTTGTCTGTGGGCTTGGCACTGGATACTGGGCGTGGTGTCAATCGCGACGATGCCGCTGCCGTGAAATGGTACCAACTGGCGGCTGATCAGGGCAATGCTGACGCCCAGAACAATCTGGGTGTCATGTATGAAAAAGGCCGGAGCGTAAAGCAGGATTATGCAACCGCGATGAAATGGTTTGAAAAATCCGCTGCACAAGGCGGACCTAGTGGACAGGCGAATGTTGCATGGATGCATAGAAATGGTTTTGGTGTGCCGCAAAATTATGCCGAAGCCATCAAGTGGTACAAGCTGGCCATAGCCAAGGGGAATGCCAATGCTCAGATCAGTCTTGGCTATATGTATTCTACCGGTGAAGGTGTGCCGGTTGACCCGGTAGAAGCTGTCCGGCTATACCGTCTGGCCGCAGAGCAGGGCGACCCGCAGGGACTGAACAACATGGGTCTCAGGTATGCCAGAGGCCTGGGCGTGGGACAGGATGATGTGCATGCCTACATGTGGTTCAAACTGGCCAAGGATGCAGGTAATGACAATGGCATCAAGAATCTGCCCATCGTGATGAAAAGGATGACATCCGCACAGGTGATACAGGCTAATACCATGGCGGAAAACTGTCGCAAGCGTGAATTTAAGGGGTGTTGAGATGGGGGGCTTTGGGCTGAAGATCAGTTCAGGCCGCTCGGCTTGATGTTGAAGCGCGCCATGCACTGCGGGTAGCAGTGCATGGCCGAAGGTGACGAACCGGCTTTAACTCATGTGCCAGCCATGGCTGACCGTAATCGATTGCCCTGTCAATGCATTGGAACCGAACGATGCCAGGAACAGCGCTGTCTGTGCCACGTCTTGCACGGTGGTGAATTCGCCGTCGACGGTTTCTTTCAGCATGACGTTTTTGATGACGTCGGCTTCTGATATACCCAGTTCTTTTGCCTGTTCCGGGATTTGCTTGTCCACCAATGGGGTGCGGACAAAGCCGGGGCAAATGACGTTGGCGCGGATATTGTCTTTGGCACCTTCTTTGGCTACCACTTTGGCCAGGCCGATCAAGCCATGTTTGGCGGTGACGTAAGGGGCTTTTAATGGTGATGCTTCGTGCGAATGTACTGAGCCCATGTAGATAACAGCGCCGCCCTTGCCACCGGCTATCATCGCGCGCATGCAGGCACGGGTCGTGAGGAAGGCACCGTCAAGGTGGATGGCGGTGAGTTTTTTCCAGTTATCCAGGCTTAAATCAACGATGGGGCTGATGATCTGTATGCCGGCGTTGCTGATGAGGATGTCCACAGTACCGTAGGCGGCAACGGCGTCGGCCACGCCTTTATCGACCTGGGCTTCGTCGGTGACGTTCATGGCCACGGCCATGGCAGTGCCGCCTGACTGTTCAATTTCTTTGGCGGTGGCGGTGGCGGCTTCCAGCGCCATGTCGGCGATGACGATCTTGGCACCTTGTTTGGCGTATTCAATGGCGATTTCTTTGCCTATGCCGCTGGCGGCACCGGTGATCAGAGCAACTTTGTCTTTGAGTAACATGATGTTTCCTTTATTGATGGAGGTTATTTTTTAAGGGCTAGTGGGCTAATGGACTAGCGGACTGTTTCATTTCGCCAAATAGTCATACGCAACGCTGCCATAAGGCAGTGTCAGGTCGGCCAGGATATGAACTGCAGAGAGTACTTCTCGCACCGGCAAGCTTGCCACCGGTGCCAATGCATGGGGGAAGAGATCGAGTGCGCCGGGGCCGCCCCAGGCACCCTTGATGGTGATATCGGTCAAGCTGTATTGCACCAGCTCGCAGATGCGCGGTGTGCCATCTACATGCGGGATAATTTTTAGCAGGAAACTGGGTGTGGCCATGCTGGCCTTGACCTTATCCTTATCCAGCGTGGTGTGTTTAAAGCCCATGGTGCCGGTTGCCACGCGGATGTCGCTGTAATCCAGGCTACCCACCAGCGTGTCTTTGTGTACCCGCAATTCTGGCTCACCCAGTTTTTTAGGAAAGCCCCATAACTCACGCCCTGCGGCAATCGGCGGGTGGTCGTTCAGGTACATGCTGTGTACATAGCCGCCCGCCACGCCATCGAGCGTGACAGGAATCACCTGACCGGATTCACAATAATGCCCAAAGCCGGTGGAGTCAGGCATGTTGATGAATTCAAACTTGACGACCGGCTCTGCCATTTGCAGGGGCGCGGGAATCACTTTCCTTAATAAATCGGGGTCGGTACGGTAGGTGATGATCAGATATTCTCTGTCCGTAAAACGATACGGCCCGGGTGGAAAAGCCGAATTCGTATAGGGCATGGCGAAGGCATTGTTGCGGATATCATCTTCTGTCATAGCTTGTCCTGTTCTTCTGCAAGTTTGTGAATAACTGATGGATGGGCATTAATGGGGGCTGGTCTGCACGGGCAGGGGAGTCTTTGACATCATGATCGTCTGGCTGCGCCTTCATTCAATAGTCGGATAGAGGCGTATATAGTAACTGAAGCTTGATTTTTTTGTATTTCAGCTTTGTTACAAAGTATTTGGCTGTCCTGCGGTGCGGTGGCGACATGCGCTGTTTTCAGGTGCTTGACCACCAAAATATTCCGGCTTACACTGGTTTCTGATACACGTCATTGGTGTGTCTTATATGGCGTCTTATATGGCGTCTTATCTTGTGTCTTAAAGCGAATCAAACCCGCCCTTTGCTGGCGGGTTTTTTATTTTCTGCTTCTGTTTTTCTTCCTGCTTTTCTTCCGCATTTTCTGCATTTTTCCTCTGGTTTTTCTACCGCCTTGTCATCCTTGGCAAAGCGGTCTTTTTCACGCTCACGCTGTTTTTCAAATCTATTTAAGGATTAAAAATGAAACATAATCAATTTTGGACTGCCCTGGGCAGTGTCTTCGGTGCCGTATTATTGGCTGCCAGTCTGATGGCAGCACCGCATGCCAGCGCGGGCTGGCTGTTGACAGATATGGGTGCTTTTTCCGGTGGCACCAGCGTTGCCCGTGGCTTGACGCCGACTGGGCGCGTAGCTGGTTATTCAGCAGAGGCCGATGGCCAGTTGTATCCCTTTTTAAGTAGCCGTGGGCTGGTCAGCAAAGTGGGGAACGACCCTGGCGTTACTCTGGCAGTGAATGCGCTGGGGCAGTCTGCCGGGATATTGTTGGGGGCTGATAACTACGGGCATGTCGGACTATTTGCCGGTCAGACATCCACCGATTTGGGCAGTATTGATGGCGGCGGCAATATCGCTACTGACATTAACAACATTGAGCAAGTAGTGGGCTACACCATTTTGGCGAATCATGATGAACGTGCTTTTGTCGCGGATAAGTATAGCCTCGTGAACCTGGGTACGCTGGGTGGCAGATCCAGTCGTGCGATTGCCATCAACAGGGCGAGCGTCATCACGGGTTTTTCCACCACTGACACCACGGGCGGCCCGACTCACTGTTTTGTATCTTATGGCAACGGCATGGTGGATATTGGCTCGCTGGCTTCAACAGGCAATTGTATACCAGCTGCTATCAACGATGCCGGACAGATCGTTGGCACCGCCAACAACGGCACGGCATTACATGCATTTTTGTACGATGGAAGTCAGTTTCATGATCTGGGTACACTGGGTGGAAATACCAGTGCAGCCAACGGCATTAATCAACTGGGGCAGGTGGTCGGGCAAGCACAAACGGCGAATGGTGACAGGCGGGCCTTTCTGTATTCCGCGGGCAAAATGATCAATCTGGGATCACCAATCGCAAAAGGTGGCTCCAGTTCTGCCAATGCTGTCAATGCAAATGGCCAGGCTATCGGCTACTACATTCTGCCGGACGACAGCAGGCATATCCCGATTTTATTTCGCAATGGGCGCATCATCGATTTGAATACGGTATTACCGATGTTGACAGAAGTGGATGCCGAATTCCTTTACCTCAACGACGCCGGACAGATTGCCGGCACCGGCAAAATCAATGGTGCACGACATGCATTTTTGTTGACGCCTGTGCCTTGGAATACGTAGCGAGTAGTTGGAAAAGTGACGGTAAAATAGTTTATAAATTTCTTTTTAAATTGCTTACCTGTCAAAATATTCCGGCTTACACTGGTTTCTGATACACGTCATCGTTGCGTCTTATATGGCGTCTTATCTTGTCTCTTAAAGCTAAAACCCCCGCCAGTTGCTGGCGGGGGTTTTTATTTTCTGCTTCTGTTTTTCTTCCTGCTTTTCTTCCACACTTTCTGCATCTTTCTCCTGGTTTTTCTACCGCATTGTCATTGTTGGCAAGGCGGTTTCTTTCACGTTCTTGCTGTTTTTCAAATCTCTTTAAGGATTAAAAATGAAACATAATCAATTTTGGACTGCCCTGGGCAGTGTTTTCTTAATGGCCGCCAGTCTGATGGTGGCACCGCATGCCAGCGCGGCGGGCTGGAATCTGACGGATCTGGGGGCCTTTGCCGGTGGCACCAGCAATGCCCGTGGTTTGACGCAGGATGGGCGGGTGACTGGCTATTCCATGGAAGCCAATGGTTTTCCTTATCCGTTTTTAAGTAGCGGCGGCCAGATCGTCAAAATTGGTAGCGGTACGGGTGTTGGCTTGGCGGTCAATGCACAGGGCCAGGTGGCAGGCGCGGTGACCAGTGCGGATGCCTCCAGCATCGACGTTGGTCTGTTTGTCGGCCAGACATCCACTGACCTGGGTGGTATGGGTGGTGGCACTTCAAATATTGTGTTTGCCATCAACAACAGCACGCAAATTGTGGGCTATAGCATCCTGGCGAATACGGATGAACGCGCCTTTGTTGCAACGCCCAACGGCATCGTGAATCTGGGTACACTGGGTGGGCGCTTTAGCAGAGCGGTAGCGATCAATGCGTCGGGTATGATTACAGGCAAATCCACCAATGCAAGTAACCAGATTCGCTGCTTTGTTTCGTATGGTAGTGGCATGTCCAACATCGGGTCGTTATTCACGACGGGCACCTGCATACCGTCTGCCATCAATGACGCTGGACAGATTGTCGGTTCCGCTTATAACGGCACGACAACACACGCATTTTTATACGATGGCTATCAATTCCATGACCTGGGTACGCTGGGTGGAAAAACCAGTTATGGCAATGGGATCAATCAGTTGGGCCAGGTAGTGGGTCAAGCGCAGACGGCAAACGGTGATACGCGCGCCTTTTTGTATTCTGCAGGTCAGATGACCAACCTGGGTTCACCACGCGCAACAGGCGGTGCCAGTTCTGCGTATGCCATCAATGCCAGTGGCCAGGCAATTGGGTATTACACCGTGCCTAGTGACTCTACCCGCCGCCCGATTTTGTTTAGCAATGGCAGTATCATCGACCTGAATACAGTGTTGCCAGCGTTGACAGAAGTGGATGGTACTTACATTTATCTGAACGACGCCGGGCAGATCGCCGGCACAGGTAAAATCAACGGCGCACAACATGCATTTTTGTTGACGCCTGTGCCTTGAAGTGAATTTTTGGCTAGTGAAAATATTGGGAAAAAAGGGCGGTAAAAATAATTTATAAAATTCTTTATAAATGACTTGCCCGTCAAAATATTCCGACTTACACTGAATTCTGATACACGTAATAGCTGCGCCTAATTTTAAGCCCACCGAATTTTTTCGGTGGGCTTTTTTCTTATGGGATTTTTCTCATATAGGCACAGACACATATTCAAAACCCCGTTGCTAAACCAACGGGGTTTTTCTTTTTTAGGACAATCATGGCAACTCCGATTTCGGTTTGTATAGCAATAGATGAAGACGGCAATATCAGCGTCGGCACGCAGGATTCTGCTTCAGGTGCATCGTCGGCACCTTCTGCGTCATCTGCAATGGGGATGGGGGCAGATGCGTCTGCTGCCGACGACGCTGGTGATGCCGGTGCTGGTGATGCATCCGGTATGCAGCCAGCGGACAACATAGACCAGGCATTGGCCGTGGCGCGTGAGCTGTTGCGCAAGGCGGCGCAAGTGGGTGCTGCCACCATTGGTGGTGACCCTGGTGGTGAAGGCGCGCAGGATGCGGCGGATGCTGCTTTCAAATCGCGTCGTGGTGACAAGGCGGGGTTTTGATGATGATGGAAGATGTAGACAACGCGACTGAAAAAACTACTCAGCCATCCGGTGGTGATGTGATTGAAATGTCGGGTGACCTGATGGGTGCGGTGGCACTGGCTTATGGCTCACCAGTGGATTTTGATGGCGTCACCATCAGCGTCTTGCGTGAACCTGGCACAAACCGCCTGCTGGCCCTGATTATCAGCCCGGTGGATATGCAGGGTGATGAACCGTTTGCCAGGTATCAGGTGCACCCTGATCAAGTTGCCAAGGCACGCCAGCGTTCACTGATAGTGCCAGCCTGATTTTTAAGCATGAAAAAAAGGGGAGAGTACGAAGATGACTATGCCCGATGAAGAAAATAAGTTAAGCAAAAAACGCCGCATCGACTGGGAGTCCGTCGAACGTGATTACCGCGCCGGTGTGTCTTCCGTGCGTGAAATCGCCAGGTTGCACGGCATCTCTGATACCGCCATCCGCAAGAAAGCCACCATGCAGTTGTGGGAACGTGACCTGACACAAAAAGTGCAGGAACAGGCCAGGGCAGAGCTGGTGCGGGGCGAAGTTGGGTACGGCGAAGAACATATACCTTCGACCCCTAGCGAAAGGCAAATCGTTGAAACAGCGGCTGCCACGGTGGTGCAGGTGGTGCGTGAACACCGCGCCCGCATACGCCAGGGCCATGCGCTGGTGGAATTGCTGACGCAACAGTTGCTGGATGTGGCGGGGCGGCGCGATGAATTTGAGCAGGGCATCGAAGCCGATTGCGCCGACGACAAAACCGGCACCCGCCAAAGCCGTTTGCTGAAGGCGGTGTCTTTATCCACCCATGCGGCGCTGGCGGTCAGCCTGGCGACTGCCACCAAGACCTGGATAGGGCTGGAACGGCAGGCTTTCAATTTGCGCGAGCTGGCACCGGCAGAAGATGACGTACCGGCGATGACGGACGCGCAACGGCGTGCCCGCCTGGCAGCTTTGCAGGAAAAATTATATGGCCTTGAACAAGGATGAAGAACTGGAATTGATCGCGCTGCTGGAGCAGGAACAGGCAGCGCGGGCAGTAGATGACCTGGCGGTGTATGCCACCATGACGCTGGAGGTGACACCGGCGCGTCATCATGCCTTGTTGATCGCAGAACTGGAAGCAGTGGAAAGCGGCGCGCTGGATATGCTGATCGTGACCATGCCGCCCGGTTCGGCCAAATCAACCTATGGCAGTGTGGTATTTCCCGCCTGGTATCTGGGGCGGCACCCGGAACGCTGTGTGATTGCTGCGTCGCATACGGTAGAACTGGCCGAACGTTTTGGCCGGCGTGTGCGTAATCTGTTTGGCAGCAACGCCCATGCACGGGCTTTTCCCAAGAGTGGTTTATCGGCGCATAGCAGCGCTGCCGGGCGCTGGGATACGGCGCAGGGCGGTGAGTATTTTGCGGCAGGCGTGGGCGGATCAGTGACTGGTCGCCGTGCTGACCTGGCGATAATTGATGATCCGGTCAAGAGCCGCGAAGATGCCGATAGCCCGACCATACGGGAAAAGCAGTGGGCATGGTGGCGTGATGACATGAGCACACGCTTGAAGCCGGGTGCCGCCACCGTACTGATCATGACGCGCTGGCATGAAGATGATTTGGCTGGCCGCATGATCGCTGATTTGAAACAGGCAGGGCAGCGCGTGAAGGTGCTGTCGCTGCCGATGGAAGCACGGGAAGGCGATGCCCTGGGCCGCGCCGTTGGCGAACCCCTGTGGCCAGAATGGTTCACACCGCAGATGCTGGAAAACGCCAAGCGTGAACCCCGCACTTGGTCGGCCCTGTACCAGCAGGAACCGCGCCCGGTCGGTGGCGGCGAATTCAAGAATGAATGGCTGCTGTATTACCAGCGCCAGCCCGCCACCAGCAACAAGGTGATCCTGGTGGACCCGGCCAGCGGCAAAAGCCGCACACGCGGTGATTTTACGTCGATGTGGGTAGTGGGGCGCGGTGCCGATGGCAATGATTATGTGCTGGATGGTGTACGTGATCGTTTGAATTTGACTGAACGTACTGAAGCGTTATTTACGCTGGTACGCCGCCATCGCCCCGCTGCGGTCGGCTATGAACAATATGGCCTGCAATCGGATATCGAACATATCCGCATCGAGCAAGAAAGGCAGCAATACCGTTTCCGTATTCTGGAACTGGGTGGTGCGACAAAAAAGGAGGACCGCATACGGCGCCTGATCCCATCATTCCAGCAAGGCCGCCTGTGGCTACCCGCCAGCATGAAACGCCAGATGGCCACCGGCCAGTTGCGCGACATCATGGATGATTTTCGTAACGAATACGCCGCCTTCCCGGTCGGCGCCCACGACGACGCCCTGGATTGCCTGGCCCGCAAGGAAGAACCAGCCATCCGCAAATTTTTACTCACCCCGCGCGAGGAAGATGAATTCGTGGATGAGGCTTTTGTGCCTTTGGATGCGGAGTTTAATTATTGAGGGTGTTGACTGTTTTGGTTATGAAGAAAGCACATTTCTTAATTTATTAAATGGAAAATGTAAAAATTTCAATCCTGGATGAACTTTTTTTGTTCTAATTACTCAATATTTGTATATACAGTGCCGATATAAAAAACATGCCATAAATCAATAAATAAGCTGATTCATACAAAATACAGCTAGTTTTAAGTAATTAATTTATAAATTCACATGTATTTTGTTGAGATTGGCTCGATTTTGCAATATAGTCTGTATATACAAAATTGAGGTGAGAATGAGATCATATATTATTTCAGCCGACGTAAGAGCAAAGCTGTGCGTAAAACATAATATGGTGACTGAGACGGACATCGATCAATGCTTTGATAACAAGTGTGGAAATTTTCTTATTGATGACAGGGAAGATAACAAAACAGACCCTTGCACACTTTGGTTTATTGCTGAAACTAACAAAGGACGGCTGCTTAAAATATGTTGCATGTTTATAGATGGCAATATCCACATTAAAACAGCTTATGAGCCAGATGACATAGAAATATCTATTTACGAGAGTAAAGGGAAGTAATTTTTAAAGTGGTAGTTATTTCGTAGTATTTATGGAGAAAATCATGAAACAAAAAGGCAAGATCGCCGGTACAGCAGATGCTTGGGAGAGCGGACTTCTGGGAAGGGATATAGATCACGCCGTTGCCGCACCCAAAGAGTTAGAAAATCAAATTGATGAAGCACTCGGGCTTCAAATGATTTCCATTCGGTTGTCTACAGAACTGATTAAGGAATTCAAAATGATCGCAAAATTCAATGGTGTAGGATATCAACCTTTAATGCGTGATGCATTAAAGCGGTTTGCCGACTCAGAATTGAAAAGAATCGCAACGCTTTACGCAAATGAAAAAGCGGAAAGAGAACGGCAACATGAATTGCAAGGTCAACAAGACAAGCCGGATCAGGATCCCCCCAAGCATAAAGAAGCAGCTTAATTAAAAAACCCGCTAATCTGCGGGTTTTTTTATGCCAAATACAACCGCCCTTGAGGCGGTTTTTTATTTTTAAGGATATCAATCATGGCAAGCGTTAGCCCCCAATTTTCTCGTGACATCGGTACCCGTGATGCCAGTGTCGTTTTGTTGAGCTGGGCCCTGAGTACGGCGAATGCCGATGGTGTGCCATTTGAAATGCCGGAATGGGCCGATCGCACCTGGCAGGCGGTGGGTAGCTGGGGTGGTGCGACGCTGAGTCTGCAGGGCAGTAATGATGGCAGTAACTGGTTTGTGTTGTCGAATGCGGCGGGCGGTACTGCGGCCACGCTGTCTGCCAATGGTGGCCTGGCCAGTATCGAATTGCCGCGCTATGTGCGGCCCAACCTGACCACGCCCGGCAGCGGAGCGACGGTGACGGTGAGCCTGTGCGGGCGTCGTGCCTCGCCATTGAGGAATTGATATGGCCCAGCATATACCGGTCAGAAAAGGCGGCGGTGGGCCGCGCCCACGTAGTTGGCGATGAATGTAGTCAATGAGATGACAATGAAAAATAAAAATGTGAATGCAGGCCAGGCTTTGCCAGGCAGTGCGCGTGTCCGTACCGCCCTGGGCGGTAAAGAAAATGGGCAAGATGCGATTGGTGACGAGGGTGATGACGATGGCGATGACGATAGTGATGGCGACATCGGTGATGCGCCAGGCGACGAACTAAGTGAAGCGCGTCTGGCGCGGCTGGCGGCGTTTTCTTCCACCCTGCGCGCGATGCGTAATACGGCGATAGAAGCGCGCCGCCAGATGGGTGTGGAAGAGCAATGGCAAGAAGATGAAGACCATTATGAAGCGATCGATGATGCCAACCGCACGACATCGGCCCGTATCAAGCCGTATGACTTTGGTGGCACCGGCACGGGTGCGACACGTGCACCGGATGCCAAGGCGACGCGCAGCACGGTCTTTGTGCCGCTAACGCGACCGTATGTGGATATGGCATCGGCGCTGATTGCCGATCTGTATCTTCCGACGGATGACAGGAACTGGGATGGTGAACCTACCCCGGTGCCGGATCTGGTGAAGCAGGCAAAGGACATGACACCGCTGATGCAGGCAGCACAGCAGATGCAACTGGGGCCGGGCGGCGCGGGTAGCAGTACGATGCCAGCTTCCATGATGGCACGTTTGCGCAGCCTGTTTGTGAAACCTGCGGGTGGCCAGGCGATGTCGGCGGGACTAACTGCGGACTCAACCGCTGACCCTGCTGCCGACCCTGCTGCTGTCCCTGACGCAGTTTCAGCAGGGGACATGGCAACTGCTGCTCCGTCGGTACCACCAACTGCAATGCCGCCAGCAACGAACCCGATGCAAGGTGCCATGCCAGGTGCTGGGATGTTGCCAGGCGCGCCACCTGGCATGGGTATGCCAGCATCGCCAACAGCGCCTGCACCGCAAACCGTCGGCGATCTGGCGCAGCAAGAAATCGATGCTGCCAATGATGCCTGGAAAAAAGCCCGTACCCGTATCGACGACTGGCTGACTGCCTGTGCCTACAACGCAGAAATGCGCAAGGTGATCAAGGACATGGCACGCATTGGTGTTGGCATCATGAAGGGGCCGTTTCCCAAAGCGAAATCGACCAAGGCGGTGGTCAGGACTGAGCAAGGTTATGCCATAGAGATACAAGAAAAAGTGATACCGGCATCGCGCCGTATCGACCCCTGGCGTTTTTACCCGGACCCTGCTTGCGGTGAAGATATCAACAACGGCAGTTATGTGTTCGAACAAGACTTTATCACGCGCAGCAAATTGCGTGACCTGGTGAAGCTGGACAGTTATATCCCGGCGCAGATTACGCGCTGCCTGGAAGAAGGCCCCATCAGCGCCACCCACGGTGCCCGCAAGAGTGCCGCAGAACAGCAGACTGATTCTGACCTGTTCGAGATCTGGTACTTTGAAGGCCAGGTGGAATGGCAGGACATGGCCGATGCCGGTTGTGAAGTGGAAGGTGAAGCCGGTGATGTCTTTCATGCCGTGGTGACGATGGTGAATGAGCATGTGATCAAGGCAGCACTGTCGCATCTGGACAGTGAAGAATTTACTTATGATGTGACGGTGTGGCAGCGCAAATCCGGCTTGTGGATAGGTGATGGCGTGGCACGCCAGGGCCGCACGGCACAGCGTGGTTTGAATGCAGCGGTGCGCAACCTGATGGACAATGCCGGTCGTTCTGCCAGGCCGCATACGGTGATCAACCGCAAGGCGGTGGTACAGGGCAATGACCCTTACACCTGGTACACGCGGGGTGACGCTGATATTTCACAGGTGGCGCATGCGATGATGTTTTTTAATGTGCCCAGCATGCAGGGCGAGCTGATGAACATCATCCAGTATTTTTCCAAGATGTTTGAAGATGCCACGGGTTTGCCGATGATGATGCAGGGTCAGCAAGGGGCTGCGCCAGAAACCGTGGGCGGCATGCAATTGCTGATGAATAATGCCAGCATTGTGCCGCGTGACATTGTACGGCGCATTGATGACTGCATTACCGAACCGCATATCGGCCGCTATTATGAATACCTGATGATCCATGGCGAAGACGATAGTGAAAAAGGTGATTTCAGTATTCATGCGCGCGGTTCCAGCGCGCTGATGGAAAGGGCGGCGCAAGACCAGTTCCTGGTGCAGATCGCTGCCTTTGCCACCAACCCGGCCTTTGGGCTGGACCCGGAACTGTTTATCGAAGAATTGCTGAAATCCAAGCGCATCAACCCGCAACGCCTGAAGCTGAGTGACGCCAGGAAGCAGGAAATGGCAGGGCGTCAGCCGCCGGAAGATGCGCGCATTACCGCCGCCAAGATCATGGCGCAGGCTGGTCTGGCGAAAGTGCAGGCACAGGCGCAGGCCAACGGGCAATTGCAGATGGCGCAGTCGCAGGCTGAACTGCAGCGTATTGCGCAAGAAGCTGGTCACCAGCAAGAATTATTGCGTACCGGTGGCAGCACGCCACAAATGGCCAACGCCAGTGCCCGCATCGAGCAGGAACGCATACGCGCCCAGACGGCGCAAATGGTGGAAACATCACGCGCCAACGCTGAAATGGCACGCGCCGACAAGGAAATGCTGATCGCGCAACAGAATGGCGAGTATGAAATGCGCAAGCTGGAACTGCAGCGCGAAATCGCCTTGCTGGATTATGCCAACAAGGAAAAAATCAGTATCAATGATGCCAGGACCATGCTGGCCAAGTCCGCCATGGACAACCAGACCAAGCGTGAGCTGGCAGCGGCTGAAATACAGCTGGCACAAAATGAGGGTTTGCAGGATCGGATGTTAAGCCTGCATAAGCACCATACCAGTCTGGTGCGTGATGAAATCAGCACGCCGGATACGCCATAGGATAAGGACAGGCCATGAATGAAGAAGATTTTCAGCTCAACAATGAAGAGCGGCATAGCCCGGTATGGGCGCGCCTGCGTGAGCATCTGCAGCAGCGTCTGCAAAGCCTGCGTCAGCGTAATGATACGGACCTGACGCCAGAACAGACGGCAAAGCTGCGTGGCCGCATTGCTGATACACAGTATGTTTTAAGCCTGGGAATCGCTAACCGCGATGTACCGGAACCATTGACAGACCGCGACGAGTAATCGTTGCCCTGTCTGTAGTCTGACCCGCATGTGCGGGCTGTCACAGTTAACCACAGAGTGGCCCTGATCAGCGGGCAAGTGTCTTTCACCCTGTTTCAACTATGTCAGTCCACCAGGCGGGTTTTGTTTTTTGGAGAAGCAATGATGAGTGGTGAAATCGAACAGGGTGGAGCGGCAGAGCAGCCGGCCCAGGGTAATCAGGAAGCAGGCCGCAGTGCTGATAGCGTCGGTAGTACAGGAAATGCAGGCAATGCAGGTAATTCCGGTAACGAGCGCAACAGCGCTGAAGCCGCCGCCGCAGCGGCAGCTTTTGACCGGGCGCGCAGTGAAACATCTGTCGCAACGAAGGCAGAACTGGATAAGGATGCCAGTGCCGGTCAGGCTGAAGCGCAGGCAGCGCCAAGGATGCTGGCTGGCTTGACAGAACAACAGATCGCCGGTTTGTTGGGTGAGATACCGAAGTATCGCAAGCAGATTGATCATCTGGCCGGTAACAACGGCAAGTTGAATGCAGCGATACAACGCCTGCAGCAAGAGGTGCCGCGTGGTCAGGCTGTGACGGTCAATGATGAAGACCTGGCGGAAATGCGCGAGATTTTTCCGGAACTGGCAGATCTGACCAAGGGGGCGCTCAACAAGATCCTGGGCAAACTCAATACCCGGGGTACCGGGCCAGGGAATGATTCAACAAGTGATTCTAGCAATGGCAAGACCAAAGCTGCAGGCCGCACACCGGACGACTATGTCGCTCTGGCTAAAAAGGCTGCGCTGGAAGTTGCGTCGTCAGAGCGGGTGAATACCCACGTTGAATTATTGCATGGCTTAAACCCCGGCTGGGATCAAATTATCGGCTTGCCGGATGTTGATGGCCGTTTGCCTCAGACGGATTATCGTCGATGGCTGGCGGCCCAGCCTGTGGCTTACCAGACCAAGATGCACAACTCGAACAATGCGTTTGAAATCGGTGCTTCGATCAAGGCTTATCAGCAAGCCAGGGACGCCTTCGCCAAAAAATCGCAGCAAAACAAGAGCCGTCTTGCCAATGCCATGCAGCCGCAAGGCCAGGTGGCGGCACGCGGTGTTATTTCTGAACAATCAGCTGCCGACAAAGCTTTTCAGGCACGTCGCCAGCGCTAGGAGTTAATTTATGCCAGTAGCAAGCTATGCCAATGTAACCCAGCGGGTGGGCACGCTGAAAGGTGAAATCCTTTCGCATGCAGCACCGGTTGAAGTCTTGTCTTTGGTCGGTACCGACAAAGATAAAGTCATCCCCAAAAACAAATCGAATAATGTGAAGTTTCGCCGCTGGCTGCCGTATGGTGGCGTGGATAATCAGTGGATTACCGCCAACAACGTCGCCACATTTGCATCCAGCCAGCAAGCCGTCGAAGGTGTGACGCCGACCGCCGACACGCTGACCCCCACCGATGTGACGGCAACGCTGGTGCAGTATCTGGTACTGTACTGCGTGACCGACCAGATGAACGACATGCATGAAGATGGCGACATCATCCCTGATGAAGCCAAACGCCAGACCGGCCAGCGCATGGGCCTGATCGGTGAAATGGTGCGTTATGGTGCCTACAAGGCAGGTACGACAGTGTATTACAGCGGCGGCACGTCGCGCGCGACGGTAGCCAACACGGTGACCATCAATATGTTGCGCAAGGTAGCCAAGACTTTGCTGGCCAACCATGCGATGCCGATCACGCAGGTGCTAGTGCCTTCCACCAATTTTGCGACGGCACCGATAGAAGCGGCCTTCGTGGTGTTTTGCCATACCGATCTGGAACCGGCCATCCGCGATTTGCCCAATTTCAAGGATATCGCCAATTACGCGCAGCGCAAGCCTATCCATGATATGGAAATCGGTTCTTGTGAACGTTTCCGCTTTGTGTTGTCGCCTGAACTGGCAGGTTATCCGGATGCTGGTGCGGCCATTGGCGCAACCGGCATGACCAGTACCAGCGGCTCGCTGATTGATGTCTACCCTATGATCATGATGGCCGATGAATCGGTAGGTCAGACCCATCTGGGCGGCGTTGAAAACTGGGATGCCTGGTATCTGCCACCGTCGCAGCGTGACAAGTCTGATCCGGGCGGTCAGCGCGGTTATGTCGGTGCCAAATGGTATTACGCCGCCATTATCCAGAACCAGGGTCGCCTGGCTGTGGTGGAAGCCGGCACACCTTTGCTGAGCTAATGAAAGGAAACCTGTATGCCTGAATCCATCAAGCAGCGCAGCAATGCGATGGCAAGCCATCGTGATGCCGAGGCGGTACGTTTTCTGATCACTGCCCTGCGCGCCGATGTGGCTGCCCTGCGCACGGCACTGATCGCTACCAACGCCAAACTCGACAATGATGCCGGTGTGACTGACACCAATTATGGCGCGCTGAACAATCCACCAGCGCTGACCACCAACCTGTAAGGAAGCAAGATGCCTCAAAATATCGCTGGTCAGGTTCTGACCTATAACCCATCCCAGGGCTCGGCTGCATTTGCCAATGGCCTGGATGTTCTGGATGGCACTGCCATCACCGCCACGGACTATGTGGAAATTGTCTGCGGTTTCAAACCCAAGTATGTGAAATGGGAAAACCTGACCGACCGCGTCTGCGGTGAATTTTACGAAGGCATGGCTGCCAATAGCTGTGTCAAAACAGCGGCAAACGGCACCCGCACGCTGGAAATTGGCGGCGGCAACGGCGGCATTACGCTGACGAATAATGGCTTTCGTGTATTGCAAAATGCCACGCTTGGCCTGGTGCTGGCATCCAGGACTTGTGCCTGGCGCGTACACGCTTAATGTAGCCGCGTCATTTTTTTAAAAATTTAAAAAGTTTTAAGAAGTTATAAGAAATTTTTAAGGTTTTCAACAAAAAGAGCATCTGCGGATGCTCTTTTTTTATTAAAGGATCAAACATGTCACGAAGCAAAAACACGGCTGAACTGCAAGGCCCGGTGGCACCCGATGTCACCATGCCTGCCAGCGGCGTTTTCAGTCATGATGATGTGCCTGAAATTGAAGTCGTCGCCGATGTCATGGCCGATAAAAAGGACTGGGCAGACAAGATGAATTTCATGAATGAAACTGTGTGCATACGCATACAGGAAACCACCAACCCGAATGAAGAACCACGGGTGCCGGTGTGCGTGAATGGCGTCAGATCCCATCCTGTCTACGGCAATAACCTGCCACGCGGCATAGAGCTGAATGTCAGGCGCTATGTGGCTGAAGCGCTGTTGCGCGCCAAGCCCATCAATGTGCGTACCGTCAAGACTATCGATCATGACGGCAATGACACTGCCCGTATCGTGCGCAGCATAGGCACGGCTTATCCGTTCGAGTTGATCAACGCCAAGCCGCGTGACACGGAATGGCTGCGGTCCATACGCGCGCAGGCATAGATCGTGAACTATCTGTCTATCGTCAATGCGCTGCGCGAAAAATGTGGCGCTTCGGGTGCTGCACTGACCACGGTGACGGGGCTGAGTGGTGAATCACTAAAGTTTTGCAACTGGGTGAATGACGCATGGATGGATATCCAGGGCATGAACGAACACTGGGAATTCATGCGCGCCAGTTTTTCATTCAACACGGTGGCACAACAGCAAGCTTATACCCCGCTACAGGCGAATGCGGTGAATTTTGGTAACTGGAAAACCGATAGCTTCAGGCTGTATCAAACCGCACTGGGCACCACCAATGAAACCTGGTTGCCTTGCCGCGACTACGGGCATTTTCGTAACCTGTATCAGTTTGGTGCCATGCGGACTGCTTATCAGCGCCCGGTGGAATGGGCGGCCAGCCCGGCCAAGGCGATTTTGCTGGGCGCTGCGCCTAATGCCGCAGGCTATACGGTGACAGGTGAATATTATCTGGCACCACAAGAGTTGCAGGCGGCGACGGATGTGCCGTCTTTGCCGACCGAATACCACAGGGCGATTGTGTATCGCGCCATGATGTTTTACGGTGGCCATGAAGCGGCGTCGGAAGTGTTTCAGCTTGGTCAATCCGAATTTGACAAGGTGCTGGCGCGGCTGGAATTGAATCAGTTGCCGCCCGTGCGTTTTGCGGAGCCCTTGCTATGAAGATGCCTGTGGTACGTCAGGATTATTATCCGCTGGGTGGCGGGCTGGACCTGGTCACGCCATCGATAGCGATGGCACCAGGCATGGTGATCGATGCCCAGAATTATGAGCCGGCGATTGGTGGTGGTTATCGTCGTATTGATGGCTATGAGCGTTTTGATGGACGGCCATCCCCCAGTGCGGCTGCTTATACGCTGGTGTATGTGAATACCACGGCGGGCATTGCTGTTGGCAATACGGTCACTGGTGCCAGCAGTACGGCGACGGCCTTGGTGCTGGCTGTTTTCAGCAATTACCTGGTGTGCAGCCGGGTGAGCGCCACTTTCCAGGTGGCTGAAAGCTTGCGGGTAGGGGCGACACCGGTGGCCACCGTCACTGCACCGCAGGCCAGCAATGGCGCCAGTTCAGTCAGTGATCATGTCGATTATGCCTTGCTGGCGGCGAATGACCAGCGCAGCCTGATACAGGTGGTGCCGGGCAGTGGCCCGGTGCGTGGCGTGTGGGTGTTTAATGACGTGCTGTATGCCTTTCGGGACAATGTAGCGGGTACTGCTGCTGCCATGTATAAGGCAACCGGCAGTGGCTGGGTGCAGGTCAGTTTTGGTGTGGAGGTGCAGTTTACTGCGGCCACGGCTGAAATTAAAACGGGTGATGCAGTGAGCCAGGGCGGTGTCTCGGGTGTGTGCGTGGCGGCCATGCTGCGTACTGGCACCTGGACCAGCGCCGGGGCCGGTACGCTGGTGTTTGCTGCGCTGGCGGGTGGTGCCTTTGCTGCCGGTGCCTTGCAGGTAAGCGGTAGCAGCAAGGTGACGGCGTCTGGTGCATCGACTGCCATCACACGCCTGCCTGGCGGCAGGATGGAATTTTTCAATTACAACTTCACTGGTGCCAGCAATGCCAGCAAGATGTATGGTGCCGACGGCGTGAACCTGGCGTTTGAATTTGACGGCAATAATTACGTCCCCTTGCGCACCGGCATGACGCAGGATACGCCCGCCCATGTGATTGCCCACAAGGGCTATCTGTTTTTATCCTTTAACGCCTCGGTGCAGTATTCCAGCCTGGGTGCGCCGTATTCATGGACGGTAGTGACGGGGGCAGGGGAGCTGGATTGCTCCAAACCGGTGACCGGTTTTTTACCGCAAGGCGGTAACCAGGCCGGATCTTCACTGGCTATTTTTACTGCCGAACGCACTTTCGTGCTGTATGGCACCAGCAATGCTGACTTCAAGCTGGTGTCATCGATCTTTGATATCGGCTACAGCGCTTTCACCTGCCAGCAAGTATCGAATGATGCCTTTGGCATGACTACCCGCGGCATACAGGCACTGACCACGACCCTGAATTATGGCGACTTTGATTATGCCTCCATCAGCCACATGATACAGCCACTGGTGACCCGCAAACGGGGGCTGGAATGTGCATCGACGACCTTGCGTACCCGCAATCAATACCGCGTGTATTTTACCGATGGCACGGCACTGGCAGTCGGCCTGACTGGTGACAAGGTGAATGGCATGCTGCCGCTGAATTATAACCGGCCAGTGCGCTGTATTTGCACCGCCAATCTGAGCAATGGTACCGAGGTTACGTATTTTGGTTCGGACGATGGCTATGTGTACCAGGACAATGCCGGTACCTCGCAAGATGGCAATGCCATCGAGGCCTGGTGCCGCCTGCCGTTTAACAATAACAAGTCACCGCGCATCCGCAAGCGTTTTCGTCGTGCGGTATTTGAAGTGGTGGTGGACGGTTTTGCAAAGGTCAATATTTCCTACGATCTTGGCTATGGCAATCCGGCGGTATTGCCGTCAGCACCGCAAAGTGATACTGCGCTGAGCGGCGGTGGCGGGTATTGGGATCAGTTTAACTGGGACCAGTTCAACTGGGATGCGGCTTACGTCAGCAGCCCTTCACTGTCGATCGATGGCACGGAAAAAAACATAGGTCTGCTGTTTTATTCGAACCGCAGCCAGGACCAGTCACACACCCTGCAGGGGGTGACGCTGATGTCCACACCGCAATTACTTCAACGTTCATGAAAGACAGGTATGACTAATCCGTATTACGCGCAAACGGGCGTGCCAGTTGCGCAGTCACGTGGCGTTTCTGTTTCCGTCAAATCAGAGTTTGGCCTGATCCAGGCTGGTTTTGAGGGAGTGAATACGCAATTTGGCGGCAAGGGCAATATCGCTGGCCAAGCATGGACCGGCACGCATGATTACACTGGCGCGACCCTGACCATGGCAACACCAGCGCCGGGCGATAATTCGACGAAGGGGGCGACGACGGCTTTTGTTGCTGCCACTGTTTCAGCCTATGCGCCGCTGAATTCGCCCGCACTGACCGGTAGCCCGACTGCCCCCACGGCAGCGTTCGGGACTAATTCAAGCCAGATCGCCACGATGGCGACATTATTGCCTTATGCGCCGCTGAATTCGCCGGCACTGACCGGTATCCCGACTGCACCTACCGCAACAGTCGGTACCAATTCAACCCAGATCGCCACCATGGCGGCGATCACGAATCAGGTACTGACTGCGACTTTGCCGGGGCAAGCGGGCAAAGCAGGTTCGTCATTGATAACAGATGGTTCAACTGCCTTTTGGGGAGCCATTGTCATTCCCAGGAATGTGCAAAACAGTACCTATCAGATAATGGCTGCTGATGGTGGAAAACACCTTGTTCTTACCGGTGGCAGTTCAGTCGCATGGACTGCACCAAACCCGGCAAGCATATCATCAGGCTGGTATTGCATCATAAAAAATGAGGCCACGACCGCGAGTGCAGTAGCCATCACTCTTACCCGCTTCGGCTCTGAAACCATCGATGGTTTAGCATCCATCGTCGAATACAGCGGTGGAGCATTGATGCTTACTTTCGATGGAGTGAATTTCATTGCCACGCGTCTGTCCGGAGGTGTGGCCAGATTCACAGCATCCGGTACATTCACGATGCCAACTCGTGTTAATGGGTGGCGGACAAGGGTTACTGGTGGTGGTGGTGGGGGTGGTGGGGGTAACCAGGATACCACGAACATGGGGGCGGCTGGAGGCGGTGGCGGTGCTTGTCAGCAAAAAATACTTACTCCAATTGCTACTGGAACCACTTTAACGATAACGGTTGCGGCTGGCGGTACCGGTGGAGCCGGTACAAATAACGCCTCCACCGGTACTGGATCGCCCGGCGTTGCAGGTGGAACAAGTTCCATCGCTGCTGGCGGTGTTACATACAACATCGCATACGGTGGTGGCGGTGGCATGCAGTCCAAGTTAAGTAATGCATCATATGGTGGCGGCGGCGGTGGTGGCGCAGGTTCTGGGACTGCTGGACTCGGGTCTGGCAGTACACCTACAGGAGGGGCGCCTGCAGCGCAAGTGGGTGGAGCGCCAAGTTTTCTAGGTACTCCAGCTTTGCCAGATAACGTAGGTCTTGGCGGAGGTGGTGGAGCTGGGACTGCCGGTCGGGCAGAATGGGGGGGGGCTGGCGGTGGGGGTGTTGGTAGTGCTGGCGCAGGTGCGTTGTACGGCGGTGGTGGTGGTGGTGGTGCTTCTTCGGCTACCAGTAGCGACGGCCAAGCTGGCGGTGCATGCGGCGTATATGCAATTGGTGGGGGCGGAACAGCAGGCATAAGAGGTGTAAGCCCCACATCTGGAGGTAATGGTACCAGTCGTGATTATGCTTGCGGCGATGGTGGTGGCGGTGGAGGTTGTGCAAACTCAGGCACCAACAACGGCGGAAACGGCGGAAACGGCGGATCCCCTGGTGGTGGCGGTGGTGGCGCTGGCTGTTCAACTGGCGGCACTGGCGGCAATGGTGGTACTGGTGGACGCGGTGAAGTTTTGGTGGATTATTGGTAAGGTCGAAAATGGGAAATCAAGAAATGAATGTAGAACCTGAACCAATCCGGGTTCACCTGGTGGTAAACGGCGTTGTGACCAACACAATCCTTGCCAAATCACTTGAGGAAATACAAGCGACGTATGCAGACAGCCTTTGTATCGACGCATCTGCCGGCGGTGTTATTGGCGATTATTTTGATGGTCAGGTGTTTACAAAACCTCCACCTCCACCCCAACCTGTGCCTACAGTAATCACGATGCGCCAAGCGCGTCTTGCCCTGCTTCATGCGGGTTTGCTCAATCACGTCAATACAAGCATCGCCAATTTGCCGGGCGTGCAAGGCGATGCAAGTCGTATCGAATGGGAATTTTCAAGTACCGTTGAAAGACATAAGCTGTTGATAGTTGCACTCACACCGGTGCTGGGTATGACAGATGCGCAAATCGATTCTCTATTTATCGACGCGGCAAGCCTTTGATGTGCTGCCTTACCCTGATTCGCTGGTCAGGTGTCCTTCACTTCCGCTTCAACCGTGACAGTCCACTACCGCATTGTGTCCCTGCGATTTGACTGGGTTGCAAACGCTGAAGTTGGGAGGCACAAAGAAATAGTATTAGGGAGATTGAAATGCATATTGAAATACAGAATAAACAGCAGAATCCGCAGACGCGGATTTTTTTGCGCAAAGAAAAGGATAAGTAATGCAGGATCATCAATTGACCCACTGGCTAGATGCCATTTCTGTCGGCACCATTGTTGCCACCCTGGCCGGATGGCTGCCCGCAATGGCTGCATTGGCTTCGCTGGTCTGGTCTTTGATCAGGATCTACGAGACAAAGACGGTGCAATCCTGGTTGAAGCGCTGGAAGTAATTTTTGATGTGT
Source organism: Undibacterium sp. Ji50W (assembly GCF_049340445.1). Lineage (NCBI taxonomy): Bacteria > Pseudomonadati > Pseudomonadota > Betaproteobacteria > Burkholderiales > Oxalobacteraceae > Undibacterium > Undibacterium sp. Ji50W. Next base: position 233,150 of record NZ_JBMPOX010000006.1, on the reverse strand, counting down.
AAGACCAAGCCCGGGTGATCCCGGGTTTTTTTATGGAACATACCATGAACAATTTTGAATTATGTATTGCCCCCTTGCTGACGAATGAAGGCGGCATCACCAATCATCCGCTGGATAAGGGCAGGCTGACCAAATACGGCATCAGCCAGCGCAGTTACCCGAACCTGGACATCGCAGCGCTGACTGTCGACCAGGCAAAGGCGCTTTATAAGCGCGACTTCTGGGATCCGTATCAACTGGACCGCTTCGCGCTGGTTGTCGCGTTCGAGTTTTTTGATTGCGCAGTGAATTGCGGCACCGGCACGGCCGCCAGACTCTTTCAGCGCGCCCTGGGCGTGGCTGAAGATGGGATTGTCGGCTCCATCACGTTGAGCAAGGCATTGGCAAGTAATCCGGACAAACTGGCCAAGACCATGGCAGCACACCGCATCAAGTTTTACACCTCGCTGTCGCAGTTCGACACGTTTGGCAAAGGCTGGGTCAATCGCATGGCCAATAACCTGCTTTGGGAGACACAAAATGTTTGAAAAACTAGGATTGTTCTACAACGTATTCCGGCAGGGCCAGGCGGTTGCTGATGCTGTGAAACTCAAAAACAAACAGATGCTGGGTAACTTGATAGCCGTCTTGCTGGGCTCTGTATTTTCGATTGGAAAATTGTATGGCTACGACTTTCACATCTCGCCGGATGATCTTACTCATATCGGCGCTGTTGCTGCTATCGGTTTCGGGCTGTTCAACAGTGCAGCAACTGTTGCAAGTTCCGACAAAATTGGACTGCCGGCCAAGCCAGAACAAAATAGCGCAAGCAATACAGTCAGCGGAACCCCGGTGCCAATCCTACCTGAGCCGCCAGCACCAGAACCAGTGCAGCCTGACCCTCATACCGCTGCGCGAGTCGGCGAACAGTTCGTTGACTCAGATAACCCCCTCGCAGGACTCGATACCACGTATCGCGGCTGACTACCTTCACAGCATCAACGGCATCAGCTTTTCTACCCACTGTCACTATTAAGGAATCATCATGCTACAAATTGCCGCCGCAATTCTCTCCATCATCAACTTCCTCGCCCAAAACAAGGACCAGGTCAAGCAATTGATCACCAGCATCGAAAGCCTGATCCCGGATGCACCAGGCAATCAAAAAGCCCTGCAAGTGCGCAATTTCATTTCTGCCAGCCTCGGCATCGAAGACCAGTTTGAAAAAGCCTGGGATCTGGTCGCGCCATTGTTCAACAGTTTGGTTGCCGCTACTAAAACCGGTAAATAAGGAAACGCCATGGTCTGGAAAATGAATTCAGATGGCACATCGACATATACGCCCGATGCGCCCGCTGCACCTGTTACCGATCTGACGCAAAATACAGCAGGTACCAGTAGCAATACTGGAGGCGGCATTATCAACACGACCTCCAATGCAGGAACCACTGCTGCAACAGCGACTGCTAATCCTGACCCCATGTCACAATTGCCAGCGCAGACAGGGACGACTGCCAGTGCAGTTGATCCCAAATACCTTCAGCAGGCGCAAGGTCTGTATCAAACGCATCTGGGCCGGGCTGGTGAAAACGCAGGCGTTAATTATTGGGCGCAGCAATTGGCATCGGGTCAGTCATTTGATAGCGTCAATAAAAACTTTCAGACTGCTGCCAAGCAGAATTATGGCGATTATCTGACCAATGCGAATAGCCAGTGGGCTACTGATCCCGCTTATGCGGCGCAAATGAAAAAAGACCTGGGCGGTGCGCAGGCAGGGTCAGTCGCATCAACGGCTACAGATCAGTATGCCAATCAGCAAAACCTGAACAAAACTGCCTACAATGATTTGTATTCTGGCGACATCTACGGCACCGCAGATTATAACCAGGCGCAGGGTCTGACACCGCTGCAATATGCGGATGGATCAGGCGTAAAAAATAATACGATAGGCTATGCCCCGGCAGGCAGCACGACACTGCTTAAAACCCAATCGGCTTATCAATTGGGAATTGATCCAAACGACGTGTATAGAAAAGCAGGCCTGGCAACGCCAACAGGTAGCTACACAGGTCCAAATCATTCATGGGTTCCAAGCGGTGCGGCAGCGCAAGATACGCCGGAGGCGATGCAGGCAAGGTTTAAAGCATTGCAAGCTGCTGGTATGGAAATTGGTGATGCGTGGGTAGAAGCAAACAATGGATTTTCCAGCCCACAAGTCAATGCGCCTATCAATCAGGGAATTGTTGACAACACACCTGGCGGCGGAATCGGCACGGTGACAAGTAATGGCGCAGCGTACAACGGCGGTATCATTAACCGGGCAACAGGTGTCGGTAACAATGCAGCAAATGGCACAGGAGCGTTCCAGGGTGCCAGTGGTGCCTATCAATACAATCCTGCTGCGCTAGCCAGCCCTGCGACCTGGGGCGTAACTGCCGACCAGACTGCACAGGGACAAATGGCCAGGATGATAGACCCGAATAATCCCTATTATCAGGCATGGGCCAATGCCGGTGCGCAAGATGCGGCCGCCCGGGGTTTTACTGGCAACAGCAGCATCCGCGACAGTGCGATCATGGATGCGGTCATGCGTAACGCCACCCCGATAGCCTCTGCGGATGCGGCAACTTATGCCAAAGCAGCCGGGTACAACACCGATCAGTTGAACCAGAATGCCTTGCAGAACTTTAATGCGGCCAATGTGGCTGGCCAGTTCAATTCCGGTCAGAGCAATACCTTGCTGAACAATGTCCTGGGCATCAATTCCAACCAGTCTATTGCCAAGCTGAATTCTGACACGACTCTTGGCGTGGCTGGCATTAATGCAGCGACATCAAAATACAATACTGACAGCAATGCCAATACCTCCCTGGCGACTGCGGGTATTTCTGCAAACACCCAACGTGCAATCGCCGAACTGAGTGCAGCCAGCCAGAAAACCATTGCAGGCATGAACAACGCCAGCCAGCAAACACTGAACGCAGCGCATGATGCCAATTCTGCCGCAATCGCAACGAATCAGAACACAGCTACTGCCTGGAATAACTACATCGCCGGCATTGCTAATATCCAAAGCAATTCTGCGATGGATGCAAATGCAAAAATGGCTGCAGTGCAAAATCTGACCGATGCAGCCAATGCCGCAGGCTTGAAAGTGACGCTGCAAGGTACGGCAGCAGCGGCCGGTACCGGGATGTATGTGGGTGCCGATGGCAGTGCATCTGGTGGCGGATCTGGTGCCGCATCTGGTAGCTTAGTCGGCCCCGTCACGCCTACGCAACAAGCGGCCATCAACCAGGCCAACGTTGATGTCAGCAATCAACTGACATTCCCATGACCAGGATCACTGAGGCCAAGCCCATCACCAGGCAGCAGGTGAATGAACTCGAAGCCGCCATGAAAAAACTGCCGCAGGTGGAATTGAAAGTCGTCAACCATTTCGCCAACGGCGTCTATGCGCGCGAATTGCATATTCCTGCCGGGGTAACACTTACTGGCCGCATCCACAAATACGACAACCTCAACATCTTGTCGCAAGGTGAAATGCTGGTGACGACAGAGGCGGGATTGGTCCACGTCAAAGCGCCCTTTACCGTTGTTTCACCTGCCGGCACCAAACGCATTGCCACCACGCTGACAGACTGCATCTGGACCAGCATACACGGCACAGATGAAACCGATATCGACAAGATAGAACAACATTTTACTGCGGGAGACGATCAGGAATACCTGGACCACTGTAAAAATTTAACACTGGAAGGAACACAATATGGCATGGGTAGCAACAGCCGTGGTAGCGGCATTTGAGGTGACCTCCGTCGCCACCGTGTTGACCGCAATATCCGCCGTCGGCATGGCTACCACCGTGGTAGGCGCGGTCACCGACAATAAAAACCTGATGAAGATCGGCGGCGAGATCAGCATGGTCGGCGGCATAGGCGGACTCGTCAATGGTGCTATCGGCGCAGCAGCAGGCGGCGCAGCTGAAGGACTTGCCGCAACCGGTGCTGATGCAGCCATAGACAGCGCTGGCAAAGCAGTATTATCTGGCGCGACTGATGACGTGGTCACTAATATGGCCGGCAATGGATTGGTTGCCGATACTGGGTCCGGTTTGGCTGGTCTTGGCACGGATGCCGGTACCATGGCTAGTGGTGCGCCAGCAATGACGTCTACTGGCGCTGCGGGTGGAAGCGGCCTGGGCGCCGGACCGGGCATGGCAGGCAATGACTTCATCGGAAGCCAGCAAAACATGATGGGTATGAACACGGATATGACTGGCGCAGTCAATCCGCCTGATAATTTTGTTCAGCCGGTGTTTCAGCCTGCATTTCAGCCACTATCACAGACGGTAGCAATGCAAGGAACAGGCAGCCCGTCACTTGACGTTGGCGGTAATGTGGTCGGCGCAAATGCTCCCGGCCCATCATTTAATACCGATGGAACTATCAACACCACGACCAATAACAAGTTTGCGGTATCTGCAGAAGACCTGGCTGGCGGTCTGGATAAAGATGGCATCATCCCGGTAAATGATTTAGGCCAGATCACTGGGTACACCTCACCATCGCCGTCGGGATCGCCATCAGGGGCGCTATCAGGATCGCCATCAGGATCGCCATCAGGGGCGTCGTCAGGGTCGCCGTCGCTTCTCGATAATCTCGGCAGCAAATGGAGCAGCATGAGCGATGCCCAAAAGCTGGAATTTACCAAGTCAGGTCTGGCGCTTCCATTCAACATCATGAACCAGCGCAACCAGCAAGCTGCGCTTGATTTTCAACGCCAGAAACAGGCACAGACCAGCTACGGCAGCGACGTTCCGCGCTTCGGTATCATCAACTCAATACGGAGAACATAATGCTTGGCCAAGCTTCCAATTCCATGCTCGCCCAGGCAGAGCAAGGTATTCAATCCAAAGTAGCAGCGCAATTTCAAAGTGCCTTGTCCAAAGTGGTGAACGCCGGCCTGACGATCATGTATGCACCGCAAAATAAAGAAATGCGCCTGCAACGCATGGCGCAAGCCGGCAACCCCGCCAGCGATGCCGGTGCAGGGGCCGCCCGCATGATCAGCAACCTCTATGCCCAAAGCAACAAGCAGATGCCGCTGGAAGTCGTCGTTCCTGCCTCCATGATCTTTGCGTTTGAATATCTTGATCTGTTGGTCAAAGTTAAACGCCTGGCCATCACGCCCGACCTCATCGCCGCCACCACCCAGGCCGTGGCAGACGCCGTGCTACCCATGTTCGGCGTCAGCAAAGACCATATGACACAACTGGTCGCCTACGCCAGGCAGCAGCGCGCCAGACAGAACAGGGCACGTTAGTCCCTATTTAGCAAACGCAAGAGGAAATACACCATGTACACAAACTACAGAAGCCCTTATTCAAACGACCCCTATGCCGACGACGAAAATGGCGACGCAGATCAAATGCCCGACCAGTCGCAGGGTGCTGATCCACAAGATGACGCAGCAGGGGAAGGCCAGCAAGACGAATTGACTCAGAATAAAACCAATTCTGTCGACGAATTGATGCATTATCTTGCCATGAACATTCCAGTTGGCGAAGGCATTATTTCACGTCCGTCAGGCGCTGATCTATTGGCCTTGGCAAATAATAGTGATAGCGACTATCCGTCATCGTTGGATTCTGGCTATGACGCTCCAGATGCCGGACCAACTGCAGAGCAAACGCCTGAGCCAGCAGAAGCAAGTGAACCACGTGCCATCAACCCGGCAATGCAGAAAGAAATCGACCAGGTGAAGGGCGCATCCTCCGCCTCGCTGAAAGACCGATACGCGGCTTATCTGCTGGCGACCAGAAACCAGGACGAAATCAATCATATGCAATCTGCAGGCATACCGGATGATGAATTGCAGACCGATGTTAGTACCCCCGAATTTGCCGCATTCAATCGCCGGCTCGACGCTGGCAATGTGAATGTCAGTGGCCTGTATGACAAAGCCAAGAAAATTGCAGATCGTATGAACGCACCACCTGATCCCAGAGAGTTTACAGATGCGCGCAACGAAGCCGCACAACGACGCACACCGGAAGAAGCCCAGGCTTTCAAAGAAGAGCTGGCAGCGGCAACGGCCCGCCATTTCTTTGATCTTTTGAAACCCGAAACGTCAAAAGACACCGATGTTAACGACAAGCGTGTTGATAGCAAAGACGAACCTGATACTGAAGAACTGGATAGTAGAAATACGCAAAAACTGCATGACGATATCAGCAGTATTGTCCAGAAAATTGATCAATTGTCTTCGGATAAGAAAGAGGAATCAAGTCCTCTTCCTTCAATTGAACTTAACAAATTAGCAAAGATAAAGTCACCCAGCTCCAATGGAGACGGCTTTAAAATAATTGACGGATACAGGTCTTATTTTGATGCAGCCGTAAAAAAGACGGGCGTCGATGGAGCAAGTCTGAGAGCCATGGCTAAGACAGAATCAGGCGGGGAGAAAAATCCTGCCACTGCTCGTTCTGGGGAAAGCGCTGTAGCCCCAAGTGGTGTCATGCAGATTTATGGGCCTACCTGGACGGGCACCGTAAAAAATCATAAAGAGTTGAGTCAATATAAAGACTTTGCAAAATACAGATCAGACCCAGAGGTGAATATTTTGGTTGGCGCCTATGCTTTCCAGGACATCAGAAAATTAATCAACATTCCAAGCAGTGACCCGAATTTTGAGAAATTATCTTTTGCGGCCTATAACGGCGGTCCGAGTACGATCAACTATGCCTACGAAAATGCCAAAGCTGACCATCAGAGCGACCCGGGATCGGCTGTATTGGATCCAAAATATCTTGAGCCAGCGATAAAAAAATCCGAAATATACAAGTATTACACGGAGGGTAGTGGTCAAAAATTTAACCCCTATCTCCCTGGCAAGCCTGGCGGTTCAAAAGAAAAAGCAGAACAATGGGCAATTAAAACCAAGTTTAAAGAGGTTTCGGAATATGCACAAAAGGTTTTTGGCTACAGAGAAAAAGAGGAATAGCAAGCTGCTTAGTTAAACTGCGGGGAAATTCCTTTCCCCCCAACATCTTACCAAACAAGTATTTTCATGATTACATGAAGCCCTCGCTCCCCATGCCCGCATCGTCAGGCAGGGGAGTAGTCACCCAGACTTCATACTGATCTCCCTGCCACCACAGGCTTGCATTACCCCATTTGTTCATAGGCTCGCTGGTGGGTATATCCATGCATCACTCGCTGACATCACTCGCTACAACAATAGCGACTACCCATTAAACCGCGCCAACCATGCGTCATCTGCTAACAGGTGTTAACAGGTTCACTGACCTGATGCCACATGACGCAACTGCTCACCTATGCCCAAAAAAACAGCGCGCCAGACAAAGCAAACTGCGGTAGTCACCTGTTGAGAAAACGCAAGAGGAAACACACGATGTACGCAAACCACAGCGTCCCTTATTTCATTGCCCCCTATGCCTTCGATGACAACGCTGGTAATGAACAAATGTCAGAACACACCTATCCACAAACAGATGTCACTGCGAAAGACCAGCAAGAGGCATTAACCCAGAAAACAAATGTTATCGACGATTTTCTCCGTCAGCTCGCCATGCACATTGCGGGCGGCACCGGTATTATTTCACGCCCATCGGGTGCAGATCTGCTGATCCGCGACAATGCAAGTCCTGGCACCTCCCTCACTTCATCCGAAGATGATTCTGAAGATGCGGGGGATAGGCACAACTCCTCTGAAGATAAACAAACACCAGAGGAAATATCTGACACTCCGCAGGCAAATAGAGCACGCATCATCAGCCCAGGGCTACGCAGTGAAATCGACAGAGTAAAGGGAATCCAGCCTGATGAGATGAATATCTACAATGGGGCTAGCGTTGACGAGGTACTGAACAGTTTGCCAGCGATCAATGCGGCCAACGGTGACAGTAATGTTGCCACGACCAAAGATGACCTGATGCGTTCAGAAAAAACGCCCTACCAGGCTGGCAGCTTTGATGGCCGCGATGTCACCGAATCAGGCGATACCCTGACCGACTTATTCAAACGCAATTACGGCTACACCCCAAGTGAAGATGAACTGATCCAATACGCCAATTACAACAACCTCAGCAGCGCGCACGACCTGTCTGTCAATCGCGTTATCGAGAGCCCCAGTCTGGATATACTCAGACAGGCAGACATGACAGACCAGCAGAAGAATAATTACCTGGCAAGGGATGCACAATATCAAGCATTGTATGCATCAAAGGCAGAAGAAGCAGCACGCCAGTCCCGCACCGTGAGCCAGGAAGAAGCCGACGGGTCGCGCAAAAAAATGGGCGGTCGCAATTCAGAAGCAACAGGACCAATTACTTACCGTCCTGGCGGAGGGAATGATACCCCAGCAATGGAATCGCGCCCAATCTATGATGCGATGGATAACTATTCAGGAGCTGAGTGGGTACCGGTAGACAATACCCCTGTGCGTGATCCGGTTGGCGAAGCCATCGTGCGCGCATCCAGGGCCGCTGGTAAAGACCCGCTGGAAGCTGGCAAGGGGTCATTAAAAAGTATCCTGGATATAGGTCCTGGTCTAATTAATTTACCCATCATGGGTACCAAGCTGGCTACCGAAGGATACCTGGCAATAGGCAATCAATTCGGACTGGTACCAAATGACATCTATCAAACCTTCCGCGATTCGCAACCCTGGCAATTGCATACCTGGACGCCAAGTAATGATGCACAACGCTTCGGGCAGTATGGAACCGACGCAACCATGGCAGCCGCAGGAGGGGCAAGTGCCTGGAGTAATGCTGGTAAAATAAGTGCGCTGCGTGATGCAAAACAGTTGGCGTCGTATGGGGCAAATAATGCGGAGCGAGCAGGGACAAGTCACATAGGCGCGGGAGGAGAAGGTTTTAGTAGTATCAATACGACACCCCGCATGGATAATTGTACGGCTTGTACTACAGCAAAAATTATCAATCAAATTGAGGGGCTTTCGGCGGAAGAGGCAATGACTGCAAACCAAATTGAAAATAAATATGGCTATACAGGAAAAGAACGTCAATTCAATGTGCAAAAATCACTTGCATATATTGAAAATGCAACTGGCTTAAAAGGCAGCCCGGCAGCATTCAATGAGCCACTCGCACAAGCAGGTCATTATGCGGTATTCCCTCGCATAGCAACCAAAGGTAACGGACATGTGATTTATGGAGAGATTCTACCGAACGGTGAAAGATATTTATATGATGCCCAAACTGGTAAGACGATGAGTTGGGAAGAAATGCTTAAGACTTATAGTGGCGGTGCCAAAACATTTCTTCTTAAGGGGAATTAAGTATGAAAATAATTTGTGATATTTGTGGTAAATATTCAAAAAGCGATATGACCTGCACAAATTGCGGTAGTGTAATTGTTTCTGAAGACGAAATTCCTCACTTAGCGTTACCTGTCCGATGGGGGTGGGCATCTTTTAGATTTGATATTGACAGTTTATTACTCAAAGAGGAAGCAATAAATTATTTGCGCGAAAAATGGATTGCACTCGAAGAGTTTACGGTGATGCATCTTTTAAATTCACAGGTTTCGAGATTTCGTTCTGATGTTAATGAGATCAAAGTTATGGTGAGAGAGGATTTTTTTTCTTCAATATGGCAAAACGTTTCAAATAAGTTTGAAGGTGTGTCTGCAGAATTTGAACCGATTTATTTCTTTGATAATGCAGAAGATGTAAATCGTTTGTTGAATGAGGAATTAAATAAAAAATAAACTGCCCAAACACCCGAAGCAGTGAGGTGTACTGTCAATAGCGGATACTCATGTTCTAAGCGGTCTGAGATTGCTGATTGAAATTTCAGCAATCAAGGCTGGCGATAGATTGCCAAGACGCGAGTGACGCACCGCAAATCCACACGGTTCCCCTAATTCGCCTCGCATTAAAGGAAAACCATAATGAGTAAGTTATTTTTTTACGATTCACCTATTCTCCCCGCCGGATTCAGTTTTCCGAAGCATTATTTGGAGTTGGCTCAGGGTGATGATATTCCCGATCTTGAGCCATGGGGGTTTTTGTTCTTGAATATGCCTGGTTCACTAAATTACTATGGTGCTATGCTTCAGAAATATCCGGATAATCCATTGATCCCCTTCGCAATCATCAATGATAAGAGCGGTTTTTATAACGGCGGGTACGTGGTGTTGGCGTGTTTTGACGGCGATGACAAAAGCGGGGATCCGAAGGTCTATTTCCACGATTATTCAAATCCAAAACGAGTTGATTGGGCTGATAGGTATTTTCTGCCCAATTTTTCCGAGTGGCTGCGCGTTGCGGGAGAGGAATCCGCACGTTACAAAGCGGAACGCGCTGAGGAAGAGTAATTTTATTCGATGATAAAGAGTGAATTGACTTAATAATGGCCGTCTTTATCAACAATCTTTTTTCATCCTATGCATTGGATCATACAAAATAATATTTTCTCCGAAACTGGTTGGGATCAACTGTTGCAGACGATTGACCGGTTTGGACTTGCTCATTCGGTGCACAAGGTTGTGCCATTCGTTGGCGAGCTTGAACCGCCGGCGGTGCTCAATCACACCAATGTCATTTGTATTGGCTCGTATTCCATGCGCCATGTTGCAAAACGTGAAGGCTGGATACCTGGGGTATTTGATTTGTTTGAACAAGATTTTGAGCAGCAATTGAAGCATTGGGGCGAGCATATGCTCAACGCTGGTTCGGTTATCAGCAGCTTTGAAGATGCTGTGTTCACTGAAGAATTGATGTTCATACGTCCAACCAACGACGCCAAGTATTTTGCTGGCCGTGTATTATCGCGTGAAGAATTTGAGACCTGGCAACGCCAGGTCTGCGATTTGAAACTCGAAGACGGCAGCAGTTTGACGCCGCAGACCATGATACAAGTCGTCAAGCCTATTACTATTTATTGCGAAGCACGCTTTTGGGTAGTCAAAGGTAATGTCATTACCAAGTCCATTTATAAACGAGGTGACCGCGTAATCTATGCTAGCGACGTGGATGACAGTTTCACTGCTTATGTCGAAGAGCGAATTAAAGAATGGCAGCCACATGACGCTTTTGTCATTGATGTGTGCGACACCGAAAATGGTCTGAAAATAGTGGAAATCAATACGCTCAACTCATCCGGTTTTTACGCAGGGGATGTGCAGAAGCTGGTGTTGGCACTGGAAGAAGCATATAGCGTTTGATGTAGCATGCCACTCGAACCAAGCTCAACCAATACAGAGAGGATGTCCTCTCTGTATGCCAGACCAAATGCGTGGTGGTAAGCTTGTTACAACGCCGTCCTCAAAGAAAACAATTCCGGAAACAGGACCACGTCCAGCATCTTGCGCAGGTAGCTGACGCCGGCGGTGCCGCCGGTGCCGGTTTTGAAACCGATGATGCGTTCTACTGTGGTGACGTGGCGGAAGCGCCAGATGCGGAAGGCGGTTTCCATGTCCACCAGTTTTTCTGCCAGCTCATACAGGGACCAGTGTTGTTCTGGTGTCTGATAGACTTGCAGCCAGGCGGCCTTGACCGACTCATTGGCGACCACGCCTTGTGACCAGTCGGCTTGCAGGCGTTCTGCATCGATCGTAAAACCCTGGCGTGCCATCAGCATGATGGCTTCATCGTAGATGGATGGCGTGCGCAGTGCGGCGTCCAGTGTGGCATGGACGTCGGGTTTGCTTTCATGTACGGTCATCAGGGCGGCGTTTTTATTACCCAGCAGGTATTCCAGCTCGCGGTATTGGTGTGACTGAAAACCGGATGACGCCCCCAGGTAAGGGCGGATGGCGGTGTATTCGCTGGGTGTCATGGTGGACAGAACATCCCAGGCATGCACCAGTTGATCCATGATGCGGGCGACGCGTGACAGCATCTTGAATGCCGGTGGCAAATCATTATTGCGGATGTGCTGGCGCACGGCATGCAGTTCGTGCAGCATCAGCTTGATCCATAGTTCGCTGGTCTGGTGCTGGATGATGAACAGCATTTCATTGTGGTTGGGCGAACGTGGATGCTGGGCCGTCAAGATCTGGTCCAGACCCAGATAGTCGCCATAGCTCATGGAATCACTAAAATCCATCTGTGCGCCATGCCATGACATAGGACATTTGCCAGCTTGTTCGTTATTGCTCATGATGTTTCCTTAAAATTTAAAGCTGAAGACCGTTTTAAGACCGTTTTAAAACCATTAACCACAGAGGCACAGAGACACAGAGAAAAGCAAGAGAAAAACAAAATCATTTTCTGTCTTTTTTTAGGGTTTCCTCCTTGCTTTTTTCTGTGCCTTTCTCTGTGTCTTTGCGCCTCTGTGTTGAGAGGTCTTAATTGATAGAGCGTAGGTACGATTAGCGCAGCGTAATCGTACACATGTTGTGCCTGGCAATGACCAAGGCGTTTCAAATTTTCTTGCCTTCTATCCGACAAGAGGAAATTCACTGTTTTGTATTTTCATCAGCAAATCAGCAGTTGAAGAACGCAAGCCGTGATGGGTATGCGTGCGATTACGCTGCGCTAATCGTACCTACGCAGGTTCAATGCGCAGCGCTGCTGTTTTGCGTAAATCCTATTTACTTCAAATCTTTTCTTTCGTTTTTCTCTGTGCCCCTCTGTGCTTCCTCTGTGCCTCTGTGTTGAGAGGTCTTGATTAAAAAATCAAGTCACCGCATTTCGCTGCGCTGTCGTATCGTAGTCCTTGCTATCGAGAATATCGCGCAGGCCCTCGGCGGCGTCCCAGACATCGACATAGCGGGTGTACAGGGGCGTAAAGCCAAAGCGCATGATGGCGGGTTCACGGTAATCGCCGATGATGCCGCGCTGTATCAGTGCCTGTATCACCGCATAGGCATGCGGGTGTTTGAAACTGGCCTGGCTGCCGCGTTGCTGGTGCGGGCGCGGTGTCACCAGTTCCAGCGGATGCGTGGCGCAGCGGGTCTCTACCAGCGTGATGAAGAGGTCAGTCAGTGCGAGTGATTTTTTGCGTATGGCTTGCATATCGGTCTTGCCGAAGGTATCCAGGCCGCAGCCTACCATCGCCAGCGAGGTAATCGGCTGGGTGCCGCATAGGGCGCGACGTATGCCCGGGGTGGGCGTAAAGCCGGGGTTCATGGCAAACGGGCTGGCATGGCCCCACCAGCCGGACAATGGGTGGTGAAACGCCTCCTGATGGCGTGCCGGCACCCAGATAAACGCAGGTGAACCGGGGCCGCCATTCAGGTATTTATAAGTGCAGCCGACGGCGAAGTCGGCATTCGCGACATTCAGGTGCACAGGCACGGCACCGGCAGAATGCGCCAGATCCCACAGCATCAATGCGCCATGCTGATGGGCCAGTGCGGTCACGGCGGCCATGTCATGCAGATAGCCGGTGCGATAATTGACATGCGTGAGCATCACCAGCGCCGTGCTGTCATTCATGACCTGCGGCAGTTCATCCGGCGAGTCGATCAATTGAATTTGATAACCGCGATCCAGCCAGCGGGTAATGCCTTCCGCCATATAAATATCGGTAGGAAAGTTGCTGCGCTCGGTAATGATGGTCTTGCGCTGGGGCTGTGGCGACTGTATCTGCAAGGCTGCAGCAATGGCCTTGAACAGGTTAACCGATGTGGTGTCCGTCACCACGACTTCATTCACTTCGGCACCGATCAGCGGCGCAAGCTGGTTGCCCAGCGTGGAAGGCAAGTCAAACCAGCCTGCCGTGTTCCAGCTCTTGATCAGGTCAGTTCCCCATTCTTTGGTGATGACCTCTTGTGCTCTTTGCAGCGCAGCTTTGGGGCGGGCACCGAGCGAATTACCGTCGAGGTAAATCACGCCGGCAGGCAAATCAAATTCTTCACGCAGGGTGGCCAGTGGGTCTTGCTGATCCAGCTTGACGCAATCGCTACGGGTGATACTAGTGGTAGTGGTTTGTATCGTTTGTGTCATTGTTGCAGGCTCCTCAGGATGGCGCGTACCGGGCTGGCATCCAGTCCGGCGAGTTTCAGTGGCAGGCAAATCAATTCGTAATCTCCGGCGGCGATGTCATCGAGGACAATGCCTTCTAAAATCGCCATCTGATGCGCCTTCATGCGCAGATGGGCATCCAGGGTCTTGGATTCTTGCGGGTCCAGCGAGGGGCTGTCGATGCCTATCAAACGCACGCCATGCTGGGCCAGCAAATCGATGGTGGCAGATGCGACGCTGGGGAAATCGCTGTCCCATGTCATCTGCGGTGCCTGCGTGTAGGTGCGCAACAATACCCGCTGCGGCAACTGCGCCAAAAACGCTTGCACATGTTCAGGCAGTACCTGGGCCACACCCATGCAATGGATCACGCGACAAGGGCCGATATAGGTACTGATCGCCACTTCATCGATGGATTTGCCAGCAGCATCGTAATGTGATGGGGCATCGCAATGTGCGCCAGTATGGGTGGACATGGTGATCTTGCTGACCTTGACCGGGCAACCGTCAGCAATCTGCCAGGTGGTTTCGGCGCTATAGGCACTGTCCCCCGGCCAGACCGGTATGCCTGGCTGTATGGGCGGGGTGATATCCCAGATCTGTGGGGTGGGTAGAGACATGCTGACTCCTGTAAAAACATGCAGAGATTTTATGCCGTTTTGCCTGAATTGTTCTTGCAAATTGCTACATCAAAACCTATATTTATAGAATATACTGCGTCGAATAAGTAAAATATTGATGGATAATGCAAGAATGGCGTTGTGCATTGCGCAAAGACACCAGGTTGTTTGTGTTTTTGAAATTATCTGGATGGGCTGATATCCGGTAATAATTAAAAAAGACCTCTCACCACAGAGGCACGGAGACACAGAGGGGCACAGAGGGGCACAGAGAAAAACAAAGACGAGGAAAGTCCAAGGTTATGCTTTCACCTGCTTAAGATTTTCTCTGTGCCTTTCTCTATGGCGTAGAAGGGAATTCATGCGGCATGACCGCAGGTCTACGAAACAAAGCCTGTTTGCAATCAGTCTTCCCTTCTTCTTTGCTTTTCTCTGTGCTGACTCTGTGCCTCCGTGCCTCTGTGGTGAGTGGTCTTGCCTTAAATAAAATAAAGGAGACACTGATGCAACTCGATGCCACTGATCTTAAAATCCTCCAGCAATTGCAGACTGATGGCCGTATCAGCAATCAGGATCTGGCTGACAAGGTTTTCCTGTCGCCTTCGTCTTGCCTGCGCCGCGTGCGCATGCTGGAAGAAGCAGGCATCATCCACCACTATTGTGCCGTGATTGATGCCGCTGCCGTGGGGTTGGAAGTGGATGCCTTTGTCCAGGTTACCATGCGGCGTGATGTCGAACAGTGGCATGAAAATTTTTCGCAAGCCCTGCAACAATGGCCAGAAGTCGTCGGTTCTTACATCATCACCGGTGACGCCAATTACCTGCTGCGCGTGCGTGCGCGCAATCTCAAGCACTATTCTGCTTTTGTGCTGGAACGTCTGTATAAAACCACCGGTGTGTTGGACATACGTTCCAACATCGTCTTGCAGACGCTCAAGGATACCCAGCAGATCGCCACCAGCTTGCTGGTGGCGGCAGAATAATTTTCTTCAGACCAAAAACAAACCCATGATTTCTTTCGACATTGACGATTACCGCTACAACCTGCGCGCTGCCGCCCTGATCCTGAACGACGATAGCATATTGCTGCACCAGATAGAAGGCGATGATTTTTGGTTCGTGCCTGGTGGCCGCGTCGATGCAGGCGAGCTTGCTGCTACTACCATCGTGCGCGAGATGCAGGAAGAACTGGCAGAATCAGTGGTCTGTGAAAAACTGCTATGGACTGTGGAAAATTTCTTTACTTACCGTGGCCAGCGTCATCATGAAATAGGCCTGTACTTCCTTACTCATTTGCAACCAGGGTCACGTCTGCTGACCACACCCGGCCCCTATGCCGGCATGGAAGGCAAGTTGAAATTGCATTTTGACTGGTTCAAACGGGCAGATCTGCACCAACTGGATGTCCGTCCATCCTTCCTCATTCATGCCCTGGCCGGGCTGCAACGCAATGAACCACTTACTGCACAACATATTGTGCAGCGTGAAAGTGAATGATACCCTTTCAATAAATCGTACAATAAATCGTAAAAAACGGAGCGTTGATGGTTATCGTCTGGGGGAAAAAACATGTTTTCACAAAGCTTGGCTATGTTGCCGATTTTTGTCCTCTTTGTCGCAAGCCCAGGGCGTTTGAAATCAAGCGCATAGGGTTGGCTGGCCATGTGTATTACATCACCGTCGGCAAGGGTGATCTGGTCGGTTATGAACGCACCTGTCAGACATGCAAAACTATCCTGAATGCTGACCTGGCGGATTATGCATGCGTTCCCAAAAAGAATGAACCCATGCCTGCGCTGGTCAAGATGTCCAATCCGTACATGCTGGATGTGTTGAAAGACCGGTTGGCGCTGGAAGAAATCGTCAGAAAATCACCAGAAACCTTAAAGGATGAAGTCCGTTTTTCGCTCATCAAAAGCCCTTTCTATATCTTGTCCCCCATGGTTGAAAGGCGGTTGGCCAAGGTCACGCTTGATCTGGAATTCTGGCTTGCCGTCGGTGCCAGCATTGTGCTTTTCAAGACCTTGCCCAGCCTGGCTGAGAAATACTTCCCGCAATATGCCGACAAGGCGCTGCTGGCAAGCCTGATCTTCAGCTTGCTGCTGGTGTTCTGGCAAATGCTGACATCTGGCAGCCGTTATGTGAAAAAACAGATCGTCCCGGTGTTGGCGATTTCACTGAAACCCTTGCGTCCCAAGGTCAGCGAATTGAATGTCATCGTGCGTGAAATGAAAGAACGCAAGCATAAGATGGGGCGCAAGATTAAAGTGGCGGATATTCAACGTTACCTGAAGCAAAATTAGTGCAGCACTACGTTAGGTCAACACGCCCTGATTTAATCCCGGTCAGTACGCATACTAACCGGGTGAAGTATTGGTAGTGGGGAAAAAGGCCGTTGTTGTTTATTGTTGCCTGCGTCCGAACGAAACAGGGTAAGCATTTGAACGCGCATTGATCATCGGATCTGCTGCTTCAATACCATTTGGCAATGCATTTGGTAGAAAGAGTAATTTACTCTGTGCCGCATGGTTATCTTCTGCCACTTTAGTGATGGACAAGACACCCAATTCCAGCGTGAGGCGACTGTCCGGCCAGGCGATTGAGGGATCATCGAGTTTGTCGTCCGCACTTGCAATTTGCAGCATCATTTTAAACTTGATGGTACGGAGGGTAGTGCGCTGCTTTATCTCAGTCTGGAGGTAGTCAGATGCAACTTTGGCTGCCTGTTCGTCGCTCAGGTATTCGGCACCATCCACAGGCAAGAATTGATAGCGGCCATAGGTGATTTTTCCAGTTGCATTGATAAATTTAAATGTGTTGACACCATAGTAGGGCAAACTCGCGTAGCTGACGGGAGCAGGTTTGGGTGTGGTGAGAAAAGTTTTAGCAACTGGATGTCCACTCAAGTAATTATCGAGTGGTGTCGGCTTTGGTGCATCTGGCCCACTCGTTCCCAACGCAATCAGTAGCTGATGAAAATCGCCTGCTGTTGGTGTTGGAAAACCGTTGAATGAATGCGCCACAATGTCCGTCATCGCGCCTTTGGGCAGCATAAATTTAATTGCCAATCCTCTGGGTGCTGCCAGTGGATGATTGTCTGGAATATCCGGTATCCCCGCAAAATTGGATAACCGCACAACGACAGGGACTTTGAATCCTTGAAAGTGTGGGGCCTTACTGATCGTTTTTGCCTCTTTACTCGCAGTAAAACTGCCCTCAAGAACAATGCCTTTGGCGTGCACAGCACGTGCTCCAGGGTGTTTGCCAAAAACGCCATTTAAGGCATCAACAAGTTCTACCGGGGTGACTGTTTCTGCTGTCGTCACTGTTTGTGCAGAGGTCGTTTGTGTCATGGCAAAGATGATAGGAAGGGCAACAATTTTCACGATTGATTTGGATATCGACATAGGAAACTCTCTTTGTGATGAGGAGGGGAGGTAGGAAGTATAACCATTAAAACCAATAATGACAATATGTATTGTCATTATTGGTTTTTGCTCTCGGCTATAATCCGATAGGAAAAATTATTTAGACGGCAAAGTGACAACAAAAAATAACATCCTCAATGCACTCCGGCGTGAATCGCTGACAGTAATTCAGCTATGCGAGCATTTGGGCGTCACGCGAAACGCAATCAACGTCCAACTGAAACAATTGGAAGCCGAGGGGCGGGTTCGTCGTAAAAAAGGAATGCAGACGGGCGTTCCTGGTAAGCCTGCAATTACCTATGAGGCAGCGCCTGGCAGTGAGGATGCGACTTCAAAAGCTTATCCTGTATTTTTAATGGGTTTAATTTCAACCTTGCGTAAAAAGTTGGACCCAGATGAGATGTTGAATGTACTGGATGAGACAGGACGAAATTTGGCGCGTACAGCCGGTCTTTCAGCATCCGCAGACTTTAATGATGACCTGTCGCGCGTCATGAAAGTGGCCGATTCGATGGGGGCGAGTACTGAAGCAATAGCAGTACCGGGTGGTATTATGGTTCGCAACTATAGTTGCCCAGTGGGTGGTGCCGTGCGGTCGGAACCTTGTCTCTGCGTCACATTGGCCGCATTATTTTCTGAAGCCACCGGTAAGCCAGTAACGGAACGCTGCCTGCGCGATGATCGTTTGATCTGTCAATATTTCATAGAAATTGAAAAAGAACTGAAAGAAAAATTTCTCAATTCCCTTCCTGATCAAAAATAAAACCAGGGACCATCTGATTCAGTCTCACGATGTGGGCGCTTCCCGTTTTCTAATTTCTCTCCGCGCATGACAGATTCGATTTTGTGATCTTCAGTCATACTTGGGCGGAATCTATGGCTTAACACCTTCTACTTATTCTGAGTCGGGTTGGTCGCCTCGTCGCTGTTCATGAAATGCGTTTTGCTATGGATTCAAAGGCGCGTGCGGCATGAATGCGCCGCTTTTAAAAATGCTGTAGGCGATCATCGCTGCGATCATGCTGTAGATGACACGTGGTATCCATTCTGCCACCAGCCTTTGTTGCTGTTCCAGTTTGATGCTCTCGGTCTTGGCATAGCGTGTCAGCATGTCAGGCAGGCTGCCACTGGCTTCGCCGGTATGCACCATGCCTTGCAGGGTACTGTCGGTGATGGATGGCATGTTGCGCAAGGCGTCGCTGAGTGTCATGCCCTGCTGCACCAGCGGTAGCAGGCGTGCCAGTTCTTGCCGTATCAATACATTGTCTGCCGCCTGCGTCGCCAGTGGCAGGGCATCAAACATCGGCAGGCCCGCTTCCAGCAACAAAGCCATGCTTTGCCAGAAATCACCCAGATTACGCCGCCTGTGCATGGCACCAAAAACCGGCAGGCGCAGCATCAGATGATCTGCCCAGGACTCAGGCGCATCCAGAGAGCGCATCTGAAACCGGCGCAAGCCATATTGCCCGGCCATGAACACGGCGGCCACCAGGCCCAGCGCACGGAGTGCCTGCCACAGATAGGCAGCCGTTGACAGCGTTCCGGCCACCAGCTGGGGCAGGGGTGTCACAAATAAAAACACCACAAACGTGAACGCCGGCATCACCAGGCGTGAACGGATACCAGACAATTGCCGGGCTTTTTCTGTGTAATAGTCAGCCATACGGCGGTACATCGGCGTCGGGTCACCGGCAGCCAGTGCCGCACCCAGCAGGCCCGCTTCCAGCGGTGTCCACAAGCCATGTTGCAATCCGGCCTGGGCGATATTCTGTCCATTCTGCATGGCACGCCGGGTACGATCCATCCTGGCCTGATACCTGCCCGGCAGTCTGATCATGGGCATGGCCTGCGCCGGGGCGATGCCGGCTTTGCTGAGAGCGGCCAACTGATGCAGCATATCGGCGCGCATGCCAATTGGCATCGGTAGGTGAGGGGTACTAGTCATACATCGTATTGTGCCATGAAACAATTTTGTGCAAGTGTTGTCTGAGGTGGAAGAGACAGTTAGAGCCAGTTCAAAAAGACGAATAATCATTGTTTCGCACAAACTTAGCTTGAAGCTTGGCCACAAGCTAGTAAAATGATGCCTGAAAGCTATGTTTCGTTGTTGATCGCCTATGTATGACGTGTATGACGTGTATGACATGTGTATAAGCTGTGCATGACCTGATGAAGCTCGAATGACATATCAATGCCGCAAAACACCGAGGAAGCCGCCATGTCTTTATCCAGAATATCCACCCCCATCTTCACCTCCACGCTGTACTGCGCCTTGTTGACGGTGTCCTTGACAGCCTGGTGCGGGTCAGCGGCTGCATCTGACATCCTGGAACTGCAAGACTATCATGCGTCAGAAGCCAAAACCGAGAGCAAGGGGCCGTGGCTGGGTTTGCAACAGGCATCCAAGGGCTGGCGGCTGGTGGCGGTCAAGCCTCAATTCAAGAAAATCCCCGACCCTCTCGACAAATCCGGTGTGCGGGTATCGGCCAATATCAGCAACACGCGCATGATATTGTCTGACCCTGGCCTGAAAGCCGGTGCCGTCACCTTGTCAGATGAAGCCAAGGTCGTCAATGGTTCCATAGACGAAGAATTTGAACTGTCAACCCTGCCACCGCTGGGGCAAGAACGGCTCATGCACCTGCACGGTGACGAATACCACCTGCAAAACCGCGAAGGCCGCATCTACCTCGAATTGAATGGCGTAGCCCAATACCTGTTCGACTACACAGAAAACAAGGAAGACAACAATGCCAAGATCATCTGGGTGGGGGATCTTGATCACGACGGCAAACTCGATTTCATCTTCGACGCATCCAGCCAATACAACGTCACCGAACTGCGCCTGTACCTGTCTGGCGGTGCTGCCAAAGGTGAATTGTTGAAGCTGGTAGCGCAACGCAAAGCAACAGGATGTTGATAGGATGCGGATTCATTTATTTGCCTGATCCCTCTGGTTTGGGTGTTTTTTGTTATTGATGCGTCAGAACCTGTTTACGATCTGTAGCGAGCGAGCGTCAGCGGGGTAAGGGTAACAAAAGCGCAGCGCAAAAAGCGGAATGTACTTCTGGTACATGAGCATTTTGAGCAGCGCATGAGCCCCGCGTGGACTACAATCGCGCTCGCGCTTAAGATCGTAAGCAGATTCTTACAAACGCTTACTTCTGTAACACCCTGTTCTGTCTCCTTTTTTGCTTGCTTATGCGTTAATGTGGCAAGCACTACTTTTTTCCATCTTCAGGAGATCAACATGGAACAAGCACAAACAGGCAAGCACATTCATCCTCTGGTCGCTGGCGCAGCCTGCTCGGTCATACTGGTCAGCTTACTGGGTGTCGCAGCCATCACCGGTATTTTGCCCAGCTCGCACAGCACCACAGCACCAGCCGCCACCACACTTGCTGCCACTGACAATGGTATGAATGGAAGCAACGGCAACAGCACATCCGGCATGAATAGCATGCAGCCTGCGCAACAATATGCCGCCCCTGTCAACCACCCTAAAGTGGCACAGAGCAGCCATAGCAGTCAGCCAAGAACGTATAGCAACGATGCACCTGCCCAGCCAGTGGCCCACAATAACCAGAACAGCGCGGTAGGCATCGGTGTCGGTGCAGTTGTCGGTGGTCTGTTGGGTAGCCAGGTCGGTAATGGCAATGGCCGCACCCTGGCCACTATCGCCGGTGCAGTCGGTGGCGGTTATGTCGGCAATGAAGTGGCCAAGCGTAATCCATAATCCGTAAGCTGAACGCCACACCAGTGTGTGGCCAGCGTAGGTATCAACAGAAAGGGAGGCCATGTGCCTCCCTTTCTGTTGTGTACCTTAAGCTGCCATGGCTAATTGCGTTTAAGTATAAAACCACCCGACTGCGCGCGTATGAAATTAAATTTTTGTACTGGCCGGTTGCGGCCCTCGTTCACCCTGTTGTAGTTGACATGCAAGGCAGTGACGTCAGCATACGATTTCTTCCCCGCGATGAGGTTTTCCAATATCGATGCCAGCCTGATCGCTTCTTTCTTGCGTATCGCCGGCGTGGCATTGCTGTGCTTGCTGTTGATTAAGTCAATGCTGAGCTGGCGTGGGCTGGATGTCACTTCCACGCTGACTGCATTGTCATCGACCGCGGTGGTGATTTCATGTTGCAATGTGAGTGCTGCCGTGTCTTCACTGACAGGCAAGGTGGTATTGGTTTCTGGCGGTTCAGCACTCAATGCCGGTACCGTGATCGACACCATGAATGCGGTCAATACGCAGGACAGGCAATATTTTTCTTGCTGCCCCAATCTGAATGGATTACCCATGCTGTTCCCCTATTGTTATTTGAATACAGATGTATGACACGCAGGTCGTTAAAAAACCCGCCACTGGCGGGTTTCCGATTTTCTGGAGAGAATATGACAGCCCGTACTATCTGTACGATGTGTCCTTATCCCAAAAAATAGACCTATGGATAAATAAATCAATAAACCGACAGGCCCTGATGTCTTTCGCGCCACTGACAATACTTGCCTGCATCCCTTGCTATCTGCAAAGTGACACCGGTTACTGCAATGTAGGGGAAGCATATCCAATCCTGAAGCCAGGGTCTGTGCGTTACCACACCATGTCTGAACCTGACGGTATCGGGCAAGCCCCTGCGCAATTTTTACCAAATGTAATTGAGCTGTTTATTCGGCATGCAAAATGTATACTGGAACACAAACCTGCAACCACCCATTTATGGATGATTTTTCCTTTGCATCAGCCTTTTTCTCTTGCGCTTTTCAGCCTGCTTTTCTGCTGCGGCACCGGCTATGCCAAACCGGTGGAAGTGCATGCAAGACTGGCCCCGCAAGCAAGGGCAGAAAACAAAGTGGCCCTGACCCTGGATGCCTGCTCGGGCCGTTTTGATGAAGACTTGCTCGCCTTCCTGATACGCAAGCGCATACCCGCCACCATCTTTGTCACCAAAAAATGGCTGGATAAAAATCCCCGTGGTGTCGCCGTCATCAAATCCAACCTGGATTTGTTTGATGTCGAAGACCATGGCGAAAAGCATATCCCCGCCATCATCGGCAGCGGCAGAACCGTGTATGGCCTGGCCGGCGAACCCGACGTCGCCCACCTGCAACGCGAAGTCACCGAAGGTGCCAAGGCCATCACCAGCACCATCGGCATCGCGCCACAATGGTATCGCGGTGCCGGCGCCAAATATGATGCCGAAGCGATGACCGAAATTAAACGCTTGGGCTACAAGATCGCCGGTTTCTCGCTGAATGCTGATCACGGGGCCACCCTGCACAAACAAGCCATCGCTGACAAGTTCAAACGCCTGCAGCCCGGCGATGTCATCATCGCCCACATGAACAAACCTCAATCCGAATCCGCCCAGGGCCTGTCATCCGGATTGAACAAGGCCCTGAAACAGGGCTTTGTCTTCGTCCGCCTGGATCAGGTGGAAATGCAAAAAATGCCGGACCCAAAAACCAGGCGCGACAAATCCTGAGTGCTTGTAATATGATGCACGGTACGCCGTGCACATCATCCATGCAAAAAGGGTTCGGTATCCGGTGCACTTGGTGCACCCTACGCGATGTTCTCCGGTGCGGGCAGAAAATGCTTGTCATTTTTTGCCACGATCAAACGCCGCTGATATCCTTCAGCTATTTACATCCCTGGTAGGGTGCGCCGTTCGCACCAATTTTGCCATTTGATTGCCCGGACACCTGCCATGCGGCTTTATCTACCCATCATCACATCGGTGCTTGCCTGCGCCATCTCCATGCTTCATTCAGCACAGGCACAAGAACCACGGTCCGATCCCAAACTCAAGGCCCTGCTGGCGCAATGGGATCAGGATGAACACCCGGATTTGCATAGCGTCCTGGTCCTGCAAGATGGCAACATCATCGCCGAACGCTATTACAACGGCGCAACGGCAGATGGCTTGCATGATGCCCGCTCGGTCGGCAAAAGCATTACCTCCTTGCTGCTGGGTGCTGCTGTAGACCGGGGCAGCATACGCAGCACCAGCGACCCGGTGTGGCAGTACTGGCCTGCCAGCAAAGGCAGCGCAGCAGGTGAGGCCACCCTGGCACAGGTGTTGAACATGCGCTCTGGCCTGGCTGCCTTTGATGAAGATGCTGCATCCCCCGGCAATGAAGACAAGCTCGACATCGCTTCCGATCCGCTGGCCTTTGTCCTGTCCGTGCCCAGGGACAGCACCCCTGGCACCAGCTACCGCTATAACTCTGTTACCGCCTACCTGGCTGGCATCACCGTCGAAAAGGCCACCGGCCAGGATCTGGAAGCATTCGCCCGCACAGCCTTGTTCCAACCATTAGGTATCAGCCATTGGCAGTGGGGGCGTGATATCGCCGGCCACCCCAAAGGCCAGGGCAACCTGTCGCTGACTGCCCGCGATCTCGCTAAAATCGGCCAACTGGTGCTCGACAAAGGTATGGTTCAAGGGCAGCGCGTCATCAGCGCCGCCTGGATAGACGCCATGCTGGCACCGCAGGTAAGCATTGCTGATGTGGATAATTATGCCGACAGCTATGGCTATTTTTGGTATGCCAGGTCGCACACTGTCAAAGCACAGACAGCGCAGATGAGCAAAGGGCAGCTGGTTCCCGTCTTTTTTGCATCCGGCAACGGCGGCAATAAAATTTATGTCATCCCCGCTCTGCATGCCGTCGTCGTCATCACCTCCAGCGCCTATGGAAAAGGCTATGGCCAACGCCGTTCTGAAAACATATTGAAATCCATCCTGGCAGAAAAAATGAACCAATGAGGCGGGTGGTGGTCAGTATGGCAGTCACTATCACATCGCCGATTGATTTCACCCAAGGGTAAGCCATGACATACTGGACCAGACGCCACTTCATGCTAGGTGGTGCCGCCGCGCTATTGGGCAAACATGCTTTTGCCGACGGCGTTAGTGGCAATGGCAGCAGCGACGTGATCGGTGCCGACAACCCGGTCGTCGATGCCTTTGTCAAAGCTCAGCCATTCTATGGTGTGGTCATGCTGGGCAAGCATGGCCGGCCCACCTATGTACGTGCGATAGGCATGGCCAATATCGAAGCGCAAAAGCCGCTGCGGGCAGACACCCCGTTTGCCATCGCTTCCATTTCCAAATGGCTGACATCTGTCACCGTGCTGCGGCTGGTCGAGATGGGCAAGCTCGATCTGGATGCACCTATCAATCGCTACCTGCCAGCACACCGCGCCGATACCGGCAGCAAGGTCACGCTGCGGCATTTGCTGTCCAACAGCAGCGGCATTCCCAACCAGTTTACCAGCATGATCAAGGCCGACCGCAGCCTGTTCACCGCCAGCATGAGCACCGCACAGGCCATGCAACAGTTTTGCCAGGGCGAATCCATCTTCCCGCCCGGCAGCAAGTTCGATTACGCCCTCACCAACTGGATCATCGTGGTCGGCATCATCGAAGCTGTCACCGGCCAGCCATTCCAGCAAGCCATGCGCAGCATCACGCTTGATCCGCTGAAGCTGTCCGCCACCCGTGCCGATCAGGCTTATGCCGACGATGCCGCCACCGCCGTGCCCTATGCCACCATCAACCCGCCAGCCCGCAAAACCGATATGCGTCAACCCTATTTGGCCGCCGGTGGTGGTTATTACAGCACCGCAAGCGATTTGATGAAGGCAGCACAAGCCATCTTCAACCAGGGCTTCATCACACCTGCATCGCTGGCCCAACTGACGCATATCGAAGTCGACAGCGAAAGCTATGCCCTGGGTGGCCGCGTCAAGAATCTGCACATCGCCGGTCAGGTACACCGCTTCGGCTGGGAAACTGGCCGCACCACCGGCTACCGCTCCGTACTCGGGCATAGACTCGATGGCGAAGACACCGTCATCATTCTCAACAACACCGACCTGTCACAAAAAACGATGGATGAATTTGCCTATAGCCTGCTGGGGGCGAGCCAGGTGTCGACGGCATAGAGCGTAGGTACGATTAGCGTAGCGTAATCGTACGAATGCCCATCACGGCTCGCTATCTTCAACTGCTGATTTGTTGAAGAAAATACGAAACAATGAAGTTCATCCTGCGGTATAAAAAACAAGAAAATTTGAAGCATCTTCGTCATTGCCAGGCACAACATACGTGCGATTACGCTTCACTAATCGTACCTACGCACTGGGGGCGAGTCAGGTGCCGACGGTGTAGAAAATAGATAGGAGCGTAGGTACGATTAGCGCAGCGTAATCGTACGAATGTCCATCACGTTTTCTACTTCAACTGCTGATTGAAATGTCTTCGCCATCGCCTGGCACGACCTACGTGCGATTACGCTGTGCTATCTAATCGCATCGCAAGCTGAAGCGGGAATTTGCAAATCCTGGCTTTACGCCACAAATAGAACGTAGGTGCGATTAGCGAAGCGTAATCGTACGAATGTCCATCACGGCTTGCTATCTTCAACTGCTGATTTTCTGAGGAAAATACAAAACGGTGAAGTCCTTCTGGCGGGATAAAAGACCAGGCATTTTCAAATGTCTTCGTCATTGCCAGGCGCAAGCTGCTCGGTGAAACGATTGCGCTGGGTTTCGGGCGCAAATTCATTCACCGCAAATCAACCGAAATCCATCCCCACCCTAACCCTCCCCTTGAAAGGGAGGGTATTTTTAAAAAACAGATATTCAAGCTCGGAATAATTAGTTTTTCGAATAAAAAATATGCGCTTAAATCTGGGCTGTTGTAGTGGTGTCGCTGCACATCAGCAAAACAAAATAATCAGAAACTGGTGGACTGTCACTGTCCACCAGCATCGCAATCGAAAGGGCTAGCAATGAGACAGACATCCCACCAAGTAAGCATACTATTGCTTTCAATGACCGTATCGACTGCTGCATTGGCGACAGACGGTTATTTCTCACATGGCTTTGGCGTCAAGTCGCAAGCGATAGGCGGCGTCGGCATCGCGCTGCCGCAGGATGGTCTTGCGGCGGCAAGCAATCCGGCTGGGACGGTATAATAGTTGAACAGCAAATCTGTCAGACTGAGCAATTAAAATAAGCAATTAAAATCAGCAATTGAGTTGTTGAGCCCATAAATACAAAATACAAACGAATGACTAACCTGGCTATTTATACCTCTTTGGCGGGCGGCGCCTTGATAGGCACGTCTGCCGCGCTGTTGCTGTGGACCACGGGGCGTATTGCAGGTATCAGCAATATAGCGGGCAATTTATTTTCTGCCGACCCAGGTAAGCGGTGGTGGCGCGGCCTGTTTCTGTTCGGTCTGATTGGCGGTGCTGCAATGTACTATGCGGTCCTTGGTCATGCACCCACTGCACGAGCACATTTTCCCTCCTGGTTACTTGCCGTCGCTGGCTTGTTCGTCGGCTTTGGCACCTCGCTGGCGAATGGCTGTACCAGCGGCCACGGTGTATGCGGAATAGGGCGCTTGTCGACACGGTCAATCGCAGCAACACTGATCTTTTTATCGACCGGCATCGTCACTGCGATGATTGTCCGTCATCTATTCAAGGTATTTTGATGTTTAGCTTCGTGTTCTACCTAAGCAGCCTGGTTACAGGTCTCTTATTCGGTCTAGGGCTGGCGATATCAGGTATGACCGACCCCGGTCAAGTCCTTGATTTCCTGGACCTGGCGGGTAACTGGAATCCGGGTTTGCTATTCGTATTGGGGGCTGCCGTTGGCGTGACGGTGATTGCATTCAGGTGGATATTGCGTCGTATGCAGCCACTGTTTTCAGATCATTTCAATCTTCCAACACTGACGGCGCTTGATAGCAATTTAGTTGTCGGGTCCATTATTTTTGGAATCGGCTGGGGAATCAGCGGGTATTGCCCCGGCCCTGCCATTGCCTCATTGGCTAGTCCCAGTTGGGAGACATGGATATTCTTGCCAGCCATGTTGGTGGGGGCGCTATTGCATCGTAGCTTGCGGGCCGGCAAAGTTAAAAAAGACTAGTGCTCGTTTCATGCCGGGTAGGCTTGATACCTACGAATGTTCATCGATAGCCTGCCTACCTCCACCCAAGGAGTCTTCCTTGGGCACATAGTAAATTTGCATTTAAGTTTTCATTTTAATATTATAATGGCGTCATGGTATTTCCCTGACGTCGTGGTATTTAGCTTGAGAATGGAGATGCACATGTCTGACATCAATCGCACTACCTGGGATTTTTTGGCTGATACCTACTGGTACGTGACTTACCCGGACCTGCCCGCCCTGGGTTTTTCAGCTTCAGATAATCTGCTGAGCTGGAAAGTCGACCAAACCGTCTGGCATATCTCTGGCTATAAAAACGGCTATTTCTGGGGCGTATCGTCCGCCATTATTACTGATGCCGACCAGGGCAGCAGCGCATCCGGCAGCCCACAACAACGCAGCATGGTCGGTACCGTCACCGCCAATGGCCAGGTACAAATCAGCTTTATCCGCGGCAGCGGCCTGCGCGAATCCATCGTCACCGGCTTTGGCCACATGAGCAAGCTAGACCAGCAATGGGTATTCCAAATGCAAATGGCCACCTCAGGCGGCGGCGATCAAACCCTGCATTGGGCCAATATGCTCGAAACCAAACCGGGCGACCCCAGTTGGGACAGCCTGCCAGGCGTGAACTGCTCGGTGCAATCCATGCTGGAAGGGGCGAGTTATCCGCAGTTTGGGGAGGGGTAGAGAGGGCTTCTTAGATGTTCAATAAAATTCACAAAAATATTGTGTTAATCAATTTAATCAGGCGATCAATGTACTTAAAAAAATAAGTGTCCGATTAAATTGACAAATAATGCTCTCTTGTCTAACCTATAGGACATGAAGACCAGAATACCACGCCCCTTTCCCACCATTGACCGACAGCTAAAGTCCTTTGGGCAACGCCTGCGTGAGGCTCGACTGCGCCGTGATATTTCAACAGTGCTGTTTTGCGAACGGATGAATGTGTCACGCGACACCTTGAATCGCATGGAAAAAGGGGATGCCTCAATCGCAATTGGAACCTACCTGCGTGCTCTGCGCATACTAGGTATGGATAGCGATTTCGAATTGGTGGCCAAAAATGATGAGCTTGGCCGAAGACTTCAAGATGCCAAGCTGTTGATCCGGGTTCCACGCGGACGTTCGGCCAAGTCCAAGGGCAGCGAAGAAGATGCACCGTCGCATGGGGCCCCAATTGATGAGTAAAGCTAAGGCAGCACAGCACCGCGAAACGTATGACGTACATCTGGACGCGGCAGAACTGGGCATCCAGCAGCAGGTTGGACTACTACATCGTAACTTGCGCAAGGAAGACCTGCCAGCCTCATTCCAATACGTCCAGAGTTGGGAAGAGCATGCAGGAAGGTTTATGCTTGATCCCCGGCTCGATATTCATTCGGGGGAACAGTACCCGGCTGCCGGTGCATCAGGCTTTGGGATTTTCCTGGATTCGGCACCAGACCGGTGGGGTCGGATGCTTATGGAGCGGCTCGAGGCAGCCGAAGCCGCCCGCGAAGAGCGAGCAATGAAGGTTCTGCGCGACGTGGACTTCTTGTTGGGCGTACACGACATCACCCGCATGGGCGCATTGCGTTTTCGAAAGCTTGGTGGTGGCAACTTTCTTGATGACCGGGAGAAAGCCGCACCTCCTGTCACCAGTCTGGGTGAACTTGCCGAAATAAGCAGAAAGCTGGAAGAGCCCGGTGTTGAAAAGCTTCCAGAATTCGAGCGCTGGTTGTCCATGCTGATTGCCCCCGGGTCGTCCCTTGGCGGCGCGCGCCCAAAAGTGAACTTCACCGACCTGACAGGGAAGCTATGGTTTGCCAAGTTTCCTTCCAAAGAAGACCGTTACGATGTCGGTGGCTGGGAATTTCTTGTTCATGAGATGGCGTTAGCTGCTGGTATCTGGGTGCCTCCTTCACGGCTTGAAAAGTTAGGGGAAGGGCATCGCACGTTTTGTGTGGAGCGCTTTGACCGGATAGGGGAGAGCCGCCGCATGTTTGTGTCCGCAATGACCCTGCTCGAACGCCAGGACGGTCAAGACGGCGCTAGCTATCTCGATCTGGCAGAACTGATTTCGGACCAGGGCGCACAGGACCACATCGACACCGATCTGGCACAACTCTATGCCGCGTTGTCTTCAATGTGCTTGTAGGAAACCGGGATGATCACTTGCGCAATCACGGATGCCTACGCGTTAAAACCGGTTGGCGCCTTTCACCCGCATTTGATATGAACCCGAACATCCATAAGCAAGAGCATGTTTTGACCCTGGACGGACATGTGGCTACCCCGAATATGAAGCTTGTTCGTGAAACTGCGGGGGACTTTTATCGACTTAGTCGCGACCAGGCAACTACCATAGAGAAAGAAGTAACGGACGTGATCATGGGGTGGCGTGACCGGGCCAACCGCCTGAGTATGCCCTCGTTCGAGATTCAGAAAATGGCCAACGTTTTTAATGAATTTTCTCAATGAATGATGAGAAAATGCATCCAGGTGGGCGGCCTTATTGGTCTGGCTGCCGAATGTTTTATTCGGTAAAATCGTTAACATCTACAAAGTGGGGGACACATGGCCTGGCACTCTTATACCGTCGCAATTGCAGGACCTTCAGCAGAGTTTGATAAAGACCTAAGTCCTCACGAGAAAATTTTGTCGCACAATCAGATAGAGAAACGTCGCTTTGTCTTGACTAACTCAAGAAGAGGGGCCGTCTTTGATTTGTTGAAAGACATCTGCGACCATTCTCCTGTTGGTTCTGATTTGTATATCGTCAATGAACCCGCAGTGTTGGAAGGTGATGACATTTCCCGCGCGGCAGACAGCATCCAGGCACTTATCAATGCCATTGAGCATGACCCAGGTTTCGTCGTGGAAGCGACCAAGCAAGCATACAGACCAACAATGCAAGTACAGTTAGATGGTTTTGAACCACTTGAACTTCAGGTTGTACATACGGGCAACCCCACGATTAAAGATGGCTGGGTGTACAGCTATGAAAAATCTGAAGTGCTCGCATATTTACAGAGCGCTCAGTCCTCAGAAGACCCTTGCCCACCATATGATGACGACGGCGAGGGGCTGGAATACGCTTTTGGAATATTGAAGTCACACCTCGCCTTGCTACGACATGCAGCTGAGTCAGGTTTTATGTTTGTATTTGCTGAGCTAAATAGCGTTTAAATTTCTTTACACTTTAAGATACAAGGACGCGTTTGTGAACTGCTGAGTCCAAAATCCGTGTAATTGTCCATTTGCATATGTAGCAGGTTTTTGGCGAATATTTTTTATTTGATCTTGTGCAGAGCTCTGCAATTGGGTGATCGCAGCTTTTCGGCTGGTTGCGTCAATTCGGGTTAACAGTTCTTTTGAAATCAAGTGTGCTTTTAGACGGCCATTTTTCTGACTATTGGCAATAAATTTCTCGTTATTAATATCTGCTTCTGTCACTTTAAACAAAATCCTCAATTCAGCAGTGTCCAGCACCAAAAATCCATGCTCATGTGCTTTTTCTCCAACAGGAATTCGTTGATCTTCAACCAGCAGTAAATATCCGTTTTCACGTAGTGCTTGATTGATTATTGATGAGGCTGAATTTGAAGATGAAAACAACTCTAGCCAGTCTTTCGGCGGTATTTCGTGAAGGACATTGCACATCACAACAATATCAATGGATGCATTGTCTTTGTTTTCGAAAAACTCTGTTTGAGATCCGAAATACCTATTCTTGTCATCTGGATAGTATTCCTTGATTAACGCCAGACAGGTATCTTTATCGGCTGGAAATTCATCAAAAGCAAAATAGGATATTTTGTCAGTGATTTGCGATTGTCCATCCGCTTTAAATTCTGCAGCCAAACCCTCAAGCAATCTTCCTTTTCCTGCTCCAAAATCAAGAATGGAAACAGCACCTTCAGATTGCTTTTCTTTTATGAATGAAGCAATCTGATTAATTTGAGGATCATTCTTTTGTAGGGAAACGACCTTGGGGGGCATCAAGCTTTCGACAGCATAAGTTGTTGTGGCAAGTTGCGCAGGTAAGCCGGTAAATGTGTTTAGTTGACCTATACGTTCATCATCGCCAAGAAGGCTATTTAAAACTCTTTCGGGGTCCCTGCCAGCGTGACTAATTCGTCCGTTCTCCATGAACCACAAAGCTGAAGGATCTTTACTGTGAACATAGGCAAGTAAAGGGACGGAATGTGTGGCAATCCAAAACTGAGCGTTTGGTGCTGCCGAACTTATTTTTTCGATGATATCGATAGCTAAAGACGGATGGAGATGGTTTTCAAGTTCGTCCAGGATGAAAACAGTGTCATTCAATGACCCACTTCTTGAATGGATAGCGACAGCTATTTGCAGGAGAATTATCTGACCATCTGAAAGCCCTGCATTTATGAATGATTTATTGAAAATCGTTACTTCATTGTGAGGTGAGCGGTTAAGTTTTTCTCCCAGTAGTTCAAAAATCATCCTGTTTAAACGTTCATATGAATCGATCGACTCATTTTTACTAGGGTAACCTTCAGTTTCTGTGAATTTAGGGTGACCAGCATTCCACCAGAGATTTTGCTCTTGCTGGATATATGCATTGCATGATGTTGCAAGTTCTTCTATCCGGATGCTTCTCGTAGAAGAGTGTTTTTCTATAAGTGTCCCAGTGCTTAATTGTAAAGGGTCCAATAACTCCAGGCTTTTCGGTACAAAACGTAGCGATTTGATGCGAGTGTCGTTTTTTACTATAACTCCGGACTGACCATCTTCAAAAATTTTTTTAGTTGGATCAAGATTTGACCAGTTTATTGCTTGGAGTTCTTTACCTTGTTGTACCTCTGGCATTTTCCCAAAGAGGCCTGGGTTGGCCAAAAATTCATCTAGCTTGCCTAAAGACTGGTCTCGAAATGTGATCATCTCACTTAATTTCTTTAGTAATCGTGACTTACCTGCACCATTCTTTCCGGCAATAGCTACAAATTGGCTCAAGCGCGACATGCGTACTTCATCCAGTCCAAATTGATGAGCATCATCTTGCGAGATATGTAGTTCACTGATTAGCATATGAGATGCAAAAATTGTAATTGTTCTCTATATTACATTCTGCTGTAAATTATTGCTTCGAATTTTTGGATATGATCTCTAAAGCACGGTAGTTATTCAAACAGTCTCACTCCCCACCAAAAAACCTCACCCACTTCGACACCTCATCATCCGGCCCCACGCTGCGGTTTGTGCAGATGTTGGATTTGCCCCAGCCGTTGTCTTTCAACTGGCCGTCGTCGGTGACGTAATACGCGGTGTGGTAGTACTCGGTTTCTTTTTCGAAATTGGGTTTATGGATGATCATGGTTTGTAGCATGGTCGGCATGGCGCGGCCGTCTTTGGTCTTGCAATTCCATTTGACGGCAGAACCGCTATCGTCTACCCGCATGGTGCCACGGTCATTGCTTTTGGGTTGTTCCCACTTGATCTGGTACACCGCATATGGCAGCTTGCTGGCAACGGCCTTGAACTGCGGGTTGCTCTGGTCTGCTGGCACGGTGTCGACCACGATCAGGGCCAGGTAAGCATTGCGACGGAAAGGCATAGAGCGGTAGGCGCGGCCTTCTTTCACCCAATAGCTGACATAATATGTGCCGGCGCGGGTTTCATAGACCTTGCGCAAGTTGCTCGTACTAAACAAGGCAGCGCGCGATTCCAGCACCAGCTCATAATTCAGTTTTTCACCTCTGACGTTGATGGCATTGTAGGCAAAATCACGGAATTTCTTATCAGTTGCCATGCGGCTGTAGATGGGGCTATCTGCACGCTGGGTGACGACATTGGATTTGGTGTCCATGGCAGGCATGTCCGTCCAGGTCTGGGCGTGGCAGGTGATGCTTGCACTGGCAAAGCCGATGCTGGCCAGCGTCGCGCGCAAGGCAAGGCGTAAAGTCTTCATAGAGTTATCAGGGTAAAAAAGAGTATCAGACGATGGTAATATTGTTGACCAGCGAAAAATGCTTGAGCCTGTTGACGATCTTTTCAGAAGACACGGCCACGGTAAACACGTGGTAAGCGCCGCCGTTAATCCAGAATGTGACATGGGACACGCCACCCGGTGTCATGGTGACCTGCGCGCTGCTTGGGGTATAGGCCGTGGCAGAGGTAAGCGTGGTTGTGATCCGATCACGGGCCATGCCGATTTCCCAGCGCAAGATCTGTTCTGGTTGCAGGGCGATTTGTCCTGTTTTGTTGATCAGGTAAATGGTCTTGCTGTCGTAATGCAGCGCCATGGCATTGCCTTCATCGATGTCCAGGCAATTGTCGTCAGTGAACTTGCAAAAGGCATGGACCTTTTTCTCAAACTTCTTGCGCTCGCGCCGATTGTGCCCCAGTCCATAAATGACATTGCCAGCTATCCACAACAGCACCGGCAATGCCAGTATATTTTTCATGTACTGGAAGCTGATGGTTTGTTCTATCAGGTAAATCAAAAAGCAACCGATCAACACGTTTCTGACAAAATTCAGCTTTAGTAAAGACAACATCTTGCATAGACCTCGCGTTTGGTTAAAAAAAGGGGGCGGCCCAAGCCGGACCTGCACTTGCCTGACAACGGGATATTATAATTGTAAGGGCATGTTAATTATTTAATTACCACGGGTGATTGTGTAATCAAACGTTACAGGCGGGACGCTGGCAGTTTGATTCATCCGCCATGTGAAGGATGCACCCACCAATATGAACCGGTGGGAAGACCGGCTTGGCTACCTCAAGATATCTGTATATGTTTCTTTTTAATTGAAAGCGATCAACATGCATCCATGGCGCCAGTTAGCTAGCAAATCTCTTATTGATGACCGCTGGCTCACCCTGCGTGCTGACACCTGCGAGTTGCACAATGGCCAGATCATTGAACCTTACTATGTGGTTGAAGAACCCCAATGGGTACATGTGTTTGCCCAGGCTGCGGATGGAAAAATTCTCGTGGTCCGGCAATACCGTTATGCGGCAAATGTGGTCTGTACCGAATTGCCGGGTGGGGTAGTGGATGCCGGTGAGTCTGTGCTGGATGCAGCACAGCGCGAATTGCTGGAAGAAACAGGCTACGTCGCGTCAAGCTGGACCCCGCATGGAAAATACTACGCCAACCCAGCACGCCAGACAAACAGCATCCACCTGTTCATTGCGCGCGGCCTTCAACGGCAGGCTGAAAAAACACTGGATGCCAGCGAAGACATCACTGAATCTTTCGCCCATCCATCTGAGGTGAAAGCGATGATCACCAGCGGCGAGTTTTCGCAATCACTACACATTGCGTCGTTCTATATGGCGTTGGATCAGGTTTGACAGCGAGTGATGAGCATGATCGTCTTCCTTCCTTGGTGGTATCGAGTTGGGGCGAGCAATCAATGAAACGTGGTCAATTGCTAGCGGGTGCAAGAGTTCACCCGGAACATGGTATTGTGATACCAATAATAATCCAAATGGTACGCTCAGGACCTGGTTTTATAACATTACTCATAAATGAAAATGAAAAATAAAAAATCTCGTAATGTAGGAAGAAGGGAAATTATTTTTACAATAATTTTTTTGCTGCTCGTTTGCATTCCCCTTGGGTTGATCCCGGTTTTTCCAGAAATTGGTTTTTTTAACGCCTTATATACAAATTCGATAGCATTATTAGGATTGATTTGCGGCGCAACAATTGTAGCCATGATTGTTGATAAGCTTCTGTTCGGGAAAGATGCAGATGTGCCTGATTAAAATTAAAGGAAGGTCGCTACTTTAAATCATATCGAT
Organism: Undibacterium sp. Ji50W; assembly: GCF_049340445.1. Classification (NCBI taxonomy): domain Bacteria; kingdom Pseudomonadati; phylum Pseudomonadota; class Betaproteobacteria; order Burkholderiales; family Oxalobacteraceae; genus Undibacterium; species Undibacterium sp. Ji50W. Next base: position 197,418 of record NZ_JBMPOX010000006.1, on the reverse strand, counting down.
ATAGCGAGTGAAATACGATTAATCAGAGAGGAAAATATGATTCAAATTTACTTGAATTTTTCTTCCAGTTTTCTTGTGCAGCAAGGCGGTGAAATAATTCAATGTGGGCATAAACGAAAACCGGATTAAGGAAATTTCTAACCTGTTAAACGTTCGATTGAACGAGTATCCTGTCCAACTTTTATTTTTGCAGGTTAGTCGGATTTTTTGATGGGCACCAAACGTCAAAGCATCAGGGTTACTCAATGATAGAAAATTCCCTCATTTGGCTGTATCCAGTGAAGCCTGGGTTAGGTCTTATACGCACACATTTCCTCTGCCTAGAATTGTCGTAATATAAGGCCTGGCCCTTTTTTCCCCGTGCCCCTTTTTCCACGCGCTCGGCAGCTACCAATAGAGTCGGTATGGGAGTAGAGCGTGGCCATTTCCTTGACTTCAAGCTGAAAGAAATTGCACTGATATGAAAAAACTGAGTAGTATGCTTTTCACCGGCTTGGCTATTGTGGCCGCCATAAGTGACACCCACGCCCAGATGCGGGTTGAGATTTCCGGCGTCGGCGGCAACCAGATTCCGGTTGCCGTGGCTGGCTTCGTCAACGAAGGCGTCTCACCGCAAAAAATCTCCGAAATCATTAAGGCCGACCTGGAACGCAGTGGTGCCTTCAAGATCATCGACGCCGGCGTCGTGAGCGACCTCAACAACATCGACTACAGCGGCTGGAAAGCCAAAGGCGCCGACGCGCTGGTGGTCGGCACCGTCGATGTCTTCGCCGATGGCCACTATGACGTGCGCTACCAACTGCTAGACACTGTCAAGCAAGAAAAGATATCTGACCTGGACAAGGCTGTCACCGCTAAATTCGCGCGCCAGTCGGCCCACCTGATTGCCGATGACGTGTACTTCAAGCTGACCGGCATCCGCGGCGTGTTCTCGACCCGCATTTCTTATGTCAAGGAGGAGAGCAGCAACTACCATCTGATGGTGGCCGACGCCGACGGCGAGAACGAGCAAGTGGCGCTACGTTCGAAGGAACCAATCATGTCGCCATCATGGTCACCGGATGGCACCAAGTTGGCCTATGTGTCATTTGAACTAAATAAGCCAGTGGTCTACGTGCAGAATCTGGTTACTGGTGCCCGCACCGTGGTGGCAAACGAAAAAGGTAACAACTCGGGTCCCTCTTGGGCACCGAGGGGCAACAAGATGGCAGTGGTGCTGTCGAAAGACGAGCACACGCAGATCTACACCGTTAACGTCGACGGCAGCGGGTTACGGCGCGTCTCAAACGGCGCTGACATCGACACCGAACCGCAATGGTCCGCAGACGGCGAGAACATTTATTTCACCAGTAACCGTAGCAGCAAAGGGCAAATCTACCGCATGAGCTCAGACGGCGGCGAGGCCCAGCGCTTGACCTTCAACAGTGGCGAGAATATCAGCCCGCGTATCTCGGCTGACGGAAAAACCCTGGTTTATATTTCTCGCCGTGACGGCAACTATCAACTGTTCGCATTGGATCTTGCCAGCGGCCAGGAGCAACGGCTGTCGGACGCGACTGATGACGAGTCTCCAAGTTTTGCCCCGAACGGTAAATATGTCATTTACGCGACCCGGTCCGGTAACCGCAAATCACTGGTCGTAGTGTCGGTAGATGGACGTGTGAAACAACGCTTGACCACAAAGGCGGGCAACATCATAGAGCCCGCTTGGGGGCCTTTTATGCAATGACCACCATTGGCCTAAAGAGCCAGTTGCAAAACTGCTTTTTTGATCGGTCCCGCATCATCAAAGTGCGTAGCCTGAACCCATTTTGATTATGCCGGACGCATTTCTGACCTGCTCAGGTGGTGAAATCATAGTCCTGGTCTAAATCGGTGCGGAGCCGGGTTCAGGTCTTACATTTACACATTTCCTTGGCGTAGAATTGTCGTAATGCAAGACCTCCATGTTCCGTGTGGCCCCTATGTTCCGTGACCCCTATGTTCCGATTCCAGAGCCCATGTCGTAGCTTGATTGGGGCTACCATCAATCAAACTAATACGGCTCGGTTTTTGGCACTTCAATTCACGATCAAAAATTTGAGGAACAATATAAAGAGTCTTTATAACTTTTATTCTCTTGCCACCTACTTCTACCAAAAACGTGATTTTGTCTTGCCCAAGATAGCCCGGCTTGGGAAAGTATTGGAAATATGGTCCTAATTCAAGAGTCGTAGTTATTCGAGTCACTTTTCCATTTTTCGGCTGATCGAGTATATTTACTTTTGCAAGCGAAACATCCAAATTCTCTTTAAATTTGAGCCCCCAATATCTCTTCAAAGTGGATCCTGGCGCAAGTGTAGTGCCTGATATCTCCCTCAAACTTCCATCACTAGGAGGAGGAACTTCCCCTTGCACATCACCACATTCAGCCAAAACCATTTCTGGTTTATCTATTTGTTTTGCTTGAACAGGTAATGTAATTCCGTTAGTTTGATTTTGAGCCAATATCATATTAGCGGTCGACAAAGCTGGTGTTAATTCCAGAGGTGCATTCGGAAAAAATAAACTTTCTAACACGACAATATCCTCGTTATTTTGATTTACGTTCAAAGTTGAGGTTACTATATCACTTGACAGATTATCTGTTGCCAAGTTCGGTGCGCCGATGATTTTAGTAAATTTTGGTGGCCGAATACTTGACGGAGTCGATTTTTCAGCATACCGATTCTTGGAAAGAAAGTTTTCAGAAAATGCCGGTTTTTTTTACAAGGACAATTTATGGATTTGGAAGAAGCAAAATTAATCATGCGTGGCTGTGCTGATGTCAATGTGCATCTCAATAACATTGCACTCATTGTTGATACGATTGACGATGTTGATCTTCAAAAAAAATTGCGCGTGGAGTTATCTAATGCCATGGGAGAAATATATCTTTCTTTAATGCGTCCTATAGTCAAAAATTTTCCTGAGATTGATCCGGATTTCGAAATATAGTTGAGTTTTTTTGCGATGCTTTAATAAGTGTTTGAGCGGCCGTCCTGTTAAGGCGCGTTTCCTTATTCGTCATTTTAGCAACTTAATCTGCAATACCTTCACCCCTATGCGTCAGGGTTGAAAAAGACGCTGTTACCTCTATTGTGCCTACCAGCATATCCCTGCCTTTTGCCGATACGGTCACCAGACCACCTCTACCACCATCACAACTGATCAAACCGTCAGCGCAGGCATCTTCCCAGATGCACAGGCGTGGGCAGGTGCTGTGCCAGGCGTCCAGTACTTCTGAATAACTGCGCGGTTGTTGCTGTATCCATTCCAGCATTTGCAGGGTCAGGCTGGTGTGGGCGTCGGGCATGGTGTATTCCCCCTGAGTTGTGTGTAGATTAGCTTATAGGATGTGCAGCATCCCTGCGGCGGCGGCGGCAGCAATCAGGATGACGGGGTTAAGCTTGCTGCGCAAGATGATGACGGCGGTCAGCAGCGTGATCACGTCGGTGCGCCAACTGGCATGGTCCAACTGGCTGAACAGGCAGGCTGTCGCCAGCAAGACGCCGATGGAAATCGGCGCAAAGGTATCTCGCACTGCGGCTGTCAGACGGGTGTTGAAGTTTGAGGTCTTCAAGCTGACGACGGACAAGGTCAGTAGGGTAGACGGGATGATGACTGCCAGGGTCGTCACAATCGCCCCCGTCCAGCCGGCGATCAGCCAGCCCACCAGGGATATGAACAATAAATTGGGGCCGGGCGCTGCCTGCGCGATGGCATAGGCAGAGGCGAACTGCGCGCTGGTCACCCAGTGTTTTTCAGTCACGACAAAATGACTGATGTCGGGTGCCATCATCACCAGGCCGCCGCCGATTGCCATCATCGACAACAGGGACAGGTGCAGGCACAGGTCCAGCAGGGGGGATTGCTCATCCATTTTTATCTTTCAAAAAATACGCAACGATGCTGCCAGGCAGTGCCAGCAAGAAAAACACAACAATCAAACGCCATTTAAGCAAGGCCAGGCCAGCAAAAGCCAATGCCATCAAGACCGCCTGCAAAGTGGCCTGGTGGCTGCGCGTTTTGTCTTTGTGCGGGCAGTCAATTCCAACTGTCTTACCAGCCTTACCGGCATTCCCAGCTTTGCCAAACAGTTGCATCGCCATCTTGACGGCGGTTGCCAGTACCAGGCCTGCTGCCACTGCCGTCATGCCGGTCAGCGCATCCTGCACCATGGCCAGTTGGCCAAAGCGCTGATAAGCGACACCCAGCGTTATCACTAGCAGAAAAGGGGCAATGATCAGGCCAGCCATGGCGGCCAGGGCACCCGCGATGCCAGCATGGCGCTTGCCTATCATTAATGCCACATTGCAGATCGTCGGGCCGGGCAAGACCTGGCTCAGGGCCAGATAGCGGGCGAATTCTTCTGCACTCAGCCAGCGGTATTGCTCGACCAGTGCGCGGTAGGCAAAGGGCATGACACCACCAAAACCAGTCAGGGCAATTTTTGAAAAGGCAAAAAACAGACGCATCGCCGACAGCTTGGCAGGTTCAGCAACGGCAACGGTAACTGTGGGCAATGGTGGATTCAACATAAGACACTCTTGAAAGCCTGGAAAATTTTTTCTATATGGCTATCTTCGTACCCGGTCAATTAAAAGTACAATGAATTTATTTAGACAATTGATTCATTTCTCTTATGAAAATCGATATCCTCGGGGTACAGGCTTTTGTCGCCATTGCAGACCATGGCAGTTTCAACAAGGCGGCAGATGTGCTGCATGTCACGCAAACGGCGGTGACGCAGCGGCTGCGCAATCTGGAGATTTTTCTGGGGGTGACGCTGCTGGAAAGAACCACGCGTTCCATCGCCCTGACCAGGACGGGGCAGGATTTTTTGCCGCAAGCCAGACGTCTGCTGCAGGAGCTGTCAGCAGCATTGACCGAGATACGCGAAACCGGCAAAGCCCAGCGCGGTGATGTGTCGATTGCCTGCATACCGACGGCAGGCATACGTTACCTGCCGCAGGTCATCCGTGAATATTCGGCATTGTTCCCCGACAATCGTATCAAGATACTGGATCACGCATCGGTCGGCGTTGCCGAAGCCGTATTGCGGCGCGAAGCCGAATTTGGCATCAACCTGGCTGGCCCCAATCATCCTGAACTGAGCACCACGCCTTTGCTGCAAGATCAGTTCGTGCTGGTCTGCCGCGATGACCATGCACTGGCCAGACGCAAGAGCATCACCTGGACACAGTTACAGTCACACCCGCTGATCTTTGCCGGACAGGCCAGCGGTAACCGTGCCCTGCTCGACGGTTATCTGGGTAGCGAAAGCCTGCGAGGTGAGCAAATGGGCCAAAGCGGCCAGGGTGGCCAAGCTGGCCTGAGCTTGCAGATACATTACGAAGTACAGCGCAACTCCACGGCCCTGGGCCTGGTGGAAGCCGGCATTGCCGCCGCCATCGTGCCCAATCTTGCCATGCAAAAAGGCACCTATCCACGCCTGCGTGTGATCAAGTTGCAAGACCCGGTCATTTCCAGAACCCTGGTCCTGGTCGCCCGTAAAGCCGCCCGCCTGTCACCGGCGGCACAGCTTTTGTATGACATGATTAAAAATAGCCGGGTTGTTAAATAGGGTAAAAGTAAACAAAAAAGCGAATGGACATTTGTTGTGGTTTGCGTACCATAGCCAGTAGGCGTAGGTGCGAATAGCTCTGCGTATTCGCACGCATGTGCTGTTCAGCGTAAGAGGCGATTAGCAGCTCGTAATAACCCGCCAGCCTGAAAATGTATGAATGCATTACCTTATCGCTAGCTTTGTAATCCAACATCTGGACCATTAGATCAAAAAAATGCTGAATAATATTGCGTGCATTACCGGAGAGCGAAATGCTGTTTTATAAAGCTGGAAAAGGACGACGGATCATTCAATTCAAATTATTCTGCTTCACGCTAGCTTTATTGGGCGCGAATACGTCTGAAGCAGGTTTAACAGAATTGATAAAGAAACTGAATACAGACACGTTAACTTGGCGCGTACATGTGGTCGATAAACAAGGGGTGGCCATACCTGCCGCAACGGTATGGCGCTTGATCCCAGACGACAGAGATCAGTTGAATGTTGATTTGATGCGGAGAATGGTTCGTCGCTACGCATCAGATGCTGATTTCATAAAAAAAGATATCCATCCGAATTTGCTAGTCGATTACGCCAATAAAGAAGGAGTTCTTATTGATACTGAGAACATGACTTATCATAAGAAATCGGATGTCACTACCATATATGCTGTGATAAAAAGAGGTTATGTTCCGACTGTGTTCAGTGATACCGCACATAAGAACAGCACGCAGGATGTAAGGATTGTCTTAGAACCAGATACAAAAACGCAGGTTGATGCGCAGATGTTGCAATTTGATTTGATACGTGCAAGCGCTTATATTCCAGCTGCCACTGGTGCAGAAATTATGCAAGAAGATCGCCGTCAGATTTTGTTGCGGGCACACCAGCAATTACGGGATCTCGCACTGATTTTGGAGCAAGGCCATCAAGATGACAAGGCTAGTGCTGCATATTATAACCTTGCGTATTTACCGTCTGTGGATGTGATTAGAAAAGAGGATGGTACTGAAACGATTATTGGGTATACCAATGGGTACACATCACAAAAGCCACAACGTAAAGCAGATCTGTCTAAAGCAACGGAAATGAATCGTTCAAACCCTAATATATTTTTGGGTGCTTTTGAAAGAAAATTAGACGTATCGTCAAAGAATCGTTCTCAATTTTCCTCTGCTGAACGGAAAAATTATATCGAATATACTGAAAATCTAATTCAGCAATATGGTGATCGTATATGGCCTATTATAGTTAGATCTGTCATCTACCATTATCAAGCCGAGGGCTTATATGGTGAGGCGTGCAATGCTATAAAAAGAGCGTATATATTTGAGCCGACTTATCAATCTGATTCACAGTGGACTAATTTAATTCATCTTCTAAACAAAGAGGCCAAGCGAGCAGATTACAAAGGGCCTGAATGTACTATTACAATTTAGCCGGAACAAGAGAACAAATGCCAATCCTAGATCTACTACAAACAATTGCAGCACTACCGCCGGTCATGCACTTGGAACTCCACGGTGCGCACTACAGCAAGACCTACCGACACACTCTTTCGCTACCGGCGAACTCCGCAACAGTGTCACGAGAACTGTCCGACGACCTTTACGTTCCCCACGACATTCTCGAGTTGGAACTTCAGCCCTTCTATCAGTTTGCGAATGGAATCAAGCTTTTTCACAATGAGACTGATAATGACGATTCAGGCAAATATTTCATCCCTTCGATCGAATTTTACCCTTTGGAACGCCTTGCGAACGAAACCGCAACCTTACGCTCATCCGTCATGAGCATGGTCAATATGGGCGGCGAGATGCCGATCTATGCAGACGGTATAGCCATCGGTGAAGCCGTTGCCACCGGAAATTACTTTGTTTTGATCAGAGCGGGAAGCCTTGCAGGAAAGATCGTGTATGCAGATCAGGATCCCGATATTAACTATTGGTGCGGAAAGCCGTTTGCTGATTCACTTACGCATTTGATCAGTCTTATCGCGACCCCGCCCCATACGGGACTCGATCGAATTTGTGGTGCTAGTAGAATCTGGTTTTGATTTTGTAACCCGCATGCGCAAGTTGCGAAAAATCTATAAATAGCTGTCGTTGTAACGCATTGAACGACGGCTATCGGGAGCGCGTAGGGGCGATTAGCAACGCGTAATCGCCCACGGCTCTGGAAATGTACGAATGTACTGCCCGCCTTGCGTGAAGCTGCATGAGGAAATTCTGGCCGAGATGCCCGCAGCGTTTGCATGGCCTCGCGGTGAGACCGTGCAGACTGACTGAGTTTGCTTTGCTTGGCGTCTTGCCTCAAACATCGACATGCACGGCGATCAGCTTAGAAATGTCGTCATGTTTGCGTAGTAATCGGCCCCTGCCGAAAATCGCGCCGAAGCAAACACTAGATTTACTTATTGAAAATCAATGGCTTAGAATGTTTGCTTAAGAGACTTGACCCTAGCTTTTTGACCCTAGCTTTTTTGACCCTAGCTTTTTTACTGAACTGAGTTAGTCGACAACACCTAGCGCAGTCAGATCTGATGCTGGCGGCCATTGCACGGGTTGCTGGCTCGATCCCATTTATTGAGGCGTGCACAGTAACAATCCAGTCAGGCACCTTGCCAATGCCGTTGTCGTCCGCGTTATCGCGTTCCCGATGTTCCGCCATCCCACAATGGTTGGCAAATCAGATGCAGGGGGCAATCACGACAACTCCAATGGTTGCCGAAATGCATTACTGCCAGAGCCCTGTGACGAGGCAAAAAATATTGAGATAGAGCTGCCCTTGCGAGAAACATTTACCTGGTAAGTTCCAGGAGGGCAATGGATGACTCGACCGCTTAGGTGTCGTGTATTTTCTGGATCAAAGCCGCCACCAGAAATATCTTCGCCAGCTCCAATATAGATCTGGCCCGACGGACACTTCAACATTCCAGAAAGGCACTTTACTTCTGCAAACGTTTTATCAGTTACGTCCACGGTGTAGGTGCCGTCCTGCCCCAACGCAATTATTAAAACGTTACCCAAATTGACCTCGGCCAGCTCGAACGTCGGAACACTCCACCAATCACCAACGTCATTTAACCGATGCTTCAGAGCTGCGACATCAAAAATTGCAATCGTTGCAGTATCTGTTGAAAATGGAAATGATTCATTCATATTCAATTAAGCTTTCAAACTGAACTTCATCAAGTGCGGGCGTCACGTCTCTGTGCATGTCTCGCAACAGAGACCAAACGTTCCGCCAGCCGCGGCACCAATTTATGGAGGCAACGCAACTCCAGTCTAGCTCAACGGCAGTAGTTCTGATTGACATCAATCGAACCGAAGCTCAGGACTACGCTTTCCTCCAACACTTTTCTTCAATGGCCAAAACCGCGTTCGACCGCCATTTTTGTGCGAATACGTGCCGCCGCTAACAGCATGAAATAGTCCAAGTCCATAGACCACTTCACTTTTCGTTTCATTACTGTAAAACCGATATGCATCCGCATTATTGATATAAGCGCCATCGAATGTTGTTACAACATTTTTATATTCCGCTGGAAATTTCTTCCCAGTCTGGATCTCAAATGCATCGACAATTGACCTATTGACACTTCCCCAGTACGAGCCCCATTCCAAATCATTTCTCATAATACGTACGGACCTTTACTCATAGATTCCCAGCCCACATGCCTTGCAGTACCATGAATTTTTTCTGGTACGAGTTGCATTCTTCTAGTGTCTTGATGATGATGCCAAGTATAGTCAGGTATTCTTTCTGACCCACGTTGAATTGCTTTCAACTGCGCCGCTGCGAATTTATCAGGCAACACAATTCCTTCTCCAATCATATCACGCAGATTTCTCGTGGCCATTTTCATTTGCCCAGCCCGTAGGGGCGACGCGTAATCGCCCACGGATCTGGAAATGTACGAAAGTACTGTCTGACCGCTAGCCTTGCGACTGGCCTCAGGTTTGGTTGTCAGCAACGCCTGACCTTGTAGCATTGCTTTCATCATGAACCCATACCCCACTTTTTCCAACGAAATAGGTATGGAATTCATCCACCTCGATATGGTAGACGCGCGCGGTTTCCTCGGTGTGCTTCACCTTGCCTACCAAAGCGTTCCCGTCATTCGCTAACCAGAGCACATTCCCCGTTTTCATGCTTGCGACGCGAGTCCAGCCGCCGTATTTCGTCCAGATAAGGTGATGTGGCGCGAGCTGCAAAGTATCTTTGCCTCTGCCGACATCTATATATTGGACATGAGACACTTTTTGATTCTCCCGCACAAAGACCTTCACAACCTGCCGGTAAAAGTACGCCTCAGCGGGCTTAGGTTGAATTGGCCCAGGCTTTGGAATGGGTGGTGGTTCATTCTCAGGATGCGACAAGACCCAATCCCCTACCTGAATCTCATCAATGGGTTTCAATCCATCCCTCGTATGCACCAGCGTGAGATACTCTGGCCCACCTGCGGCGACGCGCGCTTTTTGCTCGGTAAGTTCCCGCGCCGCAGCTTCTTTGGCTGCCTTCATTTCAGCCTGCTCCAGGGCTGCTTGTTTGAAGTGCGCCGAGCCGCGTTCAACTTTTTGCAAGGCATCAGCCACCCTTGCGTCGAACTCAGCATCAAGCTCGAACAAGGTTTGCTTTTTCAAAATCATGAAGGCGGTCGTATCACCACCCTCGGACGCCTTGATATAGCGTATTTCATATTCAGGGTAAATAGCCTCGTGCAGAGTTGCGAGGGTGATATATTGCTCGCCTGGTTCAAACTTCAAGGGAACTTCCGTCAATTTGCCGCGAAATTTCACGGTCAGTTTGTCGTTATGCCATTCGTGGCTTAACTCGTCGTTGCCAATGAGCTTTGCGGCCAAATCAATAATGGCTTCATCAGCTTCCCGCCAATCGACCCAGAATACGCCGTCGACACCTTGAAAGAGCTGTTTGATTATTTGATCACTTGGGTCGTCGATTAATTTTCGGGCAAAATCTTTATTCATGTTGCTCCATGCTTTGAATAGTCGAGAAGAGTCGCGTCACTATTGTCCCAGCGCGTAGGGGCGAATAGCAACGCGTAATCGCCCACAACTCTGGAAATGTATGAATGTATGAATGCACGAACCGGCCCTAAGCCTTGCCTTGTGATCCCTAGCCTTGTTGCGTCGCTCTTTGTTCTAAAAAACTGGAAGTCTGCGTTTCGGTTTTTTCTTTAGGTTCTTCATTAACAGAGAACCCTCCGCCAATTAATTTTGCCATCAAAAAATAGCCAAACAAAGATAAAATGCCCAACAAAAATGCACCGACTAAAGAAGTGCCGAGTATAAATTTAAAAGAAAGTATGTAAGATACAGGCGCTAAAATTATTCCCAAAGGGCCGCCAATCATGAATCCAGCAATACTGCCAATTGTTCCCAATAAAAGTGCTAAAACTGAACGTACCAATGTCGGATTGGTCGCATCTGTAATCTTTGCACCAAACCAAACTGGTAGCGCGCCAACGATTACAAATCCAATTTCCCAAGCAAGTGCTGGTAAACCTGAAACGGTTAGTGATGTCACTAGATCTTCCTTTTTGTGAGTCTGAATGCGAATGGTGTTGATTGTTTAAGTGTTCTTACAAACATTCAATACACTTGCTTATGCTTTTAAGGCATTTTGCGATGAAAATAAGGGAACTCGGCTGCCAACCTGAACAGCAGAATTGTGCATTGTTGCTAATTTAAATTAAAAATTAATTAATAGCAAGAACGACAATTACAAACTGTTATTCGCTACCATTTATCCCCATTCAATTTCTGCCAATACGGCGTCCAAATCTCTGAATACATAGCCGGAAGCCTGGGGCAGGTCTGGCATTCATACATTTTCTCGGCGTAGAATTGTCGTAATATAGAACCTGTCCCTGGCCTGTGACCCCGCACGGTGAAACCGTATGAGGGAATTCTGGCCGAGATGCCCGCAGGGTTTGCATGGCCCCGCGGTGAGACCGTGCAGACTGAGTGAGTTTGCTTTGCTTGGCGACGTGCCTCAAACATCGGCAGGTACGGCGATCAGGTTAGAAATGTCGTATTGTAAGCGTAGTAATCTGCCTCTGCGCGAAAATCGCGTCGAAGCAAACACGAGATTTTTATCAACTGAAAATCAATGACTTAGAATGTTTGCTTAAGAGACTTGACCCTGGTTTTACGGGCCTGTGCAAAAGCGCGTATATATTTTTGATTGCATGGGGCGATGTCATTCTCGTGCCAAGAAGAAGGAACACGGATTATGATATTAGGGGCCTCAATGTACAAGAAGAAAGTAATCTCACACTATGCCGAAATTTGGAAATCGAAAGGGGTCGGCATCAATTTTGCAAAAGGGCCGGTGAGTGACTTACCAAAGGAATTTTCGGTTCTTGAGTTTGCGCCGCGCGCGAATAGAAATATGTGGACATATGCAACGTGTTGCATGTCTCAAGAATCTGACGAATATCCTATTGAATTACACATGTTTAGTCCAGAGAAAAGTGAGGAGATAGTGGAGATCATGGTGGCGACTGCCCACTATCATCGGACCGGGGCAAGGCTAGGTCTTGGCGATTCTGTTAATTTTGGAAAATCGTGGATAAATGAATCGAAGTGCGAGTATGGATTGATTTCCCTTCCTTATCTGGATGGTCCGCAGCTAGAGGATATGGAGATCGAAAATGGGAAATGCGTGAAATTTTTTTGGCTTATTCCCATTACTCAACGTGAAGTCGAATATAAGAAAATTAATGGTGTTGAAAATCTAGAAGAGCGATTCGAAGCGGCTGAATTTAATTATCTTGATCCGATTCGAACGAGCGTTTGTTGAATTGTCGTCATTGTCTCACCCGCGTCCATTTCGTAAAAACACTAACGCGGAAACGGAAATTTTTTATAAAATTTGTCGACGCTTTTATAAAATTCCAGCCTACGGCCCAAGGCCTCTTAAGCAAACATTCTAATTCATTGATTTTCAATGATTAAAAATCTCGTGTTTTCTTCGGCACGATTTTAGGCAGGGGCCGATTACTACGCTGACATTCATACATTTGCTCGGCGTAGAATTGTCGTAATATAGGACCTGCACCCTGGCCAGTGACCCTGCACGGTGAAGCCGCATGAGTAAATTCAGGCCGAGGTGCCCGCAGCGTTTGCATGGCCTTGCGGTGAGACCGGTAGACTGACTGAGTTTGCTTTGCTTGGTGTCGTGCCTCAAACATCGACAGGCACGGTGACCAGGTTAGAAATGTCGTAATGTGCGACCTGACCCTGGCTTTCCATAATTTTTACTTTTACTTATTTTTCATGTATCCATCCACCCCGTTCGTGCTTCTTTCTCTGGCAGTCATTCTTCAGAGACTAAATTACAGATTTTCAGATACCGTTTTCGCATGGTGTGTCGGTATCATCTCTGTCGCCGGTGTGCTCACTGGCGCTGTAAATGCACTTGGTTTACTTGGAGTGATCATTTTGGCGTTGGCCGCTTACGTTTCGACTACGCCTAAAAAGCCGGTTTTTGTGCGCGCAGTATCATTAGCGGTGACGATCGTCCTTGCCCTGGCTATCTCAATACACAAGTGGCCAGGCTTCACTAACATTCCAATTACCATCGATGAAGTGCTCACGCCAGGAGCGATGCCGTTCACTCTGTACGCCAATTTGGACAAGGGACTTGTCGGACTTATTTTGCTAGGATTTTTTTGCTCCAGATACCAAAGTGTGGCAGAGCTTCGTCAAAGCTTAAAAGACGCCTGGCTGCCATGTGTAATCACAGTAGCATTGACTTTGGGGTTTTCCGTACTTTTAGGCTGGACAAGACCAGAGATATCTATCAAGCCTCACGTTGGCGAATTTTTATTTTTAAATTTGTTCGTAACTTGTATTGCTGAAGAGGCTTTTTTTAGAGGCTTATTGCAACAAAGACTTTCTGACGGCTTAAAGCGCTTTCGCTTTGGCCCGCAAATTTCGCTGGTAGCTATCAGTATTTTATTTGGATTAGCGCACTTTTCTTCCAAAATTCCGCCTCCCTGGGGGCTGTACACAGTTCTTATCGCTACGGTCGCAGGCCTGGGTTATGGGTATGTATACCAAAAAACAAAGCGAATTGAGCTCAGTATCGGCTTGCATTTTGCTTTGAACGCAATTCATTTCCTCGCCTTCACCTATCCAGCCATTCAGCACTAAGGGAAGCCAGGGCAATGCCAGACATTCATACATTTGCCCGACGTAGAATTGTCGTAATATACGACCTGACCCCGGCCTGTGACCCGCACCGTAAAGCCCCATGAGGAAATTCTGGCCGAGATGACCGCAGCGGTTGCACGGCCTCGCGGTGAGACCGTGCAGACTGACAGAGTTTTCTTTGCTTGGCGTCGTGCCTCAAACATCGACAGGCACGGCGATCAGGTTAGAAATGTCGTAATGAAAGACTTGACCCCGGCTTTGTTACGCATGCCTTGCCGAAGAATTTGGTTGTGGATGAGGTGGTGAGGATAGGCACACGTAAGGAATGAAATGGTTATAGAAAACAGCAACTTTATTGATTGTTATTTCTTGTATTGAAATTTGATGTAGCTAGTAGAAGTAGTGAACGAAAAGATGAGCGCTTAATTCTACTAATTATCAATGTTGTTTTTAAATTGTATTGAGGATTGCAGATGAAATTAATAATACCTCGCGTTTTCTTTGCGCTTAGCGTATCTCTTGGATTAGCTAGTTTCGATTGCAATGCGCAAACGAATACGAAAAATAAACCAGATATAAAACTTGAAAACAAGGCTCCCACCATTGCTCCTGGTACCTTGAGCTTGATTGCTGGCAGTATGGATGGTCCTGGTTGGGCTGATGGAATAGGTCTGCGCGCCCAGTTCAGTCGTGCAACCTTAAGTGATTTCGGTGGTGACCGTAAAGGTATCGTTTCTGATGCGATTGGCAATATGTATATTGCTGATTCTGGCAATCACATCATACGTAAGATGACGCCGCAAGGCGTGGTTACGACCATCGCAGGTAAGGCTGGACAGGTTGGTAGTAATGATGGTATCGGCGCAGCAGCTCGGTTCAAATATCCAGCTGGCATGGCGATTGATGCACAGAATAATCTTTACGTTACCGATGTGGCGAATTCAACCGTGCGTAAAATATCGCCAGACGGCCTTGTATCCACGTTGGCAGGATCTTCTGGCCAATTTTCTTGGGCTGACGGTACTGGCGCTGAAGCCAGGTTCAATCGTCCCATGGGTATCGCGGTCAACTCTTCTGGGGAAGTGTTTGTCACTGATATGAACAACTATTGCATTCGTAAAATCAGCCCTAACGGCATGGTAACAACCATTGCTGGTCAGCCGGGTAAAAAGGGTTTGAGCGATGGCGCTGCTTCTAATGCAAGGTTTGGCAAGGCTATGGATATTGCGGTAAATCGGGAGGGCATGCTCTATGTTGCTGACGGATCGAACAATCAAATACGCAAAATTTCTAAAGATGGTGTGGTCTCTACTTTAAAGTTAATAGTGGAGTCAGAAAAATTTGCGGAGGACTTGGAGCCTGGCTTACATACACCTGATGGCGTAGCTTTTGATGATGTCGGAAATTTGTATATTACAGAGGGTGCAATTGTAAGACTGATCAAAAAAGATGGGCGAGCAATAGTTGTCGCAGGTCAAAATAATGCGGGCCATGTAGATGGACGCGGCAGCGATGCATTATTTAGAGCAATTGGGAAAATTGCTTTTGACCCGGCCGGAAATCTATATGTCGCAGACGACAATTACATTCGAAAAATTACACAACAAGGCGATGTAAGCACGATAGCTGGTCAGGAGTTGAAAGGAGGATACGTTGATGGTGCTGGTGCAGAAGCACGATTCGATTCACCTTCCGGTTTAGTAGCAGATAGACAGGGTAATTTGTACGTGTCTGATCGCGGGAATTTTTTGATTCGTAAAATTAGCCCCGAAGGCATAGTTAGTACTGTTGCTGGCATACCCGGCTTGTCCGGTATGGGGCACGAAGATGGTGAGGCAAAATCGGCTAAATTTAATGGGTTACGTGATTTGGCTTTGGATGGTCAAGGTAACCTGTATGTTCCTGAGATTTATAATCGAGATATACGAAAAATAGACGCAAAAGGAAACGTAAGCACCGTCGTTAAAGCCCCCGAAGTACGGTCTATCTTAACTGGAAAAATGGAAGCGGACCATAGGTTTGTGCCAGCCAACGTCGTTATAGACTCGAGTGGGAAAATATTCTTTACATCCGGTTCTGTCTTGTATGAGGTTAATGCTAAAGGCTTGCCTACTGTCTTCGCAGGTAGCACGGAGCACTTCAGAAAAGATGGCATTGGTCAGGACGCTGTTTTCTTATCCATGACGAATATAGTGTTAGACCGCAGAGGCGACATGGTTGTTTTTGATGATCAAGTGCTGCGAAAAATTACCCCTACAGCGAACGTTTCCAGTTGGGGGGAGTATGGGGAAGAATTTATAGTTCAGAAAGACTATAAGTATTTATATTATCCCCGAAGCATAGTCGTAGACAAAAATGACGATATTTATTTTACGTTTGATTCAACAATACGTAAAAGAACAGCCAGCGGCGTTATCACAACGCTGGCCGGTGTTACCCGTGCGCATGGCACGCAATTAGGTTTGATAGGTAGTCTGTACTATCCCTCTAGTTTGTTCAGATTGGGACCGAAAACATTTGCCGTCATTTCAGGAAATGCCATTCTCAAATTGCAGCTTCCTTGAAGCAAGAGAAATGACTCTCGTCAAGAGATCGATTATAGAAACCCCTGTCGCTAGTTTTTTGCATACGCGTAACAATGGGCGGGGAAAAAATATTACTTTAGAGAACGAAGGTTCTCATCAGAAAGAGAAGCATGACATTAAAACTCAAGGGCGACAACATTGTATTTAGTTTGGGTGTATTCAAAATTAGTGTCGCAGTTAAAGGTAACAATCAAGGAAAAGTAAGCGTTGCAGGCCCTGGTGGTACTTCAGCGAGTTATGACATAAATACTGACGTTACGACGACAAATTTATTTATTATGTAAAAAATTTCCGCATATTAAATAGAGTCGATTTTGAACCTGTTTATCCGAATATCCAGAGAGGAGATTTCCAAATGAGTGGCGATTGATATTTATACGTCCTCACTGAAGACGTTATTTTTAAAAGCATAGACTCTGGTAGGACATGGGCGGCTTTGGGGAAAAAAATATTTTTTAGCAAAAGCCGAAAGCTGGGGTCACAAAGCTGGGGGATAACAGGGAAATAAAGTTTTTCATAATTAAAGATGCACCTATGTAGTTTTGCTAACCTCAGAATTCCCCAGTTCTTTGCTTAACAACTCATTGATTTCGTCTGTAGTTTTAAAATGAAATTCAGGATTAAATTCGACTGTTAGCCCGTCAAATTTAATTGAAAGCTCTTGCCATAAAGACGAGAAAAAATCTTCTCTAATAATGACCTTTATTTTTGTGGCATCTGCACAAAATTGTCCGAGCTGTGAATTTACAAGGTGCAATACCGTAAAACTTTCAAGTGTAGTCCATTGATCACGCATAAAATTTAATGCATCCACTCGTAAATCAACGTTTAAAGCATCTAGGCTGAAAATCGCCCAGCCCCAACGATCACGGATTGGTAATGCGGCTATTTCTTCATCCATAAAAATTTTAGCGCCGCAATTTGAGCAAGTCTTATCGGATTCTGAATATTTTCCGCAGATATCACAAATTTTTTTCATATTCTATCTATTTAAGATGGAGCGTTTTAGCACGTAGGAGCGTTTGGCAATCGAGTAATCGCCCACTTGTTTGAAAATATATGAATGTTAAACTTGACCTCTGTTTATGCACTTGTTATGTACCCACAGTCCTCTGCTACCGACAAAGTAGGTGTGAAATTCCTCGACTTCCAGATTGTAGACAGTAAAGTAATGATCTGTTTTTTTTTACTGAAGTAATCTTAACTGCATTATCGTCATAGGTTTCGATTACATTTCCCGGTTGAAGATTTCTAACCTCTGTCCAACCAACATCTTTCACCCAAAATGGATGCTCACCTGTTGTCCCCTCACCAAATTCTCGACCATCCAGAGTGATGTAACCAAGGCCATAAATCTGCTTTTTTTCGCGAGTAAAAGTTTTAGCGACTTTGCGATACGCAATTTCACCAGTACTTTCACAACGAGAAAGTACTTCGTCGCCTGGGCTTATAAATTGAATTTCTACATGTCCACACCGCATCTGAACATAAGTATCATAAATAAAACACGCGGCCTCATTTGCCGTTTCGGTGTTCGCCCGCGTCTGAGCGATTGGCAATCGCGCACGTGTCATAATTTTCTTTCTTTAGATAAACGTATCTTCACAAGTTTTTCACGTCCTATAACTTGATTTTTCAATGACTTTTATGGCAATTGCAATGGAGTAGAGTTCCAGTTTCCCCTACTTCGTCAAAATCAACGCCTTCAACACCTCCGCCGCTGGCCCCTGATTCGCCCAGGTCTGGCTCAAGTCCAGGTCGCCGTTGGTGCTGACCAGGATGAGGATGTTCTGGGTTTGCAGATCGACCAGGTTGAGGATGCGTACGCCGGCTATCCAGCCCTGGCGTTCGACGATGATGGTGGGGTTGCGTTCGTCTGCGCCTTTGAAGGGGTAGGACCAGACGCCGATGGCGCCGCCGACGGCATTCGGTTTGACCATCACATCACGGCTATTTTGTGACAGCAGTTTGTTGTTGATAAAGGCCAGGTCAAAGGCGTGCAGGTCTTTTAATGTGCCAAAGCTGGAACCGGCCGGGCCGTAGCTGGCGAAATTGACTTCGGGTTCGGGTTTACCGCCCAGGTTGCCGTGGATATGTTGTTTGGCGTCGGGCAGGGCGGCGGTGTAGTAGCTGGCGCTGTTCATGCCGGCGGGGGTGAAGATGCGTTGTTGCAGCAGGGTGATAAAACTTTGCTGGTTGATTTTTTCCAGCAATGCGCCCAGCACGATGTAATCGCAATTATTGTAGTCAAACTTGGTGCCGGGGGCGGCATTGCCGGGGCTGGCACAAATACCGGTGGCAAATTTCTGGATGTCATCACCGCTATTGGCGTTGAGCATGTGAAAAGCCGGGTTGCTCATGTCATTGTACAGGCCCGAATAATGGGTCAGCAGTTGCCGCAAGGTGGCGGCACGCGCCTGCGGGTTGGGGTAGTCGGGCCAGTAGGTGCCCAGCGGCTGATCCAGTTGCAGCTTGCCGGCTTCCACTTCCTGCATGACGAGTAGGGCGGTCATCTGCTTGGTGATAGAGGCAAAGCGGAAGGTCTGCTTGCTGTCTTTGACGGCGCCCAGACTTTTTTCCAGCAAGATTTTATCGCCACGGGCAGCAAAGACGATGCCCTGAAAGCCGCTGTTTTTCAGGTTTTTGACGGCCACTTCCAGGCTGGGGATGTTGCCGGCCGGTGCGGCAATGCTGTGGGTGGTGGCGAACTGGGCAGCGAGCACGACAAGGCTGGCCAGGATAGAGCGGGTGGCTTTGCGAATGGATGGCATGTATGCTCCGTGCGATGTAGGGGGGCAAGACAGCGGCGGTTTTACCTTTGCACACAGTGTAACAAAAGCATGCGCGCTATGTGTTATCGGAAAATGACACATTCAAAGAATTGATCCCGATTTTTTGAAATTGACTCTTTTGTTCATCTGGTAGATCATGGGCAGTTGTGTTATTTATCTGAAAGTAATATGAATTCATTAGTCCGTTTGTCTACATGCATAGCCTTTTTCAGTCTATTGGTTGGATGCGCTCGCCCTGTAAATTTCCTTATTGAGAATGTAGAACTTCCACTTAGAACGAGCCAGGATAGTAGATTCCTTGTTTCTGGCGATCGAAGTGTGATTACAAAATCAAACGAATATGATTGGGTTGTTGGCGTTATTGCTGCTACCGTAGCAGGCTCCGCATCTGGAAGCGCGCAATTTGGGATGAACTTTGCAGGTATGGGAAATGAACCAAATCCAATTGCTAAAGACTCAAGATACAAAAATCTCGCAGATGCGAATATTGTTAAATCTTATGAGAAACTAGGCGACGAACTATTTGGGAAGCCATTCGAAAAATTTGAACTTGGAGTAAAAAATTATGTACAGTTTTCTCCTCACGTCAACTTGTACTCTGAGGATAATAACGTCGTTGTTCAATGTGATTTACAGGTGACACACTTTGAAAATGGCAGCAAACTTTACTCCCGGATATATAGGAACAGGCGCGCCGCGATTCTCAAAGACGCTAATAAAAATCCCATGTCATTTGATGATTTTCAGCAAGCATCTACAGATTGTTTAAGAGGTATTTCGATAGCTTATAAACGCCATTATTCCGGGGAATTTTTAGAGGCGGCAAAGTCAGGTAAATTTATAAAGGCGTTAATGACGTATTCAAATAGTGGTCGTTGGCTTACTTTTTTTTATCCTGACGACATTCAGGATGCTTATTTTACTTTTTGGTCGGAAGGGCTAATTGAGTTGTACCCCAAGAAGTTAATTTTGTCTTTTAAAACTGAGTAGAAAATACATGGCAATTTGCCTGATGTTTGCCTGCATAGTGATGCATGAACCCCGACACTGACACTGATACTGACACCGTCACTTCTGCCGAAGCCCTGTTCTATCAGGCCAATGATCTGATGGCGCAGGGCCAGGTGGATGCTGCCGAAGCCACTTTGCGGCAAGCGCTGGTGTTGGAACCGGATCTGGCAGAGGTACATGCCAACCTGGCCTGGTTGCTGAAACAGCAAGGGCGATTTGTGCAGGCTGAGGCAGCGTATCTGCAAGCCTTGCGACTGGCCCCCGACAATCTGCAGATTGCCCTGAACTTTGCCGTCATGCTGGCGGCGCAAAAGCGCTTTGTCGAGGCCGAACAATGGTATCGCCAGATACTGGCGCAGGATGCGGGCAGGGTGCCTGCCTGGTCCAACCTGGGTGTCTTGCTGGCCAGCATGCAGCGTGAAGACGAGGCCGAAGCCTGTTACCGGCAGGCGCTGGTCTTAGCGCCGGATTATCGCAAGGCGGCATTCAACCTGGCGTATCTGTTATTGCGCCAGGGGCGCTATGACGAAGGCTGGGCCATGCTGGAAGCGCGGGACAGTCTGGATATGCTGCAAAATCTGCTGCAAGATCATTTGCCTGATGCACCATCCGTGCAGCGTTGGCTGGGGCAAGACCTGGCTGGCAAATCCATTATCATCCTGTTTGAATCCGGCCATGGCGACATGATACAGTTTGCCCGCTATGCCAGCCTGCTGAAGCAGCGTGGCGCTGTGCGTGTCAGTTGCCTGTGCCACCCGGCCTTGAAAAGACTGTTTGCCAGCCTGCATGGCCTGGATGATGCATGGGCCTTTGATGAAGATCTGGCCATCAATGATTGGGACTATTGGGTGGCGCCGCTGAGCTTGCCCGGCCTGTTTGGTACGCGGCTGGACAATATTCCTGCTGACCTGCCATATTTGCACGCGCCTTTGCAAGCCCGGCAAGACCTGGAAAGCCATACCGACATCATCAACATCGCAGGCAGCGATCTGCGCGTGGGGCTGGTGTGGCAGGGCAATCCGCAATTTGAAAACGATGCTGACCGCTCTATCCACACACTGCAAGTCTTGCAGCCGCTGGCCGCTGTCGCGGGCGTGCATTTTTTCAGTCTGCAAAAGGGAGCGGGGGAATTGCATGCAGACGATGATGCAACTGCTGCCATGCCCCTGCAACTGAACAAGCAACTGAGCACGCAACTGAGCAACTTGGCACCGCACATCCATGATTTTGCAGATGCCGCCGCCATCATCATGCAACTGGATCTGGTGCTGACGGTGGACACCGCCGTGGCGCACCTGGCAGCGGCCCTGGGTAAGCCCTGCTGGGTCATGCTGCCCGCTTATCAGCCTGACTGGCGCTGGCTGGATGGGCGCGACGACAGCCCCTGGTATCCGGGCGTGGTGCGCCTGTTCAGACAAGACAGGGCGGGTGACTGGGCCGGTGTGGTGCAGCAAGTCAGTAGGCAACTGGCTGGGCTGGCGGCAGGTTCAGGCAAAGCCTGAATTATTAATTTTGCATTAAAATAGGTTGATACTGACCCCATGTACTGTCATTTTCCATCCCCATCGGCATGACAAAGTATAATGCCGCACCATGAATTTATTACGAACCCTTGCTGCCATCAGTGGCATGACCATGCTGTCACGGCTCACCGGCCTGGTGCGCGATGTGCTGATTGCCACCCGTTTTGGCGCCGATGCCTATACGGATGTCTTTAACATCGCCTTTCGCATCCCCAACCTGTTGCGGCGCATGTTTGCCGAAGGCGCGTTTTCTCAGGCCTTTGTGCCCATCCTGGCAGAATACAAAGAAAAGCAGGGCGATGCCGCCACCAAGACCCTGGTAGACCATGTGTCCACCATCATGACCTGGACGCTGGTGCTGACCTGCATACTGGGCATTGCCGGTGCGCCCATATTGTTGTACTTCATGGCCAATGGCAAAGTCGGCCAGCCGGATGTGTTTAATGCTGCCATCGTCATGACGCGCATCATGTTCCCGTATATCGGGTTTATGTCCATGGTGGCGCTGGCGGGCGGCATCTTGAATACCTGGCGCGAATTCAAGGTGCCAGCCTTTACCCCGGTTTTATACAATCTGTCATCAATTGCCGGCTCTCTGTTTCTTGCCCCGTTTCTGGATCAGCCGATTTATGCGCTGGCGATTGCGGTCTTTGTCGGTGGCGTGTTGCAACTGGTGGCCCAGGTGCCAGCCCTGATCCGTGTCGGCATGTTGCCCAGCATTAGCTGGCGCGTTGGCACGGCCTGGCAAGATGAGGGTGTGCGCCGCATCGTGCGCAATATGGTGCCGGCCATCCTGGCGGTATCTGCCACCCAGATCAGCATCGCCATCAATACCAGCATCGCCTCCACGCTGCCAGCCGGTAGTGTCACCTGGCTGGCCAATGCGGACAGGTTGATGGAATTTCCCACTGCTTTGCTGGGGGTGGCGCTGGGCACGATCTTGCTGCCTGGCCTGTCCAAGGCCAACAGCGATGGCGACACGGCAGAATATTCTTCCCTGCTGGACTGGGGCCTGCGCCTGACCTTCTTGCTGGCCATGCCCGCCGCTGTCGGCCTGGCCACCATCCCCGAAGCCTTGACGGCGACCCTGTATCACCATGAAAAATACAGCGCCCACGCGGTGCACATGACATCCAATGCCCTGATCGCCTATGGCCTGGGTTTGCTGGGCCTGATCGTCGTCAAGATCCTGGCCCCCGGCTTTTATGCCAAACAAAATATCCGCACCCCCGTTAAAATCGCTGTTGCCGTGATGATCGTCACGCAGTTGCTGAACCTGGTGTTTGTGCCTTACTTTGCGCATGCTGGCCTGGCGCTTTCGGTCGGCCTGGGGGCTTGTGTGAATGCGGTCTTGCTGTACACCGGCTTGCGCAAGCGTGGCATTTATCAGCCTAAAAAAGGCTGGCTGATGTTCCTGCTCAAACTGTGCGCGGCCCTGATCCTGATGGGGGGCGTGGCCTTGTGGACCTCGCAGCAATTCCAGTGGATGGCCATGCGCGGTACACCCATCCTGCGTGCCGGTGCACTGGGCCTGGTGCTGGTGGCTTCTGCCGCCACCTATTTTGCAGCACTGGCCGCCATGGGTTTCAGGCCCAGGGATTTCAAGAAGGTGACCAGGGTCTGATGCGCAAGTGCACATTCCGGCCCATGACTTGTTCAAGATGGAAAACAGCGTGCTATGACTACAGACTATAAATCCCGCCCCTGGCTCGCAGTCTTGCTGAATCTCTTTATGCCGGGACTGGGTTTGGTGTATCTGAACCGGCTGGCGCTGGCGGCGGCCACTATTCTTTTCTTTCCGCTGTTGCTGTTGATTGCTGGTCGTGCCGGCCTGGTTTTTTCTGCCTTGGGGTTTTTGCTGGTGACCTTGCTGCTGACCTGTTTCTGGCTGGCGTCTGCCATCGTAGTGTTCAGGCTGGCGCGGCGTCATCCACTGGCAAGCCGTGGCTGGTTGCAGCGCTGGTATGTGCTGCTGGCAATTGGCATAGGTGCTTACGCTGCGCTGCAATTTTGCATATCTTTTCGTGGCGTTCTGTTTGGCTATGACATCTTCAATATGCCTGCCTCATCGATGGAAACTACTCTGCTGGTCGGCGATGACTTCATTGCCAATACCCTGGCTTATAGTCGATCAGGTGGGCAGGGCCCACAGCGTGGTGACGTGGTGGTATTGCAGAACCCGGTGAAGGCCAAACTCAAATACGTTGAACGCATCATGGGTTTGCCGGGCGAGCAGGTGTCCATGCGTGATGGCCGGGTGCTGATCAATGGCAAGGCGATTGCGGATGAACACGCCTTTCATGATCTCAGCAAGCCAGAGCAAGTCAGCAATCAGCAATTTACCGTGCCGCCCGACAGTTATTTTGTATTGGGTGACAACCGCAACGCAAGTCTTGACAGCCGCCATTTTGGCCCGGTACCTGCCGAGAAAATTTACGCCCGTGTAGAGCTGGTCTGGTTTTCATACGGGGTATCGTCGGTGCGCTGGGACAGACTGGGCCTGGCAGTGAAATAAATTCTACAGAGTTGCCCCGCCACTTGACGCGGTGTCAACCGTCGTCAGCCGCACCTGACATAGTCATCATTGTTGCCTGACCGGAGGCTGATTACAATGCCCACAAGCCTGTCGGGAAAGTGAATGCAATTTACGCATTTGCTTATGCGCTTATGTGTTTATGCGCTTATGTGTTTTTGTGCTGTCTTTCTCACTTTCTCGCTGTATTCCATGTCAATCAAACCCATTCACTGTGAAAGAGCACTCCCATGTCTGAAAACCATGCCCAGATTACCGATGCTGAAGATCCACCGAAAAAATCCTGGTTGTCAAAGATAATCGGCTGGGTGGTGACGATCATCATTTTGATCGTTGTCGTTCAATTTATCGCCGGTCTGAAAAGCGATCAGAAAGCGAAATTTGTTGCCGAATCACGCAGCCTGGCCGAGACAGCCTGTGCCGGTGATGCTGCCTGTCTGACGGCAGTGAATAACCGACTGGATATCTGCCTGGAACTGCATTCCGAATCACACAAGACCGGCAAATTTAGTCGCAAATACACACTGAACAAAGAGAGTTTTCTGTCTTGCATGAAGTAATGCGTAGCCCGTCTTGCGCTGGTACAGAACCGGCTTCCATCAAATGAACATCAAGCGAACAAGCAAATTTTTGTGCAGTGCCATAAGATAAAAGAATCAGCAAGATGATCGAAAACGCGGGTTAACTTCGTACAATTCCGGTGATATACGTTCGATAATGCGATCAAGGATCAGTAAGAATCCTTCACGCATTCACATCGCATTCGGCATATGAATGTATATCAACGATGTAACAAGGAGACACGCAAGATGAATAAAAAACTGATATTGGCAAGCCTGATGTTGGGTTTGTCTGCTGCAAGCAATGCCGCCACGTATTACGTTGCGCCCACCGGCAATGATGCCGCTGCCGGTACCAAGGCAGCACCATGGAAATCCATCGCCCGCGCCCAGACAGCCGCTGCCGCCGGCGACACCGTGTATTTTAGAGGCGGCAACTACATCTACACCGCAGGCATCAACACCTGTGCCACCCGCACTGACATCGTCAACGCCATTACACTGAACAAGAGCGGCAGTGATGGCAGCCCGATTCGTTACTGGGCTTATCCAGGTGAAACGCCGGTATTCGATTTTTCGCAAATGACGGATGATTGCCGCGTCAAAGCCTTCAATGTGGTCGCCAACTGGGTGCATTTGAAAGGGCTGGAAGTCACAGGCGCGCCACAACAACCCGGCAACCGCCTCAACCATGAATCATGGGCCGTATGGATCAACGGCAGCAATAATACCTTTGAACAGTTGAATACCCACCACAATATGGGGCCGGGCCTGTTCATCCAGAATGGTGGCAACAACCTCGTTCTCAATAGTGATTCCCACCACAACTACGACCCTTACACCTCCAATGGCGCAGGCCAGAGTGCCGACGGTTTTGGTGCCCACATCAAAGCGGGCAACCCCGGCAATGTATTCCGTGGCTGCCGTGCATGGGCCAATTCGGATGATGGTTTTGATCTGATCAATGCGTATTCACCGGTGCTGATAGAAAATTCCTGGACCTGGCAGCAAGGTTATCTGCCAGGCACCACGACACCTGTGACAGCGGGTAACGGCAATGGCTTCAAGCTGGGTGGTTATGGTGGCGTGTATGTATCCAATGCCGCCAAGCACACCATACGATTCTCGGTCGCTTTCAATAACAAGGCTGCGGGTTTTTACGCCAATCATCACCCGATCGCGAATGACTTCTACAACAATACCAGCTACGGTAACAATAGCGATTTCAACATGCTGGGTATTGATGTGAATGGCAATGCGGTTAACCTGGGCAACTTGCGCAATAACATTGCATTTGGCGGTACACTGGTGTCCAATATGACAGGTGCCAACGATCAGTTCAATTCATGGAACCTGGCAGTCACGGTGTCGTCAGCTGACTTCCAAAGCATATCCACCACTGGCTGGGATGCGCCACGTCAGGCCGATGGCAGCTTGCCGGTGTTGAACAAGTTCCGCCTGGTTGCTGGCAGTGACCTGATCGACAAAGGCACCAATGTCGGCCTGCCTTTCAATGGCGCTGCACCTGATTTGGGAGCGTTTGAAAACTGATAGACCTGCAACAGATGTAAGACCTAGATGTAAGCCTGTTTACGATCACGCATGCGCGGTAAGATCGTAAACAGGTTCCAAGAGGAATGAGGGGGCGGGGTACATGCGGTGCGTGTACCTTGTCCTTTGTTTTATTGAAATACCCAAGAGGCCCACGCAAGATGAACAAGCAATTGATAGTAGCCAGCCTGATGTTGAGTCTGATGGCGAGTCTGTCCACAGCAAGCAACGCCGCCACCTATTACGTGGCACCGACTGGTGACGATGCTGCAAGCGGCAGCAAAGACGCACCATGGAAAACCATAGCCCGTGCACAGACAGCCGCCAGCGCTGGTGACACCGTCTACTTCAGGGGCGGTAACTATACCTACACCGCAGGCGTCAATACCTGTGCCACCCGCACCGACACCGTCAATGCCGTCACGCTGGACAAAAGCGGCAGTGATGGCAGCCCGATTCGTTACTGGGCTTATCCGGGTGAAACACCGGTATTCGATTTTTCGCAAATGAAAGACGATTGCCGCGTCAAAGGCTTTAACGTCGTTGCCAACTGGCTGCATTTAAAAGGGCTGGAAGTCACCGGTGTGCCGCAGCAGCCAGAGAATCATCTCAACCATGAATCATGGGGGGTGTGGATCAACGGTAGCCATAATATTTTTGAACAACTCAATACCCATCACAATATGGGGCCAGGTGTGTTCATCAAAAACGGCGGCTATAACCTGGTCCTCAATAGCGATTCCCACCACAACTTTGACCCTTACACCTCGAATGGTGCCGGGCAGAGTGCCGATGGTTTTGGTGCCCACGTCAAGGCCGATAACCCTGGCAATGTATTCCGTGGCTGCCGCGCCTGGGCCAATACCGATGATGGTTTTGATTTGATCAATGCCTTTTCACCCGTGCTGATAGAAAATTCCTGGACCTGGTCGCAAGGTTACATACCGGGCACCCGCATATCGCTGCCAGACGGCAATGGCAATGGCTTCAAGCTGGGAGGGTATGGTGGCAAATATGTAGCAAATGGCGTCAAGCATACCATTCGGAATTCAGTGGCATTCAATAATAAAGTGTCGGGTTTTTACGCCAATCATCATCCGCTAGCGAATGACTTCTTCAACAATACCAGCTTTGACAACGGTATCGATTTCAATATGCTGGGCATTGATGAAAACGGCAAGCCAGTCCATCTGGGTAATTTGCGCAATAACATTGCCTTCGGCGGCACCCTGGTAGCGAATATGGAAGGTACAGATAATCAATTCAATTCCTGGAACCTGCCGGTAAGTGTCACTGCAGCCGACTTCCAGAGTATCTCAAACGCTGGTTGGGATGCACCCCGCCAAGCCGATGGCAGCCTGCCCGTGCTCAAGCATTTTCACCTGGCACCAGGCAGCGCGCTGAAAAACAAGGGCACCAACGTCAACCTGCCTTACAAAGGGGCAGCACCTGACTTGGGGGCGTTTGACGACTGATTGTGCATCGCAGCGTTTGTTTAGCATCTGTTCTACGTTTGTTCAATGTTTGTTGCTGATATTCGATTCGGTATCAGCAACACGCAAAATATGATTGGTATTTGTTGATGCATCTGGTTAGCCTTTATTTTCTTTGGGTAAGAGCGCCCAACATAAAATGAAGGAAAAAAATGTCTTTTCGTGTCCGGCCTCTGTGCATTTCCATTCTGGCCTTAGCCGCATACAGCACCCCCCACATTGTCATCGCAGCCGAGCCATCTGCCAACGTGGTACAAGCGAGCTCGGCAGTCACCATAACCAAAACAGAAACGGGCATCGTCGCCCAGACTGCACAAGGCACGATCACGCTGGAACCCTGGTCCGCACGGGACATCCGGGTCAGATTCCATAAGGATGCGGCCTGGCCTGGCACCTATAATCCTGTGGTGATAGCGCAGCCCACATCAGTCAAATGGAGCATCAGCGAAACACCGGCAGCCTATCAGATCGCCACTGATTTTCTTCAGGTGCGTATTGACCGTAACAAGGGCACGCTGTCTTTCCACGATCAGGCCGGCAACGAAATAGTGAGTGAACCCGGCAATGCCCGCGTGCTGGCAGATCAACCGACCCCTACGTCCGCAGTCAGCCAGCAATTTGCTATTCGTGATGGCAGCGCAATTTATGGTCTGGGTCAGCATCAGAATGGCTTGATGGACTATACCGGCAGCTCGGTGCGTTTACAGCAGGTGAACACCGATGTCGGCGTCCCCATGTTGCTGGCATCAAAGGGTTTTGGCATCCTGTGGAACAATGCATCCGTCACCAATGTCGATGTGCGCCTGCCGCAAAACCACGGCTGGCTGGGCATTCGTTCAGAAGCGGGTGGTGGCATCGATTATCACTTTATTTATGGCCCCGACGCCGACCAGATCATTGCCGAATACCGCAGCCTGACCGGCGACGCGCCGATGATGGCACGCTGGACCTGGGGCCTGTGGCAATCCAAAGAACGTTACAGTACCCAGGCAGAAATACTGGGCGTTGCCGCCAAATACCGCGAGCTAAAGATTCCTTTCGATGCCGTCGTCCAGGACTGGCAATACTGGGCACCCGTTAATTGGGGCAGTCACGTGATGGAGGCCAGCCGCTATCCTGACCCCAAGGCCATGCTGGCCACACTGCATGCGCAAAATATCCACGCCATCATTTCTGTCTGGCCGCGTTTTGATGTCGGTACTGCCAATCTGGCTGAACTGGAGCAGGCAGGTGCCGTCTTCCCACCGGTGTATAACAATGTGTATCCGGCAGGTAAGGGCAAATGGTATGACCCATATGGCCCCAAAGGGCGGGCAATGTATTGGTCACAGATCATGAAGAACCTGGGCACAGTCGGTTTTGATGGCTGGTGGCTGGATGCTAGTGAAGCCGAACTGGGTGGCAATTGGGGCGAGCTGCGCAACATACAAACAGCGGCAGGCCCTGGCGCTGAAGTGTATAACGCCTACCCATTGATGCACACCACCGCCGTGTTTGACGGCATGCGAAAAGACATCCCCGAAAAACGCCCGATTATCCTGACCCGTTCTGCCTATCTGGGGCAACAGCGCAATGCCGCCATCACCTGGTCGGGTGATGTTGCTGGCACCTGGGATGTATTGCGTCGCCAGATACCGGCAGCGTTAAATTTCTCCATCACCGGCATACCTTACTGGTCGGTCGATATTGGTGGTTTTTTTGGCGCAGGGAAGCTTGATGCTGCCTATGCAGAATTATTCACCCGCTGGTATCAATTTGCGGCATTCAATCCCATGTTCCGTATCCACGGCACCTCGGCTGGTAAAGAGATCTGGAAATTTGATACGGCGACACAAAAAATATTGATCGATTACGACAAACTGCGTTACCGCTTCATCCCTTACATCTATTCAACGTCGTGGGACGTGACCCACAACAAGAGCACCATGATGCGGCCACTGGTGATGGATTTTCGCACCGATGTGCAGGCGCTCAACATTCCCGATCAATATATGTTCGGCAAGGCGCTGATGGTGGCCCCCGTCACCACCCCCAAAACCAAAGCCAGAAACGTCTACTTGCCGGGTACCGATCCCTGGTACGATTTCAAAACCGGCCAGCGCCACGAGGCCGGCCAGACCATCACGGTCGCTGCCGACATCGACACCATCCCCCTGTTGGTACGTGCAGGCAGTATCCTGCCGCTGGGGCCGGTGATTCAATACGCCGACCAGCAAAGTGAAGAAGCCACAGAAATCCGCGTCTATGCCGGCAAGAACGGTCAGTTTGAACTGTATGACGATGCCGGTGATGGCTATGGCTACCAGGCAGGCCAGTTTTCAGTGATCAAATTCGTGTGGAACGACGCCAGCCACAGCCTGGACATTGCGCCACGCGATGGCCAGTTCCCCGGCATGAGCAAAAACCGGGCTTTTAGAATCACTTGCGCCGGTTCTGCCAGCGCATCCAGGGCGGTGCAAGAGGTTAAATATACGGGGCAGGGCGTGACACTGGCTTTGCCAGGGTGCAGGTGATGCTTCTACATGTTCCCCAATTAACACCATATATCCTGCTGTTGGCACATTGCTTCAATATGCGCGATATTGCACCAATAGTATGATTTTTGATGTGGGGAATAGCGAATCTGGAGTTGATATCATGACAACTGTGCGCAAGACTATTACTTTGACCGGCCAGCAAGATGACTGGATAAAAGCGCAGATCGCTGCGGGGTATTACACCAACGACAGTGAATACATACGTGATCTGATACGGCGTGAACAGGACCGTAATACTGAAATAGAAGCAATTCGCGCTGCGCTGATAGAGGGTGAAGCCAGTGGTGAAGCGCGCCCCTTTAATGCGCTAGCTTTCAAACAAAGGATGTTGGTCAAGCGTGGCCGAATTTCGTCTTACCCCTGCTGCTGAAAGTAAATATGATTTACTTCCGCATCACGACGTATGGAATTGCCATTGTCCGTATCCTGCACGACCGCATGGATGTGCAGCGACATCTGTGATGTGACTTTTTACGAAAGTGTTGGTGCACTTTCTCTGGCTTTACCCACACAGGTGGGCATCAAATTCATATCAATGATCTTTATTGACGGACAGGCAAAGTGATGACCGTCCGTCACCACTATGCCTGTCTTGTGAGATAAGCCGAAGCAGGGTTTTCTTACTTCAACAGATCCGCCTTTTTCTTGTCGAACTCTTCCTGCGTGATAATTTTATCGTCGAGCAGGGCTTTCAGTTTGCGAATCTGGTCCAGTGGGTCGGGTGCAGGGGAAACTGGCGCGGCTGCTTGCTGTTTGCCCGGGTTTTTGCAATCCATCAGGGTTTTTTCTGCCATCACTTTCTCTGTCATGATGGATTGAATGATGACATTGTGCCTGCTTTGGATAGTGGCATTTTCAGTCGCAGCCTGAATCCGGTAGGCGGGTGATGAGCTGCTGTATATTTCACGTTTGCCTGGATCAAATTCGGCATCCAGCTCTGCCTTGGCCAGCCTGGCTTCAACTACTTTTAGCGCCGTCCTCTCTGGTTCACAGGGTTTGGCCGTGACAGGGGCAAAGGAAGGATTTTTACTGCTGATCGCCAGTTGCTCTTCCTTGGTCCGCAAGACAACGGCGCTTTGATTGCAAATACCTTG
The DNA here is from genome assembly GCF_049340445.1 of Undibacterium sp. Ji50W. Classification (NCBI taxonomy): domain Bacteria; kingdom Pseudomonadati; phylum Pseudomonadota; class Betaproteobacteria; order Burkholderiales; family Oxalobacteraceae; genus Undibacterium; species Undibacterium sp. Ji50W. The sequence goes on along the minus strand of NZ_JBMPOX010000006.1, from coordinate 165,969 downwards.
GTACATTGTTTTGACCGTGATGTCAGTGGTCGTCATGCCGCTGGCAGTTTCGGCGTTCCAAATGAAAGTCGCGGTGACGGCATCATCGTTGAACTGCGCATAGATATCAAAGAGATAGCTGTCACCGTCAGGGGCCTTTTCATAGACCTTGGTGCGGATCACGTACATATCGTATTTGTCATCAGAAAAAATACCTGGCTTACGTTGTATGCCGTGACATAACTCCGTCTTTTCAACTAGGTTCATCGGTTTGAATGTGGCAAAAAACTTGTCAAGCGGATTGGTGGGCGGGACGTTCTTTTGCGGAATAGTCGTCAAGCCCCGTTCATACAAGGCGCCTGCCAGCAGCGGCGTGGATGCAACAGGAAACAGAAAGGCGAGCAGAGCTGCCTTAGTCAAAAATGAGCGCATGATTTTTTTATCAGTGGAGATGACATAAGTATAAATTGAATCATGACCGACAGGTTGTAAAAAAATCACTATTCAACATAATGCAAGCCCGAAGATGATGTCATCCGGGCTTGCACTTAGCTTCACTATGTTGATTTGATTCAAGCCCTGGCTAGCGCCTCTACCGGGCCCAGTCTGGTGAGCAGTTCTGGCTGGACCATCAGCGGGGTGGGCACAGCGTGCTCCGGGTAAAATGCCTTAATTAAACAACCAGTAGTCTTTATTGTGTAAGACCGCCAGTTTCTTGTAAAGCACGACGGTAATCGATACAGTGGCAGGCCGTACGCTTATTTTTGCTTATTTTTTATGACAACATCAGAAACATTCCAGCGCGCACGCAAGCCAGAACAAAAAGAAGAGCGCCGTATGCATTTGCTGGCAACGGCCAAGGCGGCCCTGCATGGCGGCACGGAGGTCAGCGATCTGGGCCTGAACGAGCTGGCGCGCAAGGCGCAGATGACCAAGTCGAACGTGTACCGCTACTTTGAGAATCGCGAGGCGCTGCTGCTGGCCCTGCTGGAGGAAGAATCGGTGCTGTGGCGCGATGAACTGGTCGAGCGGCTGGCCATTACACCACAGGCCACGGCAGAACAGATCGCCCAGGCTTTCGCCGGTGCAAGCGTGGCTTATCCGCTGATGTGTCGCCTGTTCAGCGTTTTACCATCCATCATAGAACACAACGTTTCGCGCGAACGCCTGACCGAATTCAAGCTGAACTCATTGGCCTTGATGGTGGGGCTGGCAGAACAATTGCACCTCAGCGCACCAACGCTGCCATTTGAATCATATGTCAGGTTTGTACGCCTGGCGATGGCGATGCTGATCGGCCTATGGCCACTCAGCCGCCCGGCCTCAGCCCTGGCTGGCGTGCTCTCGCTACCCGAACTGCAAGTCTTGCGGTATGACTTTGAAACCGATTTTACGTCCGGACTGTTGTTGCTGCTACGTGGCCTTGAGCCGGTGTGAGCTAGCTTATGCATAGGTATGTTCGGTTCAAAAGCCGGGGGCACCCATTTGAGCTTGCCCCTGACAAGCATATCCCTTGAGCGAAATAAACACTATTTATGAAAGAATACCAAATGAAAAAATTTCTCATCACTTGCAGCACGTTGCTCGCCATGTCAGCCAGTCTGCCTGCTTTCGCGGAAGATCCCGTGGGGGATTGGACAGGTTTAATAGAGGGTGCGATTCGTCTGAATATTTCCGTCACTAAAACACAAAGTGGGCAACACCAAGTCACGGTCATCAGCCCTGATCAGGGCAACTTCACCATCAAAGCCGACAAAGTAGACGCCGGTGAAAATTTCATGCGTTTTAGCATTGCGAAACTCAATTGCAACTATGAAGCAAAATGGGACGAGACACAGAAAGCATGGCTCGGCACGTGGACACAGGGACAGCAAGCCAAACTTAAGCTTACGCGTTTAGACGCCAAAGCCTTGGCGGCACAAGTGAAAAAGCGCCCACAGGAAGAAGCAATAGCAAAAAGCCCGCGCAACTATTCAAGTACAGATGTGAGTTTTCAAAATGCAAAAGCCAAGATAAGTTTGGCTGGCACACTGACACTACCGCAAGGCAAGGGCCCATTTCCCGCAGTCGTTTTGGTGCATGGATCAGGTCCCAATGATAGAGACGAAACCATTAAAGACCATAAAATTTTTCTGGTATTGGCAGATCATTTAAGCAAACAAGGGATAGCGGTGCTGCGCTATGATAAACGCGGCATCGCAGCATCGAAAGGCGATTACAAGAGTGCTACGACCTTTGACTTTGCCGACGATGCGCAAACAGCGGTGGACTATCTGCGCACCCGCTCTGAAATCAACCAGGACAAATTGGGAATGATAGGCCATTCCGAGGGTGGTCTGATCGCGCCCGTGCTGGCAGCAAATGATCCCAAACTGAAATTTATCGTGTTGATGGCAGGTCCTGGCATACGCATCGATGCTTTAATGCTGGAACAGGGGCGACTACTTGGACTTGCCAATGGTGAAAGCCAAACCGAAGTCGAGAAAGCGCAGAAAGTAAGTCGTGAAGCTTATGCCATTATGAATTCGGGCGCAGACGACAAGACGATCAGCGAGCGACTGACAGCATATTTCGACCAAGCAGAAAAAAACGGTGATCTGGCCAAGGGGGCAGGCGCGGGACAATTAAGCACCTTGGCAAGCCCCTGGTTTAGAGCATTTATCAAATACGACCCTGCACCGACCCTGGCGAAAGTGAAGCAAGCAACACTGGTTTTGAATGGCGAACTGGATCTGCAAGTTCCCGCTAAAATGAATCTTGATGGGATACGGGCGAATATGAAAGCGAACAAAAACGTCGTCATCAAAGAACTGCCTAAACTCAATCATCTGTTTCAAACCGCGACCAACGGTTCATCGGCTGAATACGGAAAAATCGAGGAAACTTTGTCGCCTGTAGCCTTAGACGCTATGTCTGGTTGGATCTTACAACAATAAATTCAATGCACTTGCCAAACACCTTCGTCAAGAACGGGCGCGGGGTCAGCAAAAATAGGGTCTGACATTCACGAGACTGGGCGACGGCGACAGCCTGTGTGGGGCGATTAGCAGCGCGTAATCGCCCGCCGGGTTGGAAATGTATGAATGTCAGACCTGGCCCCGGCTTTTGGATAGTTGCGGGCGCAGACAAACGAAGTTACATCAGTTGAATCTACTAGTTTCCTAGCTCGACTTTGATTATATGACCGAAAATTACTTACCCCAAGTGAACGAATGTTGCTAAAAATTATTTTCTAATGGATCACTTTTGAATCAATAAAAACGATAAAATTGACATTCTCATTCTTTATCGCCCCTTTCAATACGATTATTAGGACTTACGCAAAATTGTCCCAGCAAGGCTATCGCTTTTAGGAAACCTCCCTTGCAAGGGAGGTTCGTTTCGTCGGCAGGCAACATGTTGCCTGAAACCCCGACTACACCGTCAGCGACGAAGACAGTACTTTAGTACCGAATCTTGCTAAATGCGGAGCTGCAACGCAGCTGGGGCGGTTTTGCGTAAGTCCTAATTATTTAGTTTCATATTTAGTCTCTTAATTCATTAGAAATAAGTGAGGTTGCTCATGGGTTCGCCATTGCCGATGCAACATAAACAAACTGAAGCTCCAAAGAACGATACTTCGCAAGGCGTACAACTTGCCGTCGATAACGGGAGTCAGTTGGAAGGTAAATTGGGGAATGGACTCAGCGACAACCGGGCCCAGGCCATCGCTCAGCGTCGGCTTTCGGACATTGCCAATAACAGTAACCAGGCCAAGAAATTGCAGGCCTACCAGCGGATGGCACAAACCAGTAAGCGGACCCTGCAACTTAATGCTACGCGCACAATGATGGATGCGCATGTGCTCCGAAGCAATTCATCAGAAACCGATAGTGCCAAAGGCGTTGTACAGACCAGCTCCAAAACCAATAACACGGGTCTTTCGGAGAGTCTCAAATCGGGCATTGAAAACTTGTCCGGCCTCAGCATGAATCATGTAAAGGTTCATTACAATTCCTCAAAGCCGGCGCAACTCAATGCCCACGCCTACGCGCAAGGCAGCGAGATTCATGTTGCACCGGGTCAGGAGCAGCATGTGCCGCATGAAGCCTGGCATGTGGTGCAACAGGCGCAGGGGCGTGTACGGCCAACCATGCAAAAGAAAGGTGGAATACCAGTCAACGATGACCGTGGATTGGAAGAAGAGGCAGACAGGATGGGTCTCAAGGCAATGCAGTCTCGGCCAGTGCAGTTGAGTGACAATAACAAAGGGGCTTCAGCAAACGTAGATGGACAATATTCACTTCACTCGGCCAGTACCCAACATCAGGTTCCAGTACAAAGAAAAATTGATTTTTCTGGAGAGGACCCTCTGCGCCCAGATTTTCTTCAAATTCATATACGGGCTGAAGCATTGCACGCCAAGGTGAAGCAGGCGATAGAAAAAAATTTCATTGAATTAAACGCGTTTTTTCCTGACTATGAAGAAGTAAAAGCAGAACTGGATAGAAAACTGGCATTTGCCAATAATCTCTGGGATTTGGTGAATAGTTCTATTGATTATGGTGAAATCAACCTGGACAACCCCCAACACGTGGCCAGTTACTTTCAAAGTGCGAAAAAATTCCTTAATAAGAACTACCGGGCACAACAGAAAAAAGATCAGTTGGAGTCTTCAGAACTGGACAAAAAGAAAAAACCTTGGGAGTTGCATAAGGAATTTGAAGCGCAAAAAAAACAAACGTTAGATCCCGCTAAAACATTTCAAGTCGCCTTACTGGGGACTGGAGCCAGTATTGCCAACTACATCAATGTCAATGGTCGCTCTTTGGACCCGCGCAGTACCGTCATTATTGGACAGGTGCAGCCCTGGAATCCACGAGCACTCAAGAGCAGGGGAATCAGCTTCGTCAATCACCCTATGCACATGATTTCGCCAAAGCGCAGTCATACACAATTGCCCAAGAAATCAGATGGAACAGATGAAGAGTTTGAGGGCAATGCCTTAGCGCTGTCAAAGGATATTGCTTACTTCAGCAGTCGTTTCACCACGGTTAATGCGGAAATCAGCAAGGTCAGCAGATTGCCAAACAAATGGTATGAGATACAAAGCGGTCGTGGCACCTACTATGCACTCAAAGTGGTGTCTGGATTAGGTATAGGCCCACATAAATTCGATAATATTAAAAGTAATAAACACTACGAAGAAATAGATGAAAAAGATCGGGATACTGAAAAACGCCGGGTAATGGATCTTGATGAATTCCAGCGACAATTGAATGTTCCTACTTCAAACATCATGCAAGATTATACCGAGCGGAAAAAGCTCGGGCGAATACTCTTGATTGGTGTTGCCGGACCCAATGCAGGTGTAGATGCAGCTTATACCGCGAGCAATCTTGGCATGGGAGTAGACTGGGTAGTGACCGGCGGCCCGGCTATTGCCGAGGGGATGGGGAATAAAATCAAGAACAAAGGTTGGGTTGACTTGTATTTTGACTATTTAAATGGCTGGACTATTTCTGGCGATCGCGTGAAGATGGATATTTCTGGAAAATGGAAAAAGGATGTAGACCGCGTAAATGCAGGACAAGAATTCGTTAGAAAAAATGGAGGTTGGCGTGTTTCGGAATCCAAGAATAAGTTGGTCGATTACCTGGTGATAGCCCAAGGACCAGCAGTAGAAAAAGTATGGAATACTTTTGATCCAAGTGCCAGAAAGGACTTGAGCTTGCAATATGATACGAGTGGCCGGTTTGGTATATCAACTGGCTCAACTACATCGAGTGATAGTATCGATGTATCGTTGAAGCATAGTAACTACAATATCTACTGGAAAGGCATTGAGCCTCGAGTAAAAAAGGTGTTGAAAGATAGTAAGATAACGACCCAGATAAAGAGTGTGGACAAATTGTTGATATCGGCGCAAAAGATTTTGGAAGTCAAAGAGTTCGCACCAGTCACTTTATCAGAGGGCACCGCAACAGGCTTGGCTGCCAGTGATAATTCACTGGAAATCATAGGTGGCTCTGCTATCCGCTTACTTGATTATATTGATGTCCTGGTCGGGGAAAGAAATAAAAAAGAGGAAGATTACAAAAAGCTTGGTGCAGATAAAAGAAAATTGAACAAAGAAATAGTTTTATTGAACAACACTATTCCAAACAATCTGAATCAGCTTGGTAATGCACAAAAAATGCGGCAACTTGTCAAAACCTTGTCTGCACCTACTATTTTGAATAATGACCAACTTACACCTTTGCGTGCCCAAATAGAAGCGCTGATTGACTATGTACCTGGTTACGTCGGTATGGAAGAATCGAATTTTGTTACAGATGACCAAACCATGATTGCTTTGCAGATTGCTGACCGTTACGGGAATATCCCACCTACACTAGCCAATTGGGTAACCCAGAAAATTATCGAAGACAGGCAATTGAATCGTGTGGAACCTGGTACGAGCAACGGTTCGCGGGCGTTTGTCAATAAATGGAAGACTAAGCTCAATCAATTAAATGAACTTTTTTCTATCGAGAAGATTAAACAAATTGCTGAGTAATTCAGATAGCCGGTACTAGCCCTGGCCAAATGGACAGAACGAGTTAATGTACAGTGCGTTGCACTGGCCGGTGTTTGCTGGGTTGTCATTTTCACGATCGCCTTGACCTTGCGCTCGGAAATCTGCGGCTTGCGTCCTGGCCGCGTTCCATCCTGCTCAATTCCCGAAAGACCATCTTCGATGTAGCGACCACGCCAACGTGCCACAGTGGCGCGCAAGACGCCCAACTCGGCGCTAATCTCCTTGTCCGTCGCGCCATCTGCCGCGAGTAGAATCATTTTCGACCGCTCGGCTATCTCCACTTAGGGGAGAGAATTGGCGCTTACCAATAAATTCGGCGCACTTGACAAATACCTTCGTCAAGAACGGGTGCGGGGTCAGCAAAAACAGGGTCTGACATTCACGAGACTGGGCGACGGCGATAGCCTGTGTAGGGGCGATTAGCAGCGCGTAATCGCCCGCCGGGTTGGAAATATATGAATATCAGACCCCGGCTTTGTTGGGCGTGTCTGCATTGCTTTAAGCAGATTGCCACGCACTGAATGCTCAGTTGCCGTGTTAGGATTTGAAAGCACACACTCACAATGAATTGATATGTTCCAAACAATCACCATAAACCTGCCCATCGATATGCCTGCATCCGATTGGGAAAAAGTAAGTAAAGTCTATAGAGAAATGGATGGCTGGATAGAAAATTCTGAATGGCCGTGCTGGTATGGCAAAGAGGGAAGTGATCGTTATATTTCGGCATCTGCAGAACCAAGTGGCTTGTTGTTTGACGGTGAAATGGAGCCTGGACTCTGGACAGCCTGGTTCACGGTATTGTGTGCCAGGCTGACGCTTGCGCTTGGGCGACCTGTTCATGATGCTGAAATGTAATCTCTTCGAACAGATCTACAGCGGGTAGACGCTTGAACTGAATATGGCAGAGCCTACGCTGAACTATATTGAAATTAGATTTATGCAGTCAGTACATCAGTTTTCCCATCTGTGGAACGGCACCGAGCTTGGCTGGGTCGTCCATTGTCACGTCAGGAATTTGCAGCATCTTCAGCTTGTATTCACAGATGCAGGACCGACGCTTGCCGATATAAACGCGCTACGCGCTGTTGTACCCGGGTTTGCTGATAAGCCGCCAGGCGAGATAGTGGCGTTGGTCAGGAAGGCAAAGCGGTTTCCTTTAGGCGAACATGAATCAGCCTGTGCTAGAAAACTAATTCAGCAGTGCGAGTCACAGGGCTTACAAGTAGAAATCACTGGCAGACAAGTTGTTTCGTATAGGTTGATAAATCAGATTTCCAATCGCAGCCTGATTATAGAAGACGAAATTATTTGCCGATCGGTTGCCGAAGAAGCGATCAGGCAAGGCCTGGGCGTTATACATTCTGAGGAATAATTCAAATCTGGTTTCTGGCAAAATTTTCAATTAGACTGTTACCATACCGCACACAACCTATAAGACACCTGTGAAGCCAGACGTACTCTATGAATACTCAGGACGCGATGGCGTAGCCGTATTCTTTTCTTTCCTTTTTATATTTATACCAGGAGGCGTAGTCCCCGGCTTGCCTTTCATGAGTATTCAGGCTTTTCTGATGGGCGTTGGCATATTTATTGTCCTGGCTTTGGGAATGAGATGCAAAATCATCGTAAAGCCTGATTCGGCAGAATTTGTGCGTACATGTTACTTCATCCCTTACTCTGGACATATGGGGCAGGAAATTACCACTGTCAGGTTTGACGGTGATTGGGGAGATGAAGACAAATCAGCCGGAGTAGTCGTCACTATCGACAGTGTCGAAGTACACATCGGTGCAAAAAAACGCATGGTAGAACTCCATGATTCTCTGTTCCGACTGTCTGTGGAATACAAGGAAATGCTGGCAAGACGAGAGTTGCAGGGCAATTACGAATAGTTTCTTTGATCCAGGATGAAATTCAAAAAAGAATGCGTCTACATGTGCAAAAAAATGAGCGCTTTATGCCAATGGCTTTTGACAGGACTTTTTTAGGAATTTGAAATGACGTATTGGCACAGCGTATGCCCCGCATGTGAGCAAGGTCGTTTGTTGGTAGTGAAAATTCGGGAATCAGGCGAATTATTTCTGCTTTGTGACGAATGTGAAATGGCATGGCTAAATCCAGAGTCGATCAATGTTAAGACACACTTTGATTTTCAAGGCAGAAACATTGATAGTGCTTGTCGCGAAGATATTGAAACTTTCGGATGGAACCGATATCCGTTAAACCAAGTTTAATGGGGCAATGCCCATTTAGGCGGTAAATTCAAAAACTAAATAATATGTTACGCCGCACACTACTATCCTGTTTATTGATTTGGTTATCGCCCCTGATTTGGGGTGCGATTGCGGCTGCCTACACAGTTGGTTTGTTCCGGCTCATTGGCTTCAACCCTGAGATTGAACCTGACTATATAGGGGCCGTAACAATGGCTCTGTATTTCGTCGGCGGAGTAGTTGGGGCATGGCTGATTGCCCGAATAGTGAACTTTAAAAAAAGACTGGTCCATTGCGCTACGTTCTTGCAGTGACTTTCTTTTTCGTATTTGCCTATATTTTCATCCGATCCGTTGTCGTTGAGTCTGCACTGGTTTCGAAGTATGCGTATTGTTGTTGCTGTGAGCGTGTTCCAACATGCAGTGAGACGTATATTCGGATACTGAGTCCAATAATGTTTTAATATGACGCCCCACTCGGGAGGACGCATATTTGCACCGAGGGCCAGATACATATAGGCGGGCGATTGCATTTCACTGGTTGTAAATATTAACTCCCCACCACCACACGACTACACTGCAAGGGCACATACCCTTCCCATTTCCACGGCGTGTACACATCCTGTATCAGCAATTCCAGCAGGTTTTTGAAGATGTGGTCGCCGTTGGCGCTGTTGCTCATGATGACGACGGCGGTTTTTTGATCGTCGAAGACGACGGAATGGTTTTCCCAGCCGTCGTCGTGGCCTTCTTTGAAGTAGGCTTTGCCGTGGGGTGTCTGGAAGATGCCCCAGCCCAGGCCGTAGGATAGTTGGATGGGCTTGTTCTCATCCGTCGATGCGGTGGACAGGGTGGGGAACTGGGTGGGTGTGGTGATGGTGATTTGTGGTGCCAGCATGATGGCTTTGGCGTCTTTGCTGATGATGGTCGCCTGCATGACGCCCTGGATGAAATGGGCGTAGTCATTCAGGGTGGTGTCCATGGAACCGGCGGCGTGTACTTTTTTTCTTTTCACATGGCCCAGCGATTTTTCATTTTTGTCGTGACCGACTGCCAGGTTGTCGCTGAAGCGGTCTTGCCACTGCATGCTGGTGTTGTGCATGCCAAGGGGATTGAAAATTCTTTCCTGGATCAGGTCGCCGGCTTTTTTGCCGGTGACGGTTTCAACGACGAGTTGGGCAAGATAAATACCTTCGCCTGAATACGCATAGCGGCTGCCGGGGGTAAAATTGATTTCGAGTTTCTTGCTGGCGTTCAGCCAGCGGAAGTTGGCGAAACCGGCGGTATGGTTCAACAGCATGCGCAGCGTGATGGTCAGGTAGCGTGGGTCGTCTGCCAGGTCGCGGTAATTGCCATAGTCTGGCAGGGGCTTGGGCAGGTATTTTTGTATTGGTACATCCAGATCAAGCACGCCTTCGGTCACCAGTTGCGATACCAGCGTGGCAAATACGGCCTTGGTGAAGGATGCGCCATACATGACGGTGTCTTCGGTCAATGGCAATTGCTGGTCTTTGTCGCGCCAGCCAAAGCTTTTGGTGTAGACAATTTTATTGTCGTTGAGGATGGCGATGCCCAGGCCGGTGACGCAGGACGCTGCCATCAGGCGTGTGACCTGGGTTTCTATTTCTGTGGACGAGATGCTGGAACCATCAAGGCGCTTGATCGTGACTGGTTCGGCCAGCGTGGGCGTATTTGTGATGGCCAGCAGGGGTAAGACCACAAAAGCGGCGATGGCTTTAGTCCATTTCATGCGGTTCTCCTGATCAGATTAACCCTTAGATTAGACTTTAGATTACACCTCAGATTAAATCTCAAATTACACCCTCAAAACATGAACGATTTCACCAGATTCAAATCCCCGATCTTGCGTAGCGGGATGACGAAGCTTTCGCGTTTTTCTCTGGCGGTGTTTTCATAAAACACCAGGGTCACGCGGGCGGTGATGATGGGCTGTTTGCGTTGGCCTTCATCAAAGTTATAACCGCCAGCGCTGGTATAGTTACCCCAATAATTGACAAACACATGGTAAGCGCCATGCAGGGGGGCGATGGTGGTGAACATTTCGGGGCCGGGGCCGTCGACACTATCCACATCGAGGCCACCACCGCCATTCAAGGTGGGTACGCCAAAAAAGGCGTGCTGGCCGTCGGGGGTGATGATGTGCAGGTCCACTTCGGCTTCTGGCGCATCCCATGAACAGATGATGCGTAGCTGTGGCGACAGTTGCTGGGTATTGGCTTCGTAATACTGTACGCGTTGCAGGCTCTTGCCATCTGGCCCCATGATTTCTATATTGTTGGAACCGCTGCCAAAGGCATAGTGGCGTTCATAGCGGCCATCGGTGCCATAGTTAAGTACCATGGGGTTGCCGTTGACGATGAGGGTGTGCTTTCTTTGCTTGCCGGCGTCGCGGATGTGGCCTTCGATCAGGGTGCGGTTTTTTTGCGTGCCACGGTCTATCGGTGGCAGCGGGTAAGAGGCACGTCCTTCACTGGATTTGTCGGTCAGGCCGCCATAGTTCCAGCCACCACGCGGGCTGTTGATGGTGGGTTGTTCAGTGGCGGCGGGTTTTTCATCGGCCAGGGCATGGGTGGTGCCGATCGCACCGCTTAGCACGACACAGCCCAGCAAAAAAAGGGGGATCTTCATGGCGTGGGTCTCAAGGATAGGTGAAGGATTTGATCAGCGTCAGCTCACCGGCTTTGCGCATGGGCACCTGAAAAATTTGCTGCTTTTCTGAGAGCGTGCCTTCCTGGCTGATGATGGCGACCTTGGCGATGGTCAGGTCTTTGTCGTTACCACCGCTGCCATAGTAGTTGACGTACACATGGTAAGTGCCTTTGATGGGGGCGGTGTTGGCATAGATTTCTGGCCCATAGCCGGTGGTGACATCGACATCCAGTGCGCCGCCATTGGCTACCACGCGGTTGCCGTAAAACACATGCTGGCCATCGGGTGAAATAACGTGCAGATCAAGATCGGTGCCATCGCTGTCCCACGACAAGACCACGCGCAGGCGTGTCAATGGGCGGCTGGTGTTGGTGTCAAAAAACTGCACGCGCTTGACATCGCTGCCGTCAGGGCTGCGCACTTCGACATTGTTGGAACCAGAACTGAACGAGTAGGGGCGGGCAAATTCACCGGCTGCGCCCACAGACAGCGGCATGCCGACACCATTGACGATCAGTTTGCCCGGGCCTTTTTTGATGTTGCCATTGATGCGGCCTTTGATCAGGGCCATTTCGTTCTGGCCTTCGGTATTGACGGACGATGCCGGGTAATGCACAGGCTGGGTAAAAGGTGATGATTCACCACCGCTATGCCGCCAGCCACCACGCGGGGCGTCGACATTGACATCGGCAGCGAAGGCGCTGGTCGCCGATAGCATGGCCACGGTTGTGCCAACGGCGAATGCCAGGCGTGTGAATTTGAGCTTGATCATGTACTTCCTTCTATGAGGCGGCGCGCCAGTTTTTCTACATAGTCTTCTTTGGCGCCGTTCGGATGAAATCGTAAAGCCAGGTGCAGGTATTCATGGGCGAGGGTGATGCGTTCGTCCAGGCTGCGCCAGCCGCGTGCATAAATACGCATGCGCTTCTGGTCTGAATACGGGTTGCCGCTGGCCAGGGCACATACGGCGGGCGGTGTGTCGGGGTTTTCAAAACCGGGCTCGCGGCGCAGCAGGGCTTGCCATTTGCTGCTGTTATTGGCCAGCCAGCTTTGTGCGGCGGCCAGCGGCTGGCAATCGGATTTGCCGTTGAAGCTGGCGATGCTGGCTTGCGGATAACTGGCGGCCAGGATGCGTTCAAAATTCCAGCCCTGGCTGGCCTGCTTTGCCGCGTCTTTCAAAGACATGCGGTTGGTGCCGGCACTGTCATTGTGATAGCGCACGTTTGCGCCTTGCAATATCAGGTCATCGGTAAACCAGGCGGCGTCCATGGCGGCTTCGGTTGGCGGGTTAGCGCTGACGCGCTGGCGGCTGGTGGCGTCGGCGATGCGCCAGCAGCCATGGTCAAGGGTGGCATTTTGTACCAGGTAAGTGCGGGCAGCAATCGCCAGGCTGCGGGCGGCTTGCACATTGCTGGCATCACCTTCCCGGTCTATCACGCGGGCGACATAGTCATTGACGCTGAGGCGGCCACTGATTTGCGGTGCCATGCCGGGCGCACGTTGCAGGTTAAGGCTGCCATTGCTGTTGATGTCCAGTGTATTGCCATTGGAAAATTGCAGGCGATATTTGCCTGTCATGGTGCCGGCGCGGGCGGTGGTGCCGGTCGAGTTGACAGGCACTGGCAGAGGCAGCACTTCGCGCAAAGGGTAACGCGCAAAAAAATCGACATCGACGCAATGGGCTTCGTCACCAACATTGTCCATGTTATTGATGCCTGCCCAGCGTGGTGCGGGCAGGGTGGTGGCCAGCGCATTGGCCCAGGTGCTGAGGCTAGACCGGCTGGACCCACGCGCCCCAAACCAGAATGGCGTGCCATCGGCCAGCCAGCCTGCGGCACCGCCAAAGGCGCTCTGGTCAGGCAGATGCCAGGAATAGGTTTTGTAGCGGATGCCAGTGCCCAGTTGCGCCCAGGCTGCGCGGCCATAGCCTTGCACGGCGGTTTCCAGCAGGGCTGTGCGGGCAGCGGCGCGTGCCTGTGGTGAAAACTTGTTTAAGGTCTCCAGCAAATCCCTGATGCTGATCTGGGTGTCTGGCTGTAGTTGCGCCGTGCGCTGTAACCAGGTGGCGTCGCTGCGGGTTTGCCAATAGCTTTTCCAGTCCTTGTCGTTCAGGCCAAGGCGTGCCGGTGAAAAGTAGGGCGCGCATGATCTTGCCAGGGCGCTGTCGCGCTGTACCTGATCGCCGGGTTCACAGCAATAACGTTCTTCGTCTTTTTCCAGCTTGCTGCGCAGGTCTTTTTTTGCATTGCAAGTATAGGCACTTTCCTGCACGTGATTGTCTTGCAGGTAGGCGTAGACAAACAGCTTCCACAGGCTACCGAGGGGAATCTTTTGTTCTACCGCTTTGCCATCCTGATTGGATGATGTGCTGGCTGAGGTACCAGGCAAGGTACCCGACAAGGCGCGCGCCTCTACTTTGCCATCACGCAACCATGCCACCGTGGCGTTGCCGCTTTCATCCGCAAGTGCGGATAAAGGCAGCATCGCCATGGTTCCTATGGTTGTGCTGGCAAGCATGGTGATGCGGACTAGCTTGCGCGCAGGGTCAGCGAATTTCCATAATCGCACGTGGCTTGTCCTCAAAGGCTTTCTGGTCTGGCTGGTACATGCGGTAGTAGCGGGCAGGCGGCAGGGCAAACTTGCCGGTCTGCGCGGCCCTGACCAGGTGGCGCACCACGACTTCATTTGTCAGTGCGTCTACTGGCACGGCATAGCCGCGTGGGGTCTGTTCATAACGCGCACGTTCCATCGCTTCCATATCTTTGCCGCCAGGGAAACGAACGCTGATGCCCCAGGTAGAGCGGTCAGCCGTGGTACCCGGTGGCAGCGGTACTTCAACGATGCCAAAGTTCAGCGTCGGGCCAGATGTGCGGGTCAGCACGACTTCATCCAGATACACTTCATCGGTTTTCAATGTGGCTCCATCGCCCAATAATTCCAGCTTGAAGCCAGCTTTGCCAGGTACAGGCTGCGCCACAGCACTGGCAGAGTTGGCGGCAGGCTTGCTTGCGGTGCTTGGCGTGGTGCTTGGTGCTGTGATGGCTTCTGGTACCAGGCGGTACAGGCGGCGTTCCAGCTTCACTGGTAGGCTGGTTTTTTCTGGCTCGCGGCTGTCAAACTGGGCGATTGCTATCATGCCGGCACTTGGGGTCGATGTCATCTTGATGACGCCTGGTGCCGGTGTGGCGGCAGTGACATTCCAGCGGAATACATTCTGGCCGGTGATGGTTTCCCTTGCCTGCCAGCCGGCTTCCAGTTCTACCTTGGCCATGTTGTTGCGCAGCAGTGGGTCATTGGCGCCAGATTTGCCGGCAGTACCGCCACCCATGGCGCGGTAAGTCCACAGCAGGGCCAAGGCGCGGTCTATGGTTGGGTATTCAGCCCGTACCCATTCAAGTACCGCTGCGCTTTCATTGGCCGGGCGTTTGCCAGTCAAAATCAGCAGGGCTTCACCCAAAGGCAGGTCGGCCTGGTGCACGCGTGCTGCGGCATCCGGCAGGGCTGCGCTGGTGGCGGCTGTCAGGTTGCCCTTGCTTTGCTGTACCACATAGGCGGCCAGCAGGGTGCTCATGGCGTTTTGCAGATCATCATCCCGGTTGGCGAAGATCATGCTGCTCATACCAGAGCGAGGGGTCACAGCGGCCGGTTTGGCAGATGCAGCCTTGTTGCCCAGTTCTTCGCTCAGGGCTTCGGCCAGTGAACGTACCGGCAAGCCCATGTCCTGCATCCAGTACAGCATCAGGGCGCGTTGCCATACGGGCTGGTTGATGCCGTCCTTGCGATAGACTTCGGTCAGGCGGTCAAAATGGCCGTCTGGCAGCGCCAGTTTGAGGGCACGGCTGGCATGCCAGTCGGCATAGTAGGCATAGGTGGTCAGCAGGGCATCACCATCCTTTTCTGGCACGCTCCACCAGCCAAAGCTGGCGTTGGGGCCAGCCATTTGCGCCAGGCGGAAGCGGTAGCTGTACAGGCGTTGGGTCAGTTGTGCCGTCAGTTTCTCTTCACTTGGCAGCGTCGCCTGCAAGGCCAGGCTGTAGGGGATCAGGCGGCTGGATGTTTGCTCGACACAACCAAACGGGTAGTCGATCAGGTCATCCATCAAACGACGGAACTGGGCATTGGCGCTGTCTGCAAATTGCAGTTGCAGGTTGCTGGCATCTGCTGGCAGTTTCAATATGGTTTCCTTGCCGGTGACCGGCACGCTGACCGAGCGTTGGCTGAGCCAGTGCACGGGGATGATTTTCAGCGGTACGTTCAGCGCATCCACCGTCTTGCCGCCCACAGCCAGCGACAGGTCTATTTTATTGTCCAGGCCATTGGCTTTCAGCGGCAGCGACACAAAATTGGCACCCGGTTTCAGTTTCAGGTTTTCTTGTTTGTTGACGCCAGAACCTGTAACACTGAGGCTGGCGCTGGCATCCTGGTTGCCCTGGTTGAAGATGGCGACGCTGGCGTTAGGGGCATCTTGCACGCGCATCCAGTTCGGGCTGGTCCATTTCACATAAAAGTCTTTGTCAGACCGTACGTAGGCAATGTTTTGGCCGACATTGCCGCTGGCTGCCGTGGCCCGCACGGTAATGCGCCAGCGTGTCAGCGAATCAGGCATGGTGAAGCTCAGGCGGGCGCGGCCTGATGCATCAGTCGTGACATTCGGTTGCCACAGGGCGGTGTCCTTGTCTTCGCGGCGCGGTCTTTCCAATACCTTGATGGCACGGTCATGGGTTTGCCCGTTGGCCGGCAAGGCCAGCTTGGATGGTGGCACCGCCAGGTCATAGGCGATAAAGCTCAGACTGGCCGAGGTGCGCACGTTGTTGCGACGCGGGTGATAGAAAAAGTCAGAAATGTCCGGTGCAATTTCAGGCTGCAGCACATAGATCATTTCATCCACCACACCCACCGTCAACTGGCTGCCGCCTGCTGGTTGGCCAGCGACCATGGCGGTCAGGTCTAGCGTGACCTTGTCACCCGGCGCATACACGGCCTTGTCGGCTTTGACGGCGACATTGATGCGTGGCTGTTCCACTTTTAAGCCCAGGTTCTGGAACACATAGTCGGCACCCTTCACATACACCACAGACAGGGTGATGTTGGGGCCATAGGTATCCTGCACCGGTATTTCTACCTTCCACTGCATCGGTGATAAACGCTTGGCAGTGAGCCAGCCATTGGCATTGGTCATGAGTGCAGTTTTTTCTACCTTGTCCCGCTCCAGCGTGAACAGGGCTTGGTCGATTTGCTGCGGGAAGGTGATCAGGGCACTGGCTGTTTCACCCGGCTTGTAGCTGGCCTTGTCAAACACCATTTCTATCGAACCCTGCGGCGCAGCGACGCCGGCACCGCTGACATAATGGGATGTCGCACCAAGGATATTGCCGTTAGCATCACGCACGGACAGGGTATAGGTGCCAGGTTCAGGGAAGGCCAGGCCCAGCTTATTGCTGTTGCCAAGTTTGCCGCTGGATTTTTTCTGGTTTTCCAGCCTGACCCAATCCCATGTTGCTGGCGCGCTGAGGGTGCTGACCACGTTGCCGGGTACCGGCAGGGCAGTCATGGCAAAGTTCATGTTTTCACCAACGGCAGAGAAGGCGCGTTCGGCTTTCAGGCTATAGGTACCGGCACCACGTTCCACCAAAATTTCTTTGGTGGCGCGCACGCGGTAGGCGGCACCGTCGGTCGCCAACACCGTCAAGACGTAGCGGCTGGGTTCAGTCGCTGCGGGCAGTTTAAAGTCGACAAAGCCATTGCTGTCAGTGGTCAGCACGGTGTTGCTCAACTGAACGGGAAACTGGCCTGCATAACCCAGGTCACCTTCCACGATCGTCAGGCGCTGGGCGCGCACGGTCAGGTCGGCCTTGGCATTGACCACGGGTTTGCCGTCGGGGTAGACCAGTTGCAGCTTGCCGCTGATGGCTTCATTGGTTTTGTAATCTTTTTTGCCGGGCAAGACATTAATTTCAAAATGCGGCTTTTGGTATTCGGCCACGCGGAAAGCGGCACCGTAGTTATTGCCCTTGTAGTTGAAGCGTAATTCGTAACCACCGGCCACAGCATTGTCTGGCAACTGGAATACGGTATCACCACCCGATTGCGGTGTCATTTGCAGGGTCTGGGCCGCGACCGGGAAGCCATTGGCATCAAACACCTGCAACTTCAATTCACCTGCGGTGATGGGTGTGGATTCACGGGCTGAGACAAAGGTACGCCCCAAAAATTTCACATATACAGTTTCGCCAGGGCGATACAGGGGGCGGTCGGTGACGGCATACAGTTTGGTGTTATAGATTTCGCTGTCGTAATAATAGTTTTCTGCAACAAAGACACCGCCTTTGCTGTCTTCACCATAGACATAGGTTTTTTCTGGTGCATCGCGCTCAAAATTGGCGATGCCGCTGGCATCGGTGTTACCGGTACTTAAGATACCGGCACCATCGGTCCATACGGTTTTGGCTTCCGCCACCGGCTGGCTGGTACGGCGGTCTGCTACCCATACCAGCATTTGTTTGCTGGACACTTTGGTGACGGCGATGGAATCAGATACAAACACCAAAGTCACAGCGCGATAGCTGCCGACCATGGCTTCCACCAGGTACAGGCCGGGTTCTTTTTTACCCAGCGGTATCAGGACATTGCCTTTGGGTGAAGCGATAAATTCGCTGCTGCTGCCATCGAGCTGGACGCCTTTGGGCGGCTGTATCGGTTGGGCCACGTGCACAGGGTAACGGAAGCTGTCTACCAGGGTATGCGCCTTCAGCGGCTGGTACAGCGGGTTCAGTTGCTGTGGTGTCGGGGCTTTGACCAGCGGGTGCAGACGCACTTCTGGCACTTGCGTGGTCACGGCTTTCCTGGCATCGGCAGAAAACAGGCTGCGCCACATGCGGCGCGACGCCATCCACCAGCTATCCCAGGTACGGGCCAGCGCATCAGCAATGCCCTTGCCTTTGTAGTTGCCCTGGCTATCAATGCGGTGCAGGTTTTTTTGTGCCTTCAAAAAGTCCAGCGGGTCTTTGACCTTATAGACGTACACATCGACACCACCATATTCGGCGATCTGGCCCATGTCTTGCGCTTCCAGTCGCACGGTGGCATTGTCGGCAGAACCGTAGGCCGCATCACTGAGCAAGAAGAACGATGAACCGCTACTGCCATCCTGCGCTATCGCAGGCATGAACAATAACAGGGCGCACAGCGCTGTCAGGAAAGTGAAATAGCGAGATTGATTGAGTTTGGCTTTCATTGGGCGCTTTCAGGCGGACAAGAAATTGAGGCGATACACGCCCGCAAAATTGGGATTATCTTGGGTAGGGTGCCAGCGCGTATCGCGCCAGGCTTGCAAGTCGCGCAGCTTGACGGCGCGCAAGCCATTGTCAGTGGGCGTGACGGTGCCGGTGTGATAGGCAATGTAAGAATTCATCCACACCATCAGATGCTGGGCATCGCCCTGGTCATAAAACAGCAAATCACCGGGGGCTGCCAGGTTACAGTCCTTGCTGCGAAAACGGGCGTTCTCCTGCACCATTTCTATCGCGCTGACATAGGCTGATACCGAACCATCTGCCAGCCGCCACTGATGGCGCACTGACTGGGTACTTTTGTCCAGCTCGATTTCTGGCGGCAAGGCGGTGCCCAGCATGCCATTGGCACGCTTCCATTTTTCATCATGCTCGCGCAGCGATTCGGCCACGGCAAAACGCACCAGGCCCACACAGTCACGCTGTTGCCAGCGCGGGGTGGGGCCTGCGGTTAACTGGGCGGCGATGATGCGTGTCATCCAGCCTCTAAAACTGCGTGATTGTGCTGGTGTCAGTGCCATCGGCGTGCTGTTCACTGATGGCGAAGCCAGGCTGGCCGCTTTGCTGTTGCCGGCTGTCGGCAACGTCACTGGCAGCGGCAAAGGTACCGCTGGTGCCGTCACTTTTTGCGCCAGCGCCAGCCGCTGCCAGCCTAATATGCCTAATGCAGTGCTGCTGGCCAGCATGCCCTTCAGTGCCAGGGTGTGCAAGACTTGTCGGCGGTTCAATTGGATTTCTCCTTGCTGATCCAATCGACTTTTTGCCAGGCTTTGCCACTGGCCTGGGTCTTGCTCAATTCCAGGCGGATAGGCGGGTAACTGGCCAGGGCTTTCATACGCGCTGGCAGATGGGTCTTGGCTGCATCCAGGAAATTCGTGTCATCCGGACCGCTGAGTGCTGCATACACTTCACGCTGCGCCATTTCAGACAGCGGGCGCGGCGTGATCAGGCCCAGTGTGTTCTGTGTGCCAGGGCTTTGGTCTGCCACGCTGGGGTTGCTGCGGGCGATGGTGTCGATGACTTTTTCAACCAACCCGCCGTCCGGCGAAAACACCACAAAATCGGCACTGGCCGCCAGCGTTGCCTTGCTGTTGGCATTGCGCCAGAATTTTTGATCAGGCTTGGCCTTGGTTTTACCCTTGCCGGGTGCGGCCTGTTCGCCACTGGCGATGGCCCAGGTGGCCATGGCTTGCAAGGTAGTGTCGCGGTTGGCGGTATTGGCGGGCAGTTTGGCAATAAATACCGGTGAATACAAGTTCGATTCACGGTACCAGCAAGCCAGGCCAGGGCCAGACAGGCTGGCCAGCGCCTGCTCAGGTAAATTGGGTTTGGCAGATGCTTCTTTCAATACCTTGTTCACCATCGCCCAGTCAACTGGCATCACCACGCAGGCGCTGGGGTTGGCCGGGGCGGCTGTCCACAGGGCCGGGTCCAGCAATTGGGCCGATGTCAGTTTATTTGAATCCAGCCAGACCGAGGTTGACCAGTCGCCACCAAAATCAAAACGCATACCTTTAAAGCCCGACACAAAAGCGCCATACCCCAGCGCCATGGTAGGCGCACCGATGGCCAGCGTGTGTCTGGCGGTGTCCGCAGGCGGGGCCGCAGAGCTTACTATATTGTCCAGGTCAAATTGCTTGGCCAGCGCACCATCATGTTCCAGCCAGTTGGTGACGGCAGCACGGGCTTCTTTCACCATGCTGTTGCTTTCATCAAACAGCAGGCCGGGATCAGACAAGACCACCAGGCGGTCGCCCTGGCTGATCAACAGCAGGGTACGGCGCGGGTTGACTTCCAGTGCCAGGACCAGCGCATTGCCATTGCTGGTGCTGATGTCGCCCGCTTTTTTCAACTGGCCATCTTTCAAGGCGACCTTGGCAGCTTCTTCCAGCGCCTTGGTAAATACGCCACGGCGCATGACGACCGCATAATGGCGCAGCGCACCTTTGCCATCGCGCCAGAAGGCGACTTCTGCCGGTTCATTAAAAATGCTGGCATACAGCTTGTCTTGCCAGTCAAGTTCATGCTCATAGGCAATACGCTTGATGGCACCGTTCAGGCCCATGCGGTCTTCGTTCTGCTCGTAATAAAAGGCCAGGTCTTCGGTCAGCACATCTTTGGCGATGGGCACCCGCAGCAAATCACGCGGCAGTTTAGACAGGCTGGTGGTGCGTATCAGCGCATCAGCTTGTGACATATCCACTTTCAGGCGACCGCCCACATAGTGATAATCTTTCCAGTGCTTACCCAACTGGTAGCCAAGAGCTGCGGCGGCCACTGTGACAACAGTACCGGTGACGATCCAAATACGACGCATGAATTCTCCCTTTTGCGCAGAGGTCTTTAGTTGCACGAATACTATCGAATGCAGACAGGGCTGACAATCGAATTTCTCTATATTGCTTTAAATTTTGGTAAGCATCTGTAAATATGCACATGCTTGGCAATAAGGTTGCCAAATAAGGTCGTCAAATGCATACAGGGACTATAAGCTGGGGTTATGGGATGGCGGTCCAGCTTGTTTTTGATGATGTTGATTATTGGCAAGGTAATGACTCCAACCACGCTATGCTTTTAAAGCTTACCCGTTCTGGCAATCATCCCGATCAGCGTGCAAGCCTGGTCACCACAAACCTAATTTACCCCCGGCCCAACCAAGACCTCCAATCGCTTTACCGCCGGCCCAACCAAGGCCTCCAAGCGCTTTGCCCCCGACCCAGCCAAGGCCTTCAGTCACGCGTGGAAACACTTGATTTTCTGCTTCACCGTATAAAAAATCAGCCGTGCGCAAGCCATAATTGAGTCCCTTTTTGACGAAGCCTGGCGTCATTGCGGATGCGACTGACCCCAAACCTCCCAATACCTGCCCACCCACATTGGCAATGCCGGCACCAAGATTGTGTACCGATTCAGGTAATACCTTTGCACTGGCGGACTGGGCCATTCGCCCCAGTAAATAGGCTCTTAGCCCCCAGGTGCTGGCTTCGGGTTGCATGGTTTTTCTGAGTAACCAGCCGTGGGCTGCACTGTGGCGGGTGATAATGACGTTCTTGTACCAGTTGAACACTTGTGCAACAAGTGGGGTCTTGTCTATCACACGCAGGGCGACATCGTTGCCTGCCAACATGCGACCATAATCGAACAGGAAAGAATTCAGCAAATCGTGCAGACGCTGGTCTTTTTCCTCTTGGTTGATGGTGTTATCAGCATCGATTGCATCACCCAGGCCTAGCATGGTATTGGCATATACCTCGGCCCGGCGATTGGCTGAATCCTCATCATAGGGCCCACCCTTGAGTGATTTTCCATTTTTATCTGTGATGGCTTGTCCTTTGATTTGTCGCATTGGGCCCTCATCCGTCCCCTTGTCACGCACGACATTGACGTGGTCTTGTTGGCGGCCCCCTTTTTTATTTTTGTCATCCCAGGGGCTTATTGTATGGGTGTGCCATCCTACATTGACATTGAACGGTATTTTCTCGTATGTTTTCTCTTCACTTTTATCGCCCACTCCCATTTGATCATTTGCCAGAGTGTGTACGCCTATTTCGTGCGCGATCATGCCGCAAAGATCTCCCACAGAAGCGGAAATGACAAACCAGTCGCCAATATATACCTCGATGGTATCGCCTTTTTTATCGGTCCTGGCAGGATCAGTAAGGCTTCTGGTCATGACATCGATATTGATTTTTTTGATTTCGTTGCCCAGACCGGCTAGCGATGTGTCAAGATATTTTTCTAATGCCGCCATCTTACTTTTGTGTTGATCTGCAACAGGCTTCGTGTATTTAACAGTCGTTACAATCGCACGCTGAATAACCGGCATCGCCTGCGCAATGGCAAGTTTTTGCACTGACAAAGAACCAGGCTCTTTGCCACTGGTAGTTTTAGCAGATACAGGGGCGATGGCGAGAGCCCTGGCCCCCATCACATCGGCCTCTTGTTCCAGCCCCACATCGTCATTGACTGCCACCCCCTGCTTCATCTGCAGGGTGGGGCGCACGCGGCCCTGTGCTTGCTGGACCACATGCCAGGCTTCATGCGGCAAGTGCTTTTCTTGCCCCGGTGCCAGGTGGATGTCGCTGCCCTGGGCATAAGCATGGGCTTGTAACTGGGCGGGTTTGTCGGAGTTGTAATGCACCTGGACATGGTCTAAAGACATGCCGGACAGGCTTTCCATGCCTGCCTGCAGTTGCGCTGGCAAGCCGTGCTTATTTGCTGGGTGGATTTTTGTTGAGCGCGCGCTGCCTGCGGCATCGTTGGTCTGGTTTTGCATGCGTTGGGCTGCGCTCATCCGCCATGGCCTGCAAGGTGTGGAGCCGCTTAGCCTGCGGGCTTTGCCTGGCCATCTGCTGCAGGCTTTGCAATTGCAATGCCGGTGGGCTGTGGTTTGCCCGGCTTTGCAATTGCCGCATGGCACCTGCTTCATGGCGCTGATCGACTGTCCGGGTGCCGGCGTCTATCACCGCCAGGCTTGGCGTCTTGCTCCCTTTTGTCCTGGATGACAGGGTTTTGCTGGCGGCGTCCTGGCTGGTGTATGTCTGCATGGCGGGCTGTTTTCTTGCTTCCCTGATGACGCGCTACAAATCTGCAGCAGATTGCCTTACACCGGCTCTTCGTCTTCCACCCGCTGCACAGGTTCAAACTTGCCTTGCATCAAGTCTTCTTCTTTGGCCAATTGCGCAGTGTCAAACTTGCCCTGCGTAAGTTCGTCTTCCTTCGCCAATTGGGCAGTGTCAAACTTGCCCTGCATGAGGTCGTCCTCTTTTGCCCGCTGTACCGGCAAGTTGTGCTGGCCTGTCATTTCCATTCTTGCCTTGAGCTGCATCGCCTGCGGGCTGTTGCTTGCCATGGCTTGCAATTTCATTTGTGCGATGGCAGCCGGCCTTTGATCCGTGAAGCCGGGCGGATTTTTCTTTTTTTGCAGCGGCGTGTTTTGCCACGAAGGACTTTGTCTTGCTGCTTCTACCGGTGCTGAGAGACGCGATTTCATAAATCACCCTGGCATGTATGGAATGGTTTGACTGGCATTTGGCTTTTCTCGCTTGAGGCAATGCCAAAGCACCAGTCTACAACACGAAAAAAACGAAACAAGTGATAAATTACACCAAAATTATTATAATAACAATGTAAATTCTTTGTGCTTGTCAGTAAGTTGGTCAGTAAGTTGGTCAGTAACTTCGTCTAGAAACCAGAATGAAATCACACCATGAGTGAAACGGCGGCGCGCGTCACCAGCGACCAGGCACCTACCAGCACGCAGACTGTTACCCAGCCGGCGCAACAACTGCCCGATGAAGCAGGGCGGGAATTTTTTGATCAGCGACCTATTGCACAAATGCAAAGACGCTTGCAGGCGCTGGCTGACAACAGCCCGCAAGCACATCAACTCCGGTCCATGCAGCAACTGGCCAACAACAGCCCACAGGCACGGCAACTGCGATCTATCCGGCAATTGGCAGACAACAGCCAGAACAGCCATAACAGCCAGAACAGCCCGCAGATACAGCGCTTGCCTGTCAGCAGCAATACTGATGACGCCATGAAGCAAGCACCGTCGCAGCGTCAGGTACAGGGCAGTGATTCTGGCGCAAGCACCGCAAGCACTGTACGCACGCAGGCAGCACCTGCCAGTCCCAATCGTACGGGTTTGCCAGACGAACTCAAGACGGGTGTGGAAAACCTGTCCGGTATGAGTCTTAATCACGTCAAGGTGCACTACAACTCATCCCAGCCAGCGCAATTACAGGCCCATGCCTATGCCCAGGGCAGCGACATCCACCTGGCACCGGGGCAAGAACAGCATTTGCCGCACGAAGCCTGGCACGTAGTGCAGCAAATGCAGGGCAGGGTGCAGGCGACTACGCAATTGAAGCAGGGCGTGCCTGTCAATGATGACGCTGGGCTGGAAAACGAGGCTGATGTCATGGGGGCGCGGGCTTTGACTAGTGGTGCCGGATATCACGGTGCTGCGCCGGATACCGTTCCCACGGTGATATCAGGTGCCGGGAGCCAGCAAGTAGTTCAAGGCGCGTTTATACAAACAGTGGGGGGCTTGTGGCAAGACATGGAAGCAGGTCAATATTATAAGGAAATTGCCAGAGATGGAGGGAAAATACAATTGATGATTTTGGGTGGGCAGGAAACACTGAACATCTATTTCATCAATGATCAGTGGTTAGGTGAGTGGGAAATTAGACGGACCGAAATACCGTTGAAAAGAAAATTCACCAGGTTTGGAGATGAAAAAAGGAAAAAGCCTTCTGAAAATCAAAAAAAGAAATTAAAAAATGAAGGCAGTTACGAACCCAGTTTTAGTTCTCCGCTTCACAATAATGAGGCAGCAGAGGGTTCAGGGCCCGGCATGGAGGATGACGAATCTGTGGATTATCAGAATTCCTCTGCCTTGCCTGAAGACCAGGGCTACATAGACAACTTCCTGCTGGGTGAACAGGCGTTTTCTTCCAGTTTTTCCGTGCAAGAGGAAAAAGGACGCCCCATGATCGATGAGGGAAAAGAGGAGAACGTTGATGCTCTCAGCGAACACCACTTGTTTGAAGATGTCGGAATTCCCATTGAAATTGAAGATGATATTGACTGGTCTTCTTCCTCTAGTTCCTACCAGCCTGAGCTTCAAGTACCTGAAAAACAAATCGAAGATCAAAGTGACCTTGCTGTCCATCTTGGGCGGGAGCATGGAATGCAATTCGCAGAGGAAAGTAATGGAAAGATCACCGTTGAGGAAAAGGGAAATCGTGTTCATCAGGATTTCATTCAATATGTGGTTGAGCAGAAATTGACAGAAGAATTTTTCGCTGATTTTGAAAGCGCTTTTGATGAAGCCGTGGACGATGTGATCGAAGAAAACGGCTGGCAGGCAGTGGCAGAGCATGGAGTGAAGGAAGACATTTTCCAGGAAGGAGAGGAAGCTAATTCATTTGATGAATCCGATGAATTTAGCCAGGAAATGGAAGCGATGAGATTTTCTCCTTCAATTAACTATACGGAAAAAGACGAAGATGGCAATGAAATTATTGAAGAAGAAAATGAAGGGATTTCTCTTGGCGACGAAAAATATGATCATGGCCAATGGGAAGAGCAGCAGAAGCAGCAACTTCGGATTGCGGCCGCAATAACTGGACGCAATGCCTTGTATTTGGGTGAGTCTGACTCCCCGGAAAAGAACAAGCAAATTTTCTTTCATGTCATCAATACAGGCGTCTATTCTGAAAAAGCGGTGTACACAAATAAAAAATGGACAGAAAAAATATTGCCTAAGATGAATCCGGACGGACGAAAAAAGGCGGCCGGCGATATTTTTAATGCGTGGATGAAGCAGGGCGCTGTGACCGACGAAGACGTACCCAGGTTGAACCGGAAATTGCAGAGCTTGCAAACACAGTTTGATTTAGATGCATCACATCTGGTACACGATGCAGAAGACAGCAAAATGTATGCAGAGTTAACGGCATCACCTTCCATTTATGTTCCCGTCACTACGAAAATAGTGTCCGGGCGGATAGGGGGCGGCGGTACGGATAAATTGGATGCGGTCCAGTATGATGGACAGGAACTGAGCCCATTGGGACAGTTCCTGAAAAATATCAACAAGCACTATATGAAAGAAGAGTTTGAGGCTGGTGGCAGCCCGCTTCCGAAAGTGAATAAGAATGACACCTTGTTAAACAGTGGTAATGATAGCGTGACTGAGACATTTTATAGACCTGGATCTGTCGAGGCTGTATCGACGTCACCCCGCGGGAAAGGACGTTCGGGAACGGGGGAATCCAAGGTGGGCAGGATGGGCGTGCAAGAAGAGCTGATTAATACAGGCGACTTGTTAAGTAAGCAGTATGAAGGTGGGCATCTTATCGGTGATCAGATTATGGATCCCACAAAGTTTAATTTATATGAATCATGGAATCTCGCCCCGCAGGAAAACGAATTTAATGCACCGGTGTATTCATCTGTGTTGGAGAATGGCGCGACGAAAGCGGTGACGAAGAAAAAAGAAGTGTATGTCAAAGCGGAAGTCAGTTACCCCTCTGATACCTATGAAGTACCTGTGTCGGATTTGGTAGACAGAGTGATGGATGGGAAAACCGAAACAATTGGAGGGTCCGGTATAACCTGGCACGATGGCATTGACTACATTCAGAAAAATACAAAAAATGGTAGCTTACCGACCAAATTCAAGTTCATGACACGCATACCTGGATATTGGCATGCGAATGCAAAAGATGTGAGTTCGAACCTGGAGGGGAGCGTCACAGGCAGGAAGGAAGGTGTTCAGGTGTTGACTGCAATTAATGCGAGTAGTATCTACAGTCCGACAGCACCAGAACGCTTCATGTTTTCGGTCTTTACTGATGGAGATAGTTCTACCGGAACCGTACTACCTTTTCCGGTAAAGCCCCCAAAAAAACCGAAGGCAACTTATAAAAAGGCGAAATCAGTTTATTTATATGCGCGCCAAAAAACCTCGGTGAGCGGCGGGGCGGTGGCGTCGGACGATATGCGGACAATGACTGCCACGGAAATAAATGCCGTCGTTAAAAATATGACACGATCAACTGCGATAGTTAAATGGTTGAAGAGCAATCCAGGTGACCATACGCTGAAAAATTTAACGACAATAAGTGGTGTTGGGGCCGCAACACTGAAAAAAATAATCAGCGCCAAGTGGAAGATATGACGTGAACTGGATCAACCAATTTAACCTGGATTGGAAAAACAAGATGGACAGAGTCCATTCCCTCAATGGAAACGAGATATTGAAATCAGGAAAGTATGGATGAGCCCTTGCAGAAATTGAACAACGAACAAACCAGATCACTAACCACCACGCGTGCGCAACGGAAGAATACCCTCAGTTGCATTCTTCATCTGTGCATCGCAATGCTGATGGGCGGAATGGGAAGCAGGTTGGCATTTGCTGCCGATGTACCCCGCTTGTGGGAAATATCTGGAACAAACCAGACTGGTGTCAGCGGGAAATTCTATATCTTGCCTGTTACCCATAACGGGCTGGATGTGGAATACGACCATTATCTGCAAAGAACGATCATGCCGCTGGCGCTGAAGGCAGATGTCTTTTCGCATGAGGCTGCATTGCTGATCAGTTTCAAGATGCCTGCTTGCCCGGTACCCCTGTCTGATACGCCCGACAACCGTCAACGCTTGCAGGCACTACGTGACCGCGTGACAAGAGCGGATGCGGCCATGACCATGCCAACGGATGAACAAGCTGATGCCACTGCTGCCAGGCTTGAATTAAACGAGCAGCAAAAACGCGAACTTCACCAGGCCAATTTGTATTTTGTGAAGAGCAGGGTAGAGAATCTTTCTGAGTACGGCCTGCATGCCGCCATGATAGAAAAATTTTCAGAAATACTGCGCAAAAATCCTGAATTGAAACGCCAACTTGGTATAGACCGCACGGCCCGTTCCCAAATTGCCAGCTTTATAGCCCTGGAGCGCAAAGAAAAAACCAATGCATCTATAGAAAATGCCACAGAAATGCTGGAAGCTTATTGCAACATGGGGGACGCAAGACTTCAGTTTTTGGAAAAATATGTCACGGCCTATGATCCATTCAACTTCAAGCCCATGTCTGACGAAAGAATTGCTCACAGCAATAAAGAATTTTCGGACAGCGTATCCACAGGTTTTTTGACACCCTTGTGGGAAGGCGATTCGAAAGAATCTGACCGTGAGATTATCTGTGGTCGCAACAAGAATTGGATAAGGACAATAAAACAGAACCTGGGCGAAGGTGTGCAATTCTATGCACTGGGCCTGAGCCACGTCTTTCAATCAAAAGCAAACCCTGAGCGATGTGACGGATTGCTGGAGGTGTTCAGGAAAGAGGGTTATTCTGTGAAATTGCTGGACTGAGAAATTGTCAGACTGAAATTCGCTTGAAACGAAATACTTGCAGGGCAATTCCCCAGACGCCGCTTGTGCAGTCCAACAGAAAAAATCGCAAATGGGTGACGGATAATGGCAATTGTGATAATTTAGGGCGCAGTATGTTTTGATCTACACTGGCAGTTGCATCAGGTTAACTCCCTTTTTACTCCTTACCCAATACCTACCAGCCGGCCATTGTATGGAAACCACAGAGCAAGAAAACACCGTACAAGAAGCCCCGGCACCTGGCTTTGTGGTGGAAAAAAACCAGCGCCTGTCTGCGTCTTTGCTGTGGCGTTTGCAGCGCCGCTTTTTTAGCGAGCAAAGCATAGACGCATGGCGTCACAGCATTGTGCCGCATTACATCACCAGCAATACCTTTATTGCCCAGGCCTATGCCAGGCTGGTGTTTGCCTATGTGCGCGATTTGCTGCGTGATGCGCAATCACCACTGGACCCCACCCAGCCTATATACGTGCTGGAACTGGGCGCTGGCTCCGGGCGCTTCTCTTACCATTTCATCAAAAAGTTTTTTACGGTCTGGCAGCAGTCGGCCCTCAGCCATATTCCTGTGTGTTATGTGATGAGCGATTTTTGTGAAAAGAATCTTGCGTTCTGGCGGCAGCACCCGTTTTTGCAAACCTATATAAACCAAGGTGTACTCGATTTTGCCCTGGTCGATATGAGCAAGACCGACGACATCAGCTTGCAAAATTCCAAAGTGACGCTATCACAGGCACAGCTTAACAACCCGCTGGTGGTCATTGCCAACTACGTGTTTGACAGCATCGAGCAAGATGCGTTTTACGTCAACGATGGCATCTTACATGAAAGCCTGGTGAGCCTGCACAGCCAGCAAACAGAAGCCGATCTGAACGATGTCAGCCTGTTGCAGCGCGTGCAGGCACAGTGGCGCGATGTGCCGGTGTCTGGCGATTATTATCCCGAGCCAGAATTTAATCAGATATTGGCCCATTACCAGCAACACCTGACAGACAGCCATGTGCTGTTGCCAGTGCAGTCGCTGCGTTATCTCGCGCATTTACGCCATATCAGCAACAAGCGCTTGCTACTGATTTCTGCTGATAAAGGTTATGGTCGTGCAGAGGACGTGCGATTCCGTGCCGCGCCTGGCCTGGTCAGCCACGGCAGCATTTCACTGTCGGTCAACTACCACGCCGTAGCGCATTACGTTGGTCAGCAAGGCGGCTTGTGGATGTCCACCCCGCAGCGCCATCAGGATTTGTATATTTGCGCTGCCGTGTTTGCTGACGCACCACCTGATTCAATCCCGCAAAGCGCGGCGCAGTTTATCGAGACACAGCAGGCGTTTACCGAACACATCAGCGATATCGGTCCCGATGATTTCTTTAGTTTAAAACGTTTTATCCAGGCCCATGCCGACAGCCTGGAACTGGAACAAATACTGGCCTACCTGCGCATGAGCGGCTGGGATGCCACCAATTTCTGGGGATGCTATGTCGCCCTCATGCAACATGCAACAACGCTGGAAGGCCCGCTCAAGCGGGAAGTCGCCAACATGGCCGCACAGGTATGGCAGCACTATTATCCGCTGGGTGAGGTACGTGACCTGGCCTTTGCGCTGGGCAGCTTGCTGTATGAAATTGAACATTATCCTGAGGCCATCGTGTATCTGGAACGGTCTTGCCGTCTGTATGGCAATGCCTGCCCCACGCTGTATAACCTAGGCATGTGCCACTACAACCTGGGTCAGTTGCCGCAGGCATTGCAATATGTTAACGACGCCCTGCAAATGGACCCGCACTATGAGCCTGCGTGTGTCATGCTGACCACTATAAAAAGTGAAATGTGCTGAGTGACCCTAACCTATACAGATGTTGACGCCAATGAAAACTCAACTACCGGCACCGGCTGAAGCACAAACAGCACAGCAAGCAATCAAGGCTGAATTGCAAGGTACGCAACCGGCACAACTCAGCACAGAGACCAGGACGGCATTTGCAGATAATCGCCCGGCAGCAGTCGCGCAGCGGCAATTGCAGACCCTGATGCACAACAGCCCGCAGGCAGCACAAGCCAGCACGTTGCAAGCCATGATGCGTAGCAGCCCAGGTGCACAACGCATGCAGGCCGTGCAGCGCATGGCAGATGATGCGGCCTTGCACGTACTACAACAAAAACAGGGCCGTGTCCGGCCAACTTTCCAGATGAAGGCCGGCGTGCCGGTGAATGATGACGCTGGCCTTGCGAGTGAAGCAGATGTGATGGGTGGCAGGGCGCTGAACCTGGGCACGGCGCAACTGGCGCGTGACGGTCAGGCAGCGCACAGTAGCGAAGGTATTGGGGCGCGTGTCCCCATACAGGGGAAACTGATGCCGCAGGCAGGCGGGAGCAAGGTTGTGCAGGCGGTGACGGATGGTACAAAAGTTAGTTTGCCGTTGTTGGGGGACGTCGCGGAAAGTGAAACGAAATTAAAACAGTGGGATGGGGGCGAATTCTATGCTTGGAACCTGAACGTAGAGTCGAAAGATGAACGTCATGCACATGCGTTTGACTTGAAACTGGCAGATGCAAAGGTGTCCTTGAAAGGTCATGTAGTTACAGCCAAAGGAGTCCAGGGCGACGATGCAGCTGAGGCAGCCAAGCGCAACCAAACATCGCACAAATTCGTAGGTGAAAAAGGCGCAGGTAATGTGTGGGCGGTGCCTGCCCCTGAGGTAGACGTGGTCCGCAAGGAGTTACCGCAGGGGCGAAATGCCAATGGCGCTGTATTAAAGGCAGACCACGACGCGTACGCGAAGAATATAAGGGACGATTTGCATGCCTCTTTCAGCAAGATGTTGAACATGCCTGATGATGCTGTTGCTCCCGGCAAGGAGAGGGCGGCAAAGAGACAGGCAGAGTTGGACAAAGAGAGGGACGATCAGTTGAAAGCGGCGGCTGCTTTAAGAGATGCAGAACCAGCTGCAGATATTGATTTGGGTAATGCATTCGATGAACCAGCACCCGCTGACTAATTCAAGGACATTCGCGTAAAGGAATTTGAGTGACAGAGAAAGATTTTTCAATTTCTACTGCTGATGTAACTGGCTGTCAGTATGACCGTTGAGCGAAGGGGCAAGTTATGTAGGGCTTGTTTAAAGTTGGAATACATCAATAGGATTTATTTAAGAGATGCAGAACCTGCTGCAGAATTTGACTAGCGTTTTCCAAAAAGCAGGATAGCAAGGAGAAATGTAACAAATGCTATTGCAATCCAGTGTTTTAAAAAGAAGGCTTTGATTCTTGTTGACGATTTTCCCCTGCCAATATACGCCTCAGCTTGAGTAGATTGTTCATGATTTTTGGAAACAAGATCGAGAATTTCTGGCGAAATACCCCAGCGCGCCCATTTTTTTAAATCCGAGGGATCGTCATTATCGTAGCGAATTTGCGGACATTCGCCTTCAAACCACCAAATGAGAAGACCGCGATTGACAGCGTTGGTTGAAAAAAATGCGAAGCATTGAAGTTCCAAGTCTTGCGTTTCGTACTTCATGCGAATCAATTCCAGCGATTCTATAAATGCCTTGTCGTGGTACAGAATATCACGATCCGTATCATCCTCTGTAAGGATACCAATGCTCAAATATTTGTCCCCTGCCAGATTGTAAACGCAACGTGTGTCCTCAAAAGTTAACCTGGCGAGGGTGCGGACTTCTTTGCAGAAATCGACTGTAGATATTTGATTCTTACTGGGTTCATACCCCGGACTCCATTCGAGTTCATCTGTTCTTGGGGCATTGAAATCGTATATGGGTTCGGGGTTTCCTGAGTGCTTACGGCATTCACAAGCGAAGTGATGAATGATCCAATAATCTGGAAAATTAATTACTGCATTGCTCGCTAGTGCTACACGCAATTCAGTCAATTTTTTTGCTACAGATTGTTGATATTTCTTAGGGTAGTGCACGTGTTCCAAATTGAATAAATCTACCGTCTTCGACATAATCAAGATGTTTTCTTCTGTTGGCTCCAGACTTAAGTCGTAGCAGACATCGTCTGAGTACTTTTCATGCTCTTCATATGCAAGTTCCAGAAGTTCCGACAAAACAGCATACTCTGCTTTGGTAAACGGAGGTTCAGGATGGATTTCGTCATTAATTTTCTGGCAGCGATGGGCGAAATGAGCCATTAACCAATCGTCAAATATGATGATTTCATCTGTCGCCTCGACGATGTCTTCAGTCGATAGTTCCTTGTAGTCGCCAGGTGGTATTGCGCTATGGTGTGCGTGTGCAGCAAGAGCAATTTCTTTATTCTCTGGCGTAGCCTTTAGCGTGAAAATATTCCTGCCATGTTGTGAAAATTCGCGCGACGCTGTGTCCATAAATGTAGCAATGAGCCTTAGCTCAGTTCGCGTTAGCGCTTCATCCATATCGTCTACTATCACTTTATTCATTGATTTTCCCGTGTCGAACGGGCAATCTGCTTAAGTCTGGCTGTTTAGTGGAATTCGTTGCATTCTTAGTCGCATGGTATTTGACGACACAGTATCGCGCAATATAATTCGAAGTGATTCTATAAAACTCACTTTTTTGGGGCGATAAGTCAATGCCTTTGTGAACTTGATCTTTGACAGGGGGGAGGTAACTATATCGTCGATGTACATTGTAAGGGAAGGTGCGCGTAGACTTTGGTGGGGGTTGTGTGTGCCATTGTGGGTTACACCATTGCAAAATGCGTTGATTGAATACAATATTAATACTCCTGAATGTATAGTTGCATTTCTGGCCCAGGTGGATACTCATTGTGGAATACCAGTCCTGTCTAAAATTTTTAAATGATCTCAAATGAACCGAAAATATAGTCAAATTATCGCGATAGTTTTAAGTTTTCTTTCAACCATGGCGATCGCCGGGGTAAACGAAGGACTCACTGCATTGGCAAAAGGCAATTTCCCAAGTGCCTTGAGAGAATTCGCCCCTCTGGCCGATCAAGGAAATGCTACCGCCCAATACAACTTGGGGATTATGTATGCTGAAGGAAAAGGGGTTGCGCAAGACTATGAAATGGCTATGACTTGGTTAAAGAAAGCAGCAGAGCAGAATCATGCTGGAGCGTTAAATAATCTTGGAGTGATGTACCAAAATGGAATTGGGGTAAACCAGAACTATGATCTCGCAATGATGTGGTTCAACAGGGCGGTCCGACAAGGTGACACTACTGCGAAAACTAATCTTGCTGCAATGTATGAGAATGGACAGGGAGTAAAGCAGGACATTGTGGAAGCGGTAAAGCTATATCGCGAAGCGGCGACGGAGAAAAATATCTATGCCCTCTATAATCTAGGTGTTCTGTACTATAAAGGGCTTGGTGTAAAGCAGGACTTTGCTCAGTCAGTTCTTCTATTGCGTGAAGCTGCAGATAGAGGTTTGGCTGAAGCGCAGGGCAATCTTGGGTTAATGTACCAAACTGGTAGGGGTGTGCCACAAGACTATGCCGAAGCGATAAAATTGTATAGGAAGGCGGCAGACCAAAACGACACAGGTGGGCTCTATAATTTGGGTGCTATGTACTTTAGTGGTAAAGGTGTCCCGACCAATGACGTTATAGCTTATGCGCTTCTTAGCATGGTGGTGAAAGATACTTCAGAAAAAATTGAAAATGCACGATTAAGAATCGCTCAATCTATGACGCCAGCACAAATAAACGCTGCAGGGCTCTTGAAAAACGATATATTGAAAACGAAAAGTGTAACCAAATCGATTGATGCTTATTTGAAAAAATCGATGGTAAGTAAGATGTAAAAATTCCGACTAATTTTCTGATCTCGCATCGAGCATGCCTATCCTCGCCGAAGAAATTCCCTGGCATGGCGGAAATGTTGCGAATGGTGGTTCAAAATAATTGCTCCTCTGCGTCGCAAAATGAAGCAAAGCCAGCGCGGGCATTCTGTGCCTGCACTGGTTTTCATGCATTGCCTGGAATTCGCCAATTTTCATCAAATTGAATTCAAGCAAGTCAGTTACGCCGCCTTACTCTCTTTCGCTTCATTCATTTCATTCACAACCCGCTCATGCTCAGCAGCCCAGGCGGCATCCATAGCGCTGACTTTGACGAATGAAGGGCGGCTGGTGATGCGCTGTATATAGTCCATGATGACCGGGGTTTCAGGCACCAGCTTGAACATGGTGCCCCAGTTCAAGGCATTGCCCCACAGGATATCTGCTGCGGACAGTTGTGCGCCCAGCAGGTAAGGCCCTTTTGCCAGTTGGGCGGTGACGGTATTGATCATTGTCTCAAAATCACCGTAAGGGCACATCGATGGCGCTGCTGGCGGGTGTTGCTGCGCCTTGTCCACCAGCGCCGGTTCATAACAGGCGGCATAAAACGCCATCCAGCGCAGGTAAGATCCGCGCAAGTGGCTACCTGGGGCAGGGCTAAGGCCTGCTTCCGGGAATAACTCTGCCAGGTACAGGAAGACGGCAACCTGTTCCGTGATCAGCTCACCACGATGCAGCAGCGCCGGTACTTTACCCATGGGGTTAATGGCTAGATACGGGCCCTGCCTTTGTTCGCCTGCCTTCATGTTCAAGACATGCAATTGATAAGGCGCCCCCAGTTCTTCCAGTAAGGTCAGCACGCCGGTAGCGCGGGTTTGAGGGGAATAGAACAGGGTGATGTTGTCATTGTTGCTCATGATCTTGCCTTTCTGTGTCAGGGTTGGCGGCTTGAAAGCGTCATTGTTTGGCCGATGTGAGCAGAATACGGCTTCATACCTGTCATCTTTTGTCAGGATAGATTATTATTTAAAAAAATTATTTAAAAATTATTTATTTTCCCGTCCCCCATATCATCCAGACATGCGCGCCAGCCGACTGATTTCCATCCTCACCATCCTGCAAGCGCGGGGTTTTGCCACTGCGCCTGAACTGGCGGACGAGTGTGGGGTCACCTTGCGCACTATTTATCGTGACATTGATTCCATGAGCGAGGCAGGCATCCCGGTCTATAGCGAACGCGGTTCTGCCGGCGGTTATCGCCTGCTGGACGGCTATCGCACGCAATTGAACGGTCTGTCTGCTAAAGAAGCCGAAGCCCTGTTCATGAGCGGCCTGGCGGGTGCTGCCACTGACTTGGGTTTGGGGTCGGTCATGGTGGCGGCGCAAAACAAGCTGCTGTCTGCCATGCCGGTGGCCTTGCGCGATGGTGCCCTGCAAATGCGTTCGCGCTTTCACCTGGACGCGCCTGCCTGGTTTTCACTGACAGAACAGCCGCATTACCTGCCGCAAGTGGCCGATGCCGTATGGACGCAACGCCTGATCCATATCCGCTATCAAAGCTGGAAAGGCATCAAGGAAAGAACCGTCCAACCTCTGGGCATGGTCATGAAAGGCGGTGCCTGGTATCTGGTAGGGCAGGTGGACGACAAACCCCGCACCTACCGCATCTCACGCATACTGGACTTTGATCTGCTCGACCAGTATTTTGAACGCCCCACCAGCTTTGACCTCACCCATTACTGGCGCGCCTCCACCCGCAGGGTGGAACAAGATACCTACAACAGCCAGGCCACCATCCGCCTGTCACCCCTGGGCGTCAAAATGTGCGAACACTTTTTGCCGCCGTATGTCTATGCCGAAATGCACCTGTCCAAAGAAGTAGACGAACGCGGTTGGACCACTGCCACCATCCCGGTAGGAACACTGTGGCAAGCCAGCGCAGAAATACTGCGCTTTGGTGACGATGTAGAAGTGCTGGAACCACCGGAATTGCGTAGCAGGATGAGGGATGTGGTGGGGAAGATGGGGGCGTTGTATGGGGAGTGATTGATTTGCTTAAAATTTTGTTGACGGCGGTCTGAAAGTGCGTAAGGATGGCGGTCGAACGCGGTTTTGTTAAAATGAAAGTGCGCAACGTGGAAAGTTGTATGGCCGTTGTGCTGAGGGGTTGCAACCGGTGGGGTTATGCCCCAAATCTTCCTGTTACCTCTTCGAGATTTGCGGCGTGCCTCCCGACAGTTTTGATGTTTTGCTATAATCGAAAATCGCCATCCAGTCGCCAACACCAACGTTAGGGCGTTCTGCCAATGCTTTTGCCAGCCAACTTACGAGAAGTAACTTCCCACAAAAACTGGGAGTGCCATTCCTCTTTCCCGCCGCTTGGATTCACACCTTTTTTTGAAAACGAATTGGGTAACGGAGATACCTTCGGGTTGTATTGGCCAATCGGGCGGGAGAATATCGAACCAATAGTGGCTGAAACTTGGCACGATTCATGGCAAGTTCAACCGACTTACTCCAGCTTAGGCTCCTTTCTTTCAGCGGCGAAAGCTGCTGAAGACGAATATCCAGAACCACCTACTCTTGCTGAAGATCCTGCATCACCCCGAGCTCTTTTTTACGCAGCAAAAGAAAGCATAAAAAACCAAGACGTTGAGTCCGCTATCCATCTTCTTGAGAAAGCCACTGCCATAATCCCTGAATACACGGCAGCGCAGTCTCTCTTGTGGGCGCAGTATGTTCGCTCAGGTCGCACCCAAGAAGCGCTCACTATCGCTATCCAGGCAATTATTTCACCACCATCGTTTGGTGAAAGGTCGCAAAAGGCCTTGCGTTGGCTCTGTTCGCAGCCCACTACTGCTTCAGTTGAACGTGACCCGATCTGGGTTATCAAGACTCAACTCAAATTGACGTATGGTGGCGCCAAAGAGAACACGGACTACCCTCTGCTGCTTTCTGCCATTCATGAATATCTTACGCAGTCACGTTTCACTCAGGCTGTAACACTCATGCAAACCTATGCTGAACTCATGTCTAGCGAGACAGTTTCTTTTCAGGAGCGCTATAGCTTTGAAGCCAAGACGTTTTTTGCTTGGCAAATTGACGTCAGTTCAAGGCTCCCCCACGGTCCCAGACATGTCCAACTATAGGAGGCATCAATCCTCTTGGGCCTCTAACCACCAACGGTGGTACATGCAGATTTGGATGACCGCTTCCGAGGGACTTGGCCGTCAACTATGCGTTTAGTGCCTTCCTAGAACGGCACCTCCCCCTCGTCAGCCCACGTGCGATTAGCGGCGCGTAATCGCCCGCAAGCTTGGAAATATATAAATCTTGACCTGAACCTGTCCCGTTAAGTTAACCTTATACGCAGTGATTGAAAATGAATTCATGGATGTTTAGTGACCCGCCAAACTTGGCGGTAATAGCAAATAAGAGAATATTTACTGCTGAAACCTGGATTGCGTATGTTTCGCATGACGAGGATGATGGAACATGGCAATTTCATGGACCTGAATCGCATCCTTTGGAGAGTGACGTTGTCCTGGTCAGTTTAGAGAGCGTAATTAAACATGACCCTGGCCTATCTGAGTTATTTGATTTACCGTTAGGGTGGCAAGCATGGAGAGATTCAAAAGAAACTGTGTGGCAACGCTCACGCATATGATAGCGCAGGAGGTGATTAGCGGCACGTAATCGCCCGCAAAGTTAGAAATGTTGGAGTGTCAGACATACCCACTCATCTTGATATTTGTCACCGCGTGCATTGCCACTCTGTAGGTTGGGGGATGCGCAACCATTTGTCTGCCGTCACATCCAGATAAAGAATGTCTTTGTGAGTAGATATAAAAAAATTGCCGTTTGGTTGTGCAGAAAATCCGGTAACTCCGTGGTCCTCATCACTCGCATGGAAGGGGTGTTGGCACTCGTTCCTCCGATTGGTCATATCGTTGGCCAGTTGGCAAAACGTGTGGGGTGTTATGTCGATTGTGATGGACCGAGAAAAACCATCTTCTGAACTGCCAGTTATTTGTCCGGCGTCCAAGTGGATATAGTCGTTGCGCGCATACATGTTGCCTCGGAAACCGAACAGTTGATGGCCTTTGCTAAACAAGATCAGGTCATGATAATTGTTTTTGGACCAAAACTCCTCTTCGATTCCCTTGCTGATGGCGATCATCTTTTCCTCTAATTTAATATTTTGAAAGACAGTTCCATTTGAGAGGTAGGTCTTGAGCCAGAAGGGCGGTGACTCCAATCCTGTGGGTTGTCCCACAATCCAAGTTTCACCTCTGTCTGAAGTTGTTGCAATCGCTCCCGCCTGACTTGTTACAGACAGGATATCTTTTTCGACACTTACATTGGTTATCAGATGCTGGCCGTTGCAAATTGCCGCAACGGATAGTTGGGACGCAATGGCAGAGATTAACAGCGTTGCGGATTGTAAGAATAATCGGATTGAGATCATGCGGATAATTTGTCGGTTGCTTTGTCAATTTTGTCGTCACAGCAAGTTATTGCTGAAAAGGTGCAGGCAGTCAATCTCACGTACACTGCATTGCCCACTCATATGGCGTGGAAATGTTTGACCAGTGGTCGGCCTTGGCATCGAAATATAAAATTCTGTCAGACGTGGAAAGAAAAAAATTGCCGCTTTCCTGTGCGTAAAATCCTGTGACTTTCCGGTCAAAGGAATCCCAGGAATATGGATTGCGGCATTCGCCGTGTTCAAACGTCAGCTTGCATACATAGCTATTACTGACTTCCACTCTGATTTCACTTTGGTTGTCGTTACTGGTCGTGCCGTAGATCTCGCCGGAAAGCAAGCTAATTGACATGCCGGACCTGTACAACTTGCCCTTAAAACTAAAAAGCTGATTGTCTCTTGCAAAGAGAATCAAATTTTGGGTGCCGTCTTCCCAAAGCTTGGCTTTCTTTTTCTTAGTAATGACGTACATGGCGCCGTTGTCGCCAATTGGTACGTTCTGGTACATTTGATCGTTCGACAAGACGAAGCTTTTGTTCCAGAATATCTCGAAATCTGGTGCCCGCCGTTTATCAACTGACCATGTTTTACCCATGTCGGAGGTGCTCGCGGTTTGCCCAAACTTGCCTATTACCTTAAGGGCGCCATCTTTCTCCCTAATGTCAGATATATTGCTGCCCCCATCGCATACTGTCGCAAACGAAGACAAGGGAAACATGGCCTGTCCAGCTAAAAACCCGCTGCCTAGAGCTAACCGAATTAAACGAAAGAATGGGGTAAGGGAGTTCATACTATTTTTGAGGGTAGTCAACTTGACAAAAAGAGTTCAAATGTGATCAGTGGCTGATTCCGAATGGTCTGCGCGTGACCTGAGTTCGGTTTAATTTTAACAAGCGAAGAGCCAAGCACAAAACTATTGGTAATACTGTAGTTAATATAAACACAAGCTATACGGGCGATTAGCAGCGCCAAATCGCCCGCAAGCCTGTGCTTGAAAGAATATATTCGCTCTTGAATGCAAGGACGGCTATTTGGGCTGTTGATCCAGAATTTGATCAACTACGCTCATGCAAAAGTAAAGATCGACTCTGCTAACGGACATATCATTATCACTTGTTGAACTATTCATTTAAGTAGTTTTAATAACGGGCCTGGTTAGCCGACCACAACTTTGACAGGCTTTCCAACTCGGGCCAGCATGTCCACTAGCGCGTCAATCGTGAATTTGCTCGTTTTCTTGTTCACAACGTCTGAAACGCGAGGACGTGTTACATGCAAAATTTCAGCCGCGGCATCTTGCTTGAGGTGGCTTTCCTTGATCCAGGCTACCAACTCTCCCATAAGCTGTTCCTTGAGCGCCAGAGTATGGTCTATCCGGTCACGTGATTCATCCTGATAACGCTTAGCTTCGTCTGGTGAAAAACCAAGTTCTGCAAACAAGTTTGTGCCAGGTTTAGTAATGTGCCTGACTTGGGTGTCAATTTTATTCATTTTTTTGCTTTCCTTTCTTGCACTATCGCTCTATACCGGGCTTCAGTAATATCCTTGTCGCGTTTGGAGGTAGCTTCAGTTTTCTTCTGAAAACTGTGCAGCACATATATCGCTTCTTCAAACTTCGCCACATACATCACGCGGAATATTCCTGTCGCATCCCGAATACGAATTTCCCGTACACCTGATCCAACATCGTCAAACGGCTTCCAGTCGTCGGGTTCAAGGCCCGCCTGGACTTTACTTAGTTGAAAGCCAGCTTCGCGTCTTGGTTCATGAGGAAAATTGAGCAGATCGTCATATGAGGACCCGACCCAGCGAATTTCTTTATCGTTATTCATTGTATCAAATTTTATACAAAGCTGGAGTTGAATGCAAACCCTGAATTCTGTTCCGGACTCTAGTAATAAATTGTTACCTTCGGGTGAGGCGATATGTCCACATAAGCTCGGATTGATGAATCATATTCGGCCCTGAATGCAAGGACGGATATTTGGGCTGTTGATCCAGAATTTGATCAACTACGCTCATGCAATAGTAAAGATCGACTCTGCTAACGGACAGATCACTATCACTTGTTGAACTGGTGAGACCGACTTTTGGCTGGGTAGTTTGATCATAAAAAATAACGCCGAAGTCCCCACCGCCAAAAAAGTGCTCAGGGTAATTCACTTCTTTGGCTTTCCAAATGTCTTTCCCCCGAATTTTATAATTACAATCCAGAAATGCATGCAAATCCCGGCCCTTCGTACCAGGGTAGCATTCTATCCTTTCAATGTTTTTGGCTGTGCCAACAGAAAAATGTTCTGCCATTTTATTTTTTACTTCTGCTAGCGTGAATGACGACTTGAAAAATAGCGTAGTAGCGAAGGTTAAAAACAAAAAAACGATAACAAGCAGTGTTGTTCGATTCCACCGACTAATTGCAATTCTCATATACGAGTATTTTTCAAAATAAACTCAAGATAGCGCGTGTCATTCGCCAGCATCAATAAATGCCCTTGCACCCTAAGTCGGCCAACTCACCCGCAACGCCTTATTCATCCATGGAAATTTGATGACGGAAAAACTAAACGGGCTCTTGTTGATCAAGATATCGTAAGCGCGCTTTTCCACTGCCAGTTGCCACTCTCCGTTTTCGATTAACAAACCATCCCTGACCAGCCAGTTGCCACGCATGCCGTCTAGCGAGCTGGCGCCTATGGCGGTCCAATGGCTAATGGCGGCGTGCAGCAGACCTTCGCACAGTTCCGTGTCTGCTGTGGGCATTGTTATGCCGGTGCCAACGGTGTCTTGCGGTTTGAAGCCGCACAGGATTTTATTCAGCACCAGGTAGTGGTCTGCGGTCTGGCTATGTCCGGTTGCTAAAAACTGCAGGTAATGCACGGCGCGTTGCTGCGCGTCGGCGGAGACGAACCTGTCGTCCTCTGTCAGATGCAAGCGTGAAAAAAGCAAGGGGATATAGCTTTGCAGCAGCACCAGTCCTGAATTA
Source organism: Undibacterium sp. Ji50W (assembly GCF_049340445.1). Classification (NCBI taxonomy): domain Bacteria; kingdom Pseudomonadati; phylum Pseudomonadota; class Betaproteobacteria; order Burkholderiales; family Oxalobacteraceae; genus Undibacterium; species Undibacterium sp. Ji50W. The sequence goes on along the minus strand of NZ_JBMPOX010000006.1, from coordinate 124,129 downwards.
TTCACGTTGAATGTTGTGTTCATATTGTCCCTGTTGTGAGTTGCCGTAGCCGCATACCGGCGCAGCGTATACATGTCGCTAGCCTGGTCGCTGTACCTGTCCAGATGTTGCGGGGTGTATAAACATGCTAATTTACCACTTGCTGCCCGATTGAGATAGTTATGCATTCTGACAGACCGTAATTGTCAACCAACGCTCTTGCAGGGCAATTACCCTGTCCATCGCCCCAGCTTCTTAAAATTGTTCACACCTACATTGTGATACTTACTTTTGCTCACACACTTTACAGCTTCGGTGTCAGTCAAAACCTCGTCAATGACGTTGATTACCTTTTAATCCCCTCTAACACATAGCCATTGCGCTTGCATCTTTTGGGAGAAAATCATGGCAACCCGTGAGGTATTCGCTCGTCCCCAGCTGGTTTTTTTCCTCGTCGTGGGTTTGCTGTTCATGCTGGTGATGGGCAAGGTGGAGCTGCCTTTGCTGCTGGGGATGAATCCGCAGTGGGAACAAAAAATAAATGCTTATCGCTGGTGCCTGCATGTGCATGCATTGGCGGCAACGCTTGCATTGCTGGCCGCGCCGATACAGTTTTTCCCGGGATTTCGTAGCAGGCATTTGCAGATGCACCGGGTACTTGGGCGGCTGTACGCCATCGCGGTAGCCATTGCCGCCCCGCTTGCGATTTACATTGCGCTGATGCACCTGGCCCCGGCTGAAAAATGGCCGGCAGTTGCGCAAGGCTGTTTGTGGCTGGGCACGACCCTGGCCGCTGTGGTCACGGCCTGCAAGAAGCAATTGATCATGCACCAGATCTGGATCACCCGCAGTTATGCGCTGACACTGACTTTTATTGTCACGCGCATGCTCGTCGATGTATTAAAAATGGATATCAACGCCAGCTTTGGTGGAAACGCGAACCTGATCTGGGTCAGCAGTTTCATGGCCCTGGTGGTGGCGGATTTGTTGTGCATATCCTTGCAGCCGGGCCGGCAGTTAGGGGCTGCCTGACGTCTTGCTCAAAAACACCATTTTTTCGCACCTAAAATTAACCATAAGCTGGTATTTCCAGGTAGCCATGCTTTGGTATGTCAAAGCCGCCATCAACTCTCAAATAAATGTAGCCGTTGATTCTCATAGAGATAGGCATGTTATTTATAGCTCGCTGATATTTTAAAAAAAGACCCTAAGGGTTGATTGGCCGCAAGCAAACAAACATTCCCTATATTCAATTTTTTAAATGCTTGCCTATTGCGCGTTCATCTGTATATACTGTGTATATGAAATATGGTTTTGTATTTTCTCAAACGGACAAAAGTCCCATGTATCAACAGATCATGGAACAAATTAAACAGCGGATTGCTGTGGGGGATTGGCCGCCCAAAACACCTTTACCTTCAGTGCGTGAGCTGGCAACTGACACTAAGTTAAGCATTATTACGATCAAGCGTGCCTATCTGGAATTGGGACGAGAAGGTGTCATTGTTACTCAACAAGGCAAAGGGAGCTGGGTAAACGACACGCTTGATCTGACGATACTTCAGAAAGAAGAGTTAATCCAGCACCTGGAACAAGCCGGCAAATTGGCAAAATCTCTTGCCATACCGGAAAACAAAATATTGCAGATGATAAAGCAATTTATGGAATAGGGAGATCGGGATGGATTTGCCGCTGGCAGTAGAGTGTAAGGGCATCAGCAAGGGGTATCACCATTTTAAGCTGCAAGACGTTAACCTGTCTTTTGAACAGGGTGCCGTCATGGGGCTGGTCGGACCGAATGGTGCCGGAAAATCGACGATCTTGCGGCTGGTCATGGGCTTGTTGGGGCCTGACGCTGGCTCGGTCAGGGTATTGGGACATTCCATGCCCGACGAGCAAATCGCCGCAAAGCGACATATCGGCTTTGTCTCTGATGACATGCGGCTCTACGAGAGCGAGACGATCACTTTCCATATGGACTTTATCAAATCGATATTCGACTCTTGGGATTCCGACTACGCTAACACCCTGTTGCGCCGCTTCGACCTTCATAAAGACCAGAAGGTCAAAGGCCTGTCTCACGGCCAGAGAGTCAAGGCTACCCTGTTGTTAGCGCTTGCCCGCCGCCCCAAGCTGTTGGTGTTCGACGAGCCGACCACCGGCCTGGACCCAGCTGTCAGGAAGGAAGTGCTTGACGAAATGATGAATGCGCTAGAAGACGAAACACGGTCCATTCTTTTTTCATCGCACAATACATTGGATATAGAGCAGATATCCGATTACATCAGCTTTATCTATGATGGCCGCATCATCGAATCCCGCAACAAAGAAGACTTCATGGACGGCTGGCGAAGACTGCGTTTGATAAACATGGAAAACAAGCCCTTGCCGGAACTGCCAAATATCAAGGATATCCAGCAGAGCGGTCACCTGTGTGCCGTGACTGTCAATGATTACGATGAGTCCATTCCAGCGCAGTTCAACAGCGCCGGTCAGGTCATAAAGGCCATCGAGCGTTTGAGCCTGGAAGAGATATTCCTGGCCAACGTCAAATGCGCCAAGGCGAGTATCAATAGGGAGTTTGCGCAATGAATATCTCGATCGTCCCCCAACTGGTCAGAAAAGATTTCCAGATCATGAGCCGGACCATATTCGTGTTCGCTCTGGTGAGTCTTACCGCCATCGGCATCCTGCCCTTGCTCCATGGGCGCATACCGAATTGGGTACTGGTCAATATCGGTTTTATGATGCTACTGGGTCCAGCCGCAACTTGCGGTATTGTGCTCATTATGAAGACCAATGTGTTCGAGAAAGAAAAATCGACACAGCCGTTCATCATGAGTCTTCCTGTTTCAGTGAAGGAATTCACCCTGGCAAAGCTGCTGATCAACCTGCCGGTATTCGGTATTTTCTGGCTGGTGGTCAGCGCGGTAGCATTTTATTTCGCCTTTGGACTTAAGCTGTTTCCGCCAGGTGCTGTTCCATTTGTCACCATGGTATTTCTGGGTGTGTTTGTCGCCTACACCTGTATCCTCAGCGTCAGTTTGCTTTTCCAGTCGTTGGCTATCACAGTTTTGTCCATAATGACCTTCGAGTTGGGCACGTCTGCTTATCTATGGACAATTGCCTTTCTGGACCCGATTGCACCTTATGTTTATGGTTCAGCGATGGTATGGAATTCAACAGCAATTGCCATTGTGGTGACCCAGGTCATTATTGCTATATCCGTGATCTTGGCGACACTACATATTCAAAGCACAAAACGAGACTTTCTCTGATCCGGAGCACTCAGGCTGACAATCACGTAAGGCCTGACAGGGCAACGCCATGAACTAGCTGGAAATAGTAAAAACCTTTGAATTATTCTTAGGACTTACGCAAAATTGTCCCAGAACGTAGGTACGATTAGAGGAGCGTAATCGTACGCATGTCTATCACGGCATGCTGCCTTCAACAGCTGATTTACTGAAGAAAATACAAAACAGGAAATTTCCTCCTGTCGGACAGAAGACAGGAAAATTTGAAGCTTCTTCGTCATTGTCAGGCTCAACATACGTGCGATTACGCGCCGCTAATCTCACCTACGTACTCTTATAGCGCAACGCGGCTAGCACAGTTTTGCGAAAGTCCTGATTCTTTGTGACGGCAGTAACGGAATTACTTGGATGCTACGTGAAAACCATCACTTATGCACCATACTCTGTGCCTGCTCTGGCACGGCTGTGCCTTGGGTAGCTGACACAATAGTCCAGTGCATGGTGTCATCGGTAGCCAGGCGGCCGACGATTTTTACCAGTTCACCTTCCTTGAAAGCTGGGTTGGCGGCCAGGTAAGCATTGACTGCCGCAGTGGCCACCACATTCGCCGCCAGCCCCTCATTCTCCGTCACCAGCGCAATACCCGTAGCCGACAGCGCCATGCTCGACATGGTGCGGGCAAACCGACGGCGATTGCCAGCGGATATTGAAATAGTCAAATTTGTCATGCAATCCTCTTCGTATCTTCATATCTTCGTATTAACCGGGGCCGTTCTTGATCACTCTGGGCCACTCTGGATATACGGCAACATTTCCGAATCGGATTCACTTTTTTTTGCATTTTGAGAGATGCAGGGTTGTGCGTCTTTATTTTCCCTGGAAATAGTGCGTCAAGGCATTACGGTAAGCAGCACGTAGTTTTAACTATTAATTAACATTGCTATATTATCTTTTGGATAATATTATTATCAAATAAGGATATAAGAATTTCAACTAAGGGAAATGTAAGATCCCTTTCGGTTGTCGAAGAAAAATATCCACACGTCCTATTTCTGCTGGACTTTTACAGCAAGCTTTTGGTTCTTTAAATGGCAGCCTGTGCCAAGGCTTGCTGGTTTGGCTCTGCCACAGAATTTCAATAACAAGACAGATTTTTCTAAACGGAAAAAAATCTACTTGCCCCATTGCATTGAAAAATAGTTGCATGAAGCAATGCAATTTTTTAAGCATGACTGCTTCTGCGTTTTTATGTGGTGCGCTGCGATAGCGGTGATATCCATTTTCAAAAAATCGCAATACCGCAATACGTGCATCCCCTGCTGTTTATCGACCGGTGTTTCTCACTTATTACACACTTATTTCACCCTTAGAAGGAGCCAGAACGACATGAAATCTGAAAATGAAGTTGAGCAATTGCGAGTTGACATAGAACAACTAAGCTCTGTTGTTGATCGCTTGCACGCGTCAAGCTGTCCAGTCAGTCATGCTGTGCAACAGTGCCATTGCCCTGTGAGCAAATGCAGTGCCTGTGGCCCGGTTTCCCCTTTTGTACCCGACTACAACATTCCCTTACTCGCGCCCGGCGGCGGCGATCACAACCCCACGATGTTGCAAAATCTGGGGCCTTTGGCAGGCTTGATTGGCACCTGGGTAAGCCCCAAAACCAATGGCTTTAACGTCATGCCCTTGCCGCAGGCGACAGCACCGAACGGGTTTATCCTGAAGAATGTTTTTTACTATGAAGTGATGACCTTCAGCGCACTGCAAGGGAAAGTCGCCAATCGTGGCGGTACGGATGAGCAAGACAGCTACACCTTATTCTACGAGCAGCGCGTATTTTTCTCTGACGGGGTGCAGGCAAATACCCTGGTGCATGCAGAAAACGGTGCCTGGCTTAATTTGATCACGACCCAGCAAGGTCAGGGGCCGCTCGATACGCAACCCTATATCCCCAGCCCGCCGGCACCTGATCCCATTCCACCGCAAAACCCGGCGCGACAAATCATTAAACAGGTTTCTGTACCGCATGGAAATTCCATCCTGGCGATGGGCGATGTAACGATCATTGATGGTGCGCCTGACATTCCCGACGTCAGCACATTACCGATTGATGCACCGATTGCTTTTAATGCGGCGTATGGCGAGGATGTTCCAAGCAATCCCAACATCAATCCTAACATCGTTTTGCAAGATGCTTTGGCGGCGCTGTCCCAGCAAGGCCTTACTGTATTGCGCACCCACAGGCTCAATGTGGATACGAATAATAACGGTGGCATTACCAATAATCCCTTCATTAAAGAGCATAACAACGTGAAGCAGTTCACGCATACCGTGTGGCTGGAAGAATTATCCAACGGGCAGTTGATGTTGCAATATTCGCAGAATATCAGTCTGCAGTTACACCTGGCTGATGGTCAGTCTTATGTGTTCCCGCATATCACTGCCAACAGCCTGAGCAAAGTCCAATAGTTGATTTGTTGTAGTAGCAACAGCGTTAATGGAGCGAAATGATGCAGCTAAAGACGATGCTTCAAGCGCTGGTCGGTATCTCCCGCCATTCATGGCATAGCTTGTCTTATCAACACCCATTGGCTAACGCCAATATTTCAGGAAGAGAAATCATGAGCGATAACATTCAAGAGCTTCAATTGCAACTCACCGAATTGACATCAAAAGTCAAGGCGCTGGAAGAAACACTTAGCAGCAATGCTGCTCCCGTATTCAAATGCGACACCTGTCTGAAATGTACGCCTTGCGTTGTGCATTGTGTGCCATGCGTCACACTTTGTGTGCATTGCCTGCATTGCTACTATTGTTTACCGTGCATCAATTTTTGTGTAGCCTGCCAACCGGACCCATCGCAGTTCCAATCCTCCAACGCGCTTTGCGCACAGTGCACACACTGTACTCCTTGTACATTGTGTGTCCAGTGCATACAGTGCATACACTGTATTCCTTGTACTCTGTGCGTACAGTGTGTGCACTGTACGCCTTGTACTTTGTGCGTGCAGTGTAGCAATTGTGCACCATGCTTTCAATGCACTGCCTGCCAGCCAGCGGCGCAATTTCAAACTTCGAACGTAGTGTGTGCGGTGTGTCATCCTACCCAGCAATGTTTCTGTTGCCAGCCAACGACGCAGTGTCAAACCGCGAATGTAGTGTGTGCCGTGTGTCACCCAACTGCACAATGTTATTGCTGCCAGCCATGCACCCTCTGCACCCCATGCACACCCTGCACCCCGTGTGCTACCGGGTATCAGTGTGTCGCCTGCCAGCCAACAGCGCAATGCCAGACCGCGAATGTTGTCTGCGCAGTGTGCCAGCCTACGCAATGTAGTCCGGTAATTATGTGTGTGCTGAGTGCGACCAGTAGTAGTTAGCAGGTAGCGGCAGTAGGATAGTAGTAGGCGGATAGTGGCAGATGTATGCCACTATCCGCAGTAAGATCGTCAACAGGTTTTAAGTTCTAATAGGCTCTAAGCCCTAATAATTAGTTATCGACACAACCATTTTGATTAAAGAGTGACGTCTCATGATGAAGAAACTTCAATTATCTCCCGCTGCCACGATCACGCCTAATGCACAAGGGGTGCTATTGCAATCTGATCTGGGCGATTTTCAATTGCATGGTAAAGACGTCCGCGATTTTGTGAGCAATATTTGTCCGCTATTGCAGGGGCAATATAGTCAAACTGAACTGTGCGCCCAACTTCCCGGTTATGCCGATGCCAGCATCATTGCGGTAGTCGACTTACTCAAGAAACATGGCCTGCTGGAAGAAATTGACGAGGGCAATCAGTTCATGCCGCCATGGTCACCGCATGAACGTTTCCTCAAAGCCTGGCAGCATCCAGATAAAAAATCGACAGATGACCTTGGCCATGCCAGGTTGTTGGTGATTGGCCTGGAACCCTGGTCAGTCAAAATGATCGATGAACTGGCCAACGCCGGTATCGGTCACTTACACCTGCTGGATAACGAATCCCTGACCAAAGACGATGTGCTTTGCCATCGGCCATTTGGACAAGAGCATATTGGACAGTCGCGCGCCGACGTGTTGCAGACCGTACTGGCGCAACAAGCGCCATGGTGCAAAGTCACCACAGGTCGCCTCGCCCTGGATGAAAAAAAACAGTTGACTGTAGCCGGTGAAGGCGAATGGGATCTGGTGATAGTCAGCCTCAGTAAAGAGGCGCAATTCTGGTTGCACAAGGCATCAGCGTATATCGATGCAGGCGGCTACCAAGCCTTGTTTGGCTGCCTGGATGGCCTTGAATCCTGGATAGGCCCGTGGGTCATCCCCAACCAGACCAGTTGCTGGAACTGCCTGCGCTTGCGCCGCCTGGGTACGGCACACCAGCCCTCGATGGCGCACGAACTGGATAAAGTGGCGACCGATAGCCAGCAAACCAGTCGCGCCCGCACATTACTAAGCCCGATGGCGGTAATGGTTGGGCAGCAAATGTCGATGGAAGTGCTGAAGTTATTACTGCGCTATACCACGTCTACCCTGGATGGCCAGGTAAGGGTACAAAACCTGGTCACAGGTGAAAGTGAACAACACAAAATCATTCCCATGCCGTGGTGTGAAATTTGTGGTCATCAACATGAACATCAACATCAAGACCAGCCACGCATCCCTGCAACAGCAGTCGGCCATCTGCCGCAATTCGGTGCAATGAGTGCGGTGGCGTCGTATGAACAGGCGGGCAGCAATCCACTTAATCACATCACCACAGTTGAACAGCTAAAAAAATTATTGGCAGGCTGGATCGATCCAGTCACTGGAATTATCCGTCAATTGAGTGGCCACGCATTGCATCTGCCTGATTTTCCGGTCACCGCATCGGCGGGGATGTCGACTTTTTCCGCTGGCAAATTCGACCCTCGCAGCATGGGGCAGGTTGGCTCAGGAAAAGGGCTGGATGAAGTATCTGCCCACATCAGCGCCATTGGCGAAGCGATAGAGCGCTATTCTGCCGCACGCTACACCATGCGCGATTTCAAGTACGCCAACGTCAATGAATTAAACGGCGACTATGTCGATCCAGAAAAACTGGTCTTGTACTCGAAACGCCAATACGGCACACCTAATTTTCCTTTTTCTCAGTGGCGTGCCAAACAAAAAATTCATTGGACGAAAGGACATTGGCTGGGTTTGCAAAAACCGGTATGGGTGCCTGCCCTGGTCAGTTATTTCAACTTCAGCTCACCCTATGAAGAACAGTTCAGCCAGGTATCCTCCAATGGCCTGGCTGCCGGACAAAACAACGACGATGCAGCCATTCGCGCCACGTATGAATTGATAGAACGTGACGCCATGATGCTGACCTGGTATGCCCAGTTGCCTTGCCAGCGCTTGAGTCTCGATAGCCAGTACCACGGAAAAATGCGCCTCATGATCGATGATCTTACCGGGCGCGGCATGCAACTGGAATTGTATCTGCTGGATGTCGGCATACACGTACCTACCGTGGTGTGCCTGGGCCTGGGCGATGGCATTGGCACACCGGCAGTTTCAGTCGCATTGGCTACCCACGGCGACATTCAGGTGGCGATGCGCAAAGCCTTGCTGGAACAGGGACATGTGATGCCATACCTATGTCACTTGATGAGGAACGGGCATAAAATTCCACAGCAAGTACACGAAGTACAAACGCTGGAAGACCATGCCGCTTACTACTTTTCCAGCAATAAACTGGGGGCGTTCGACTTCATGCGCCAACCTGCCGCCATGGCAATGGATGCCAGCCACTGGCCCTATCCAGACGTCCAGAATGCAGAAGACCTGCGTCAGCGTTTGCTAGCAGCGAATGTCGACGTGGCGATTGTAGATGTCACCGCGCCCGACGTCGCCCTGAGCCCCTTCCGGGTGGCGCGCGCAGTGGGCATCCATATGCAGCCCATCCATTTCGGCGAACAGTTCAAGCGCATTGACAACCCCAGGTTACGCAAATTACTCAAAGGCCGTATCGTCAACAATAACCCACATCCGATTGCTTGAAGAGACAGAGTGCAAGATCAATTTGCGCAAGTCCTATAAAGGAGAATTTGCATGAGAGTACTGGTATGTGGCAGCAACTACGGCGCAACCTATATCCGCGCCCTTGCAGCAAGCCAGGACAATGTCCGGCTGGCAGGCATACTATCCACCGGCAGCGCACGGTCGATGGCTTATGCCCATCAGGCACAAGTCCCGCACTATACGGATGTGGACAGCATTCCGGACGGCAGCATCGATATTGCCTGTGTTGCCGTACCGGGGGAAACCGGCAACCAGTTAAGCCTGGCGCTGCTGTCCAAAGGCATCCATGTGCTGTGTGAACATCCCATTGGCACAGCGCAAATGAACAAAGCATTCGCCGTCGCGCAAGAATACGGACGCCTGTTCCAGGTCAATGCCCATTTCGCCGATCTGCTGGCACCTCAGGCTTTCTTTAACGGGCTGTCCGTTGCGAAGCACATGGGGCCACCCCTGCATTTTGATCTGGCAGTCAACCTCAGAACCCTGTATTCCAGCCTCGATATAGTGGGCCGCGCCCTTGGCTCGCTGGCAGACATACAAGTCATAGCGCCACCTGCAACGGGCGACAGTCCTCCCATGTTTGCCAGCCTGCTGCTGGTCAGCCCTATACTCCATATTTCTTTGCTTTGCCAAAATTTCGCTTCCGCCGCCGATGACGGCTCAGCCACCTTGCTCAATCACCGCTGCAGTGCCACCTTCGCCCATGGCAACCTGTTGCTGGCAGAAACTAACGGGCCAGTCGTATGGTTTCCATCCCCCGTATCCATGCCCATACAACAGTGGCGTAACTATTTGCCCGTCGACATGAACCAGATCGATGCCCATGCACTGCAACAGCAACGCGACCACGCCAATCGCACCGTGATCAACCAAATGGTGGCGACAATTCACGGGCAGGCACAAACTGCACATCAACAGCCAGAATACCTGCTGGCGCTGGCCAGCGTGTGGGAACAAGTCTTACAAGCGCTGCAACCAGCCTTCGGCCAAGAGACAGCGTGAACAGAAACAGGTAGGTGGCCGGCATGTCGGTGCCGCCAGGTGCGATGCTGTCGTCACCCGGCGGAAACAGGGTGCAGTGCTGCGTATCAGGCCCCAGCCTGCTATCATCCGGGGTCACCAAGGAATAAAGCAATGAACGAACAACACCCACCCCGCACCCTGAACGGCATCACCCTGGAAAAAATCCTGGAACAACTCGTTGCCCATTATGGCTGGGAAAAAATGGGCCAACTCATAGACATCAACTGCTTCACCAGCGACCCCAGCATCAAATCCAGCCTGAAATTTCTACGCAAAACCCCGTGGGCACGGGCGAGGGTGGAGGAGTTGTTTCTTGATATGCCGTGATAAAACGGCTTGCAGGCTGACCCATCGCTTGCTCAGATGATGGCAAAGAAGTCGCGCCTGCCAAGGCATGCGGTACACGTCAAATGCCACTGGATTCCGGTCAGAGCAATCCAGCAAAAGCAATCCAGCCAGACAGCTTGTTTGTTTTCTCGGTTATCAGAATTCCATCAACACAGAAGGACAGATTTCAAATCACACCCTGATGCTCAGCATCAGTGCTCATCCCTTTAACCAAAAGTCAGCGGCACACATTCCTCCATCAGTGGGGCGTCTATCATGCCGGTGCAGAGCAGGTTGCAGTAGGCGCAGGCGACGGGGATGTCGCTGCCGCCGGGTGGGGTGGTGTCGTTGCTGGGTGGGGCCAGGTTGACGGCGGTTTGTGCCTGTGCCAGGGTGTAGGGCGTGGCGGGTGTACATGGCAGGGACAGGGCACTGAGCTGGCTGCCATAGCTCATCAGGTAGCCGATGGCGGCGGCACCGGTGCGGTTGACGCCGGAATCGCAATGGATGTAGATGATGGCATTGCTGATGCTGCGCAGTGTTGCTGGTGGATGGGGCAGGTTTGCCACATTGCCGTTCAGCGCATGGTAGATGGCGCTGATGAGGCCGGTATAGTTGAAGTCGGTCTGGTCGCCCCCGATGGAACTGCCGGGTGATACCGGCCAGGCACCGCCTTCTGTGGTGGGCAGTGTGCCGCCTATGGCTTGTATGGGCCAGTACACCATCATCCCCGGGTGGTTGGAAATGGCAGAGGGGATGTAGACGGGGTAGGGGCCGGATTCGCCATTCAGTATGGGCGGCTTGCTGGTGAACCAGCTCAGTTCGGTGTCGACGATGCCCTGGTATTTGCTCTCTGGTGTAAAGCCGATGAGGCAGAAATCAATGACGGATGGATTGCTGGCCAGGCGGATGCCGGCTGTTTTTGCCGCAGCAAAATGGGGGTCTTGTGCGATGGCCTGTGTTAAATCTGCGATGGTAAAGCCAGGTGTGCCGAAACACGCGCTGCCACGGATGAGCACATTGTTGTTGCCGATGTCATAGTCAAGCAGGCGCACTGAACCTGCTATGAAGCTGCCATTGCCATTGCCATGCGTGCTTTCTAATTCCCGTTCCATTACGCTTTCCATTCTTATCCTCGCTATTTGATGGTTGATGAAATCTGTGCGCCTGGCCGTCCTGTGCATGCACACGGGCAAAATACGGCTGTTGTCAGCTTCACCTATCAAATTGCGTGCCAGATATTTTTACGGGAAACAGGCTGGTTTTTACCGTTGTTGGCGTTAAATAAACTGTTTTTTACATGCGTGGGACATACGTTGACATGTCAAGCGCGGGCTTTTACATGGGGGAAAGAGGAAAGAGGAAAGGGGGAGGGGGGCTAATCCTGGTATTTCTCGAACAGCTTCACCAGCACACCCAGGCTGTCGAGCTGAGCGATGGCGGCGCGCAGTTTTCTGGCATCGTCGGCAGCGACGGTCTTTGATACCAGCATGTAGAACTGTTCTTTCAGCATGACCTTGGGCAGCAGCTTGACCTTGCCTTCCAGGCCAGCTTTGCGGATTTCGGTGACGATGCCGGGGGAACGATGACAATAAAAGCGGCCACGGTTGGCCAGCAGTTTGTTGAGGTTCGATTTGGATGAGACAGCGCTTGAATCCACCAGCAGGCCACCCATGCCGCGAAGGATATCGCTGATGGCAAAATTGTGCATGGACAGGATGAGGCCTTCATTGCCCAGCTTGCGGATGTCATCCCAGTCATTGACTTTGACGTCGTCATCGGCACGCACCACCAGCAGGTAATTGACGGAAAACAAAGGCGTACTTATATAGTCGTATTTGAGCGCGCGTTCTTTGGTGTACAGCAAACCGCAGATGACATCGTCCGGCCCACCATAGATGCGTGCCAGCGGCAGTTGGGTTTGGTCGCCAACGAATTTAAGAGCGGGTTCTATGGCTTCGATGGCACGCATGACATCCACGCAAAAGCCACCCATGACAGTTTTTCCGCCTTCTTGCCTGACGACGAATTTGGGCTCGGATGATTCTTGCGCGGCAGTCCGCAATATGCTTTGCGCGCTGGCTGGGGGGAAGGTAAACAGGATGAGGGCCGCGAGCAGCAGCAGAAGTCGTTCCCCGGCAAAATCGGCTAGGCGATGCACGTGGTCTCCCCAGTTTGGCCTGATCTGGATGACGCAGTGCAAAAACACTCGCCTGCGGCAGTTTTTTTGCATTGTACTACCGCAACAGCGATACGTCGCGGATCAGGTGTTTATCTTGCAATGTGTTGCAAACGCGTGCAGCAGTGCTGTGATGGTAGTCGTATTGACGATATCGAACGGCTCTGATTTGAAAAAATTTCAATAGCAGTATATTTCTGTTTTTGGGCGTGATGGTATGCCATATTTAAAAAGAGCCATACTCTAAACCCTCTTCTTGCGCCATTTCGGCATAAAGGTCTATTGGCATGTGAACGGAAGTTAATTTCTCACTAAAAATATGCACCAACTTGCCTGAAAGCACAAATCGTGGCGTTTTGATTCGCAAGAAACTATCCTTGCCGCACTTCCATCAAGGAAAGCAATAAACACCAATCGCACTTATGATTTTTATGGATGCTCTGTGTTTATCCCCTCAGCCATGCTTAAATCGCGGCAAAGACAAATTCGTCGCTTTTTACGTTTCTTTACGATCAGGATCGGTATGCATAAATTGATGGGGCGCGCTGTATGTGGCTTGAGCCTGGCGGGCATGGTGTTTCTCACTGCCACTGCAGTGTTTGCTGCGGAGCAGGGCAGTGATGTGCCTGATGGCGTGGTATTGAAAAGCCTGGCGGTTTTTCCTGTCGGGGTGGCAGTCAGTGCTGGCGATGAAAGGCGTAGCCTGTTCAAGAAGACGGATCAACAGGCCTTGATCAACCGGCAGTTCAATAGCCTGGTGGCAGCCAACATCATGAAGATGCGTTACCTGCATCCGGCTGAAAACCGGTTTACTTTTGATGATGCCGATGCCCTCGCCAATTATGCCAAAGAGCACGGCATGATCTTGCATGGCCATGCGCTGGTATGGCACCCCGACTATCAGGTGCCAACATGGATGAAAAACTATAGCGGTGACTGGGACGCCATGCTCAACAACCATGTCGAGCAGATAGTCAGGCATTTTGCCGGGCGGGTTGCCAGTTGGGATGTGGCGAATGAAGTCATTGATGAAAAAGTGCCGGCAGCTTACCGGCCATCACTGTTTTATCAAAAAATGGGCAAATCATATATAGAAAAAGCCTTCATCGCGGCGCATGCAGCCGACCCGGCTGCCGATCTGTATTACAACGACTTTAATACCGAATCCGTACCATCCAAGCTCGATTTCATGCTGGGCATGATCGATGATTTCAAGGCGCGGCAGATTCCTATCCATGGCATCGGTTTTCAGATGCATGTGGATGTGGACTACCCCAGCATTGCGCAAATCCGCAAATCCTTCAAGGCGGTGGCCGACCGTGGCCTGAAGGTAAGGATTTCTGAACTGGATGTGGCGGTGAACAAGCACAAAAATCTTACATCCCTGACGCCTGCCGTGGCCATGGCGCAAAAAGCCCGCTACAAGGAAATCGTCACGGCGTATCTGGAAGAAGTACCTGCCGCACAGCGTGGTGGCATTACCTTCTGGGGTGTGATCGATGGTGAGACCTGGCTCAGCGGTTTTCACAAACGGGCAGAATGGCCTTTGTTGTTCAAGGACGATTACACTACCAAGCCAGCCTTTGATGGTGTAGTTGAAGCCCTGACAGGCAAATAGATAGGACTTACGCAAAACCGCCCCAGCTGCGTTGCGACTCCTCGCCGTACTAAAGTACTGTCTTCGTCGCCGCGCCTTGCTGGGGCAATTTTGCGTAAGTCCTAATAGAAACATCGACGTGTTCAGTCTCCTTTGCGAAACCGTAAGCTGAGCACAAGCGGCACGGCGATCGCATAGACTACCACCACAGATAGCCAGATTGCCCCTGGCCATTGCTCGCGGACGACGAAGTAAAAGGTCGAGAATGCCAGCGGGGCGATGATTGATGCCAGGCTGACGACCGATGCCAGCACGCCCTGAAACTGGCCCTGCTGGTTTTCGTCGACAAGGCGGGTAGCAAGGGACTGCAATGCCGGGACGCCGATACCGCCAAGTACAAACACCGGCATGACCGCAAACACCATCCAGCCTTGTCTGGCAAACGCCATCACGACCAGGGCGATGCATGTGCCTGCGATACCGGTCAGGATGGTGCCGCGTTCACCCAGCAGTTTGACGGCAGGGCCAGGCAGGAAAGCCTGCGCCAGTGACTGGCACACACCGTAGGTGCCCAGCGACAGGCCTATCCACAGACCGTTCCAGCGAAACACATCATTGCCCCAGAGCGCCCAGCAGGTACCATACACTTCACCCGTGGCACTCAAGAGGAAAAAGATGATGATGACCGGCATCAGGTTTTTCATGGCAAATACCGAGCGTAATGGCCGCAGCGGATTCAGTGCTGTCAGGTCCAGCTTTTCATGATTTTCACGACTTGGCGTGCGTGACTCTGGCAAGACAAACAATGCCAGCAACAGATTGCCCGCATTCAGCAGCGCCGCAGCGATGAAGGGCAGCCGCAGCCAGTAATCACCCAGCACACCACCCAGTACCGGGCCGATGATGAAGCCAGCACCAAACACGGCATTGAACAGGCCAAAGCGTCGCGCCCGCTGGTCTTCAGGCGAAATGTCGGTGATATAAGCCATGGCGACAGACATATTGGCACTGGTCAGGCCGGCAATGGCGCGGCCAAGCAGCAGCATCCAGAGTTGTGGCGCAAAGGCCATCACCACATAGTTGATGGCCGCCCCGGCGAGCGAGATCAGCAGCACGGGCCGGCGGCCAAGACGATCACTCAATGCGCCAAGGACGGGCGCGAAGATGAACTGCATCACCGCATACAGCGCAGTCATGATGCCGATATAGGACGCTACATTGTCACCATGCGTGACGTCTGCCAGCAGTCGCGGCAGGATGGGAAAGATCAGGCCTATCCCTACAGCATCAAGACCAATGGCAGCGAAGATGACGGTCAGTGCCTTGTTCATAGTTGTTCTCCCGCGTGGCGTGATGCGGCAGGTGCCCACAGGCGATCCGGTAGGGGGATGCGACCGCCTCCACACATCAGATAAGTGGCGGACGGCAGTCCGGATGGTCTGGTTATTTCAATAACGATATCAATGTTCTTGGTCATATTTCTTAATCATATGTTTAATAATGTACTTAATCTATAAATGTACTGAGTATATGTAAGATATGCTATCATGCGCTGCATGTCAATCCCATCTGATCTTCGATCCCGCAAGCGCCTGGCCATGCGTCAGGGCATTTCCAATGCTGCCACTCTGCTCTTTCAGGAGCGGGGCTTTGATCATGTGACGGTGGATGACATAGCGGCAGCGGCCGATGTCGGGCGGATGACGGTGTTCAATCACTTTCCGCGTAAAGAAGACATGTTTTTTGACCGTGATGAAGAGGGGCGCGAGCTGCTGCGCGAAGCTTTGCGCCAGCGTGATCCCCACATCTCGCCGCTGGAGACCTTGCGCCTGCTGGCGCACAGGCTGGTTGCAGAAGAGCGTCCTTACGTCCGGTTTGCTGCGGGAGCGCGCGGCTTTATCTCTGCCGCTAGCCAGGGCTTCATAGAGACGATAGAAGGCAGCGAAACCCTCAAGGCACGTGCCAGGGCGATACGAGACGAGATTGCGCAAGTGATTGCGGTGGCCCTGGCCGAATCCGTCAAGCGAGAACCAGGCGACCCGGATGCTGAGCTGGCCGCCGGTCTGCTGCTGGCGACCTGGACAGTGGCCCTGATCCAGGCACACCTGTGCTTTCGTCAAAAGCAGGATGCAGACGAAGCGAAAGCCATCTTTCTGGCGCTGGTAGACAAGGGCAGCACAGGTATACAGGCTGCCATGGCAGGTACGCCTTACGCCTGAGTGATCATCTTCATCCTGAAGATTAAAGCCGCGTTTTACACCAGCCGGTGAAAAAGCCAATGGAAAAGCCAATGAAAAAGCCAGGAGGTGCCCGTGCTTTTCCCCCTTCATTTTCAGCCCGGCCCAGGTGGCCTCTCAGGGTTTGCCCCCGGGCTTGCTTGCACGTAATCATGATTCACATTGGTGAGTTTCATAATTGTGAATGATCCCGATACCAGCGAGTATACATACCAGCGTATCAATAATGATCAAGGACACCGGCTGCTTGCTTCATGCAGATAGAAGCAAACAGCATTCCGGCCTGGGGCAGACCCGGCCGGAAACTCTAAAGCGAAGAGTACGGTGATCCAAAAAAATCGCTATACGGAGACTATGATGAAAAACACGTCCGGCATATCCTATTTGCCGCATGAATATAAACAAGCTGTGCTGCTGGGCCGCGTATGGCGTGGCGGCAAGATCAACGGGCCTTGCGTGGTCGTCGTGCGCCAGGGCGAAGTGTTCGATATCACAGCCCAGGTACAGACCGTCGCCGATCTGCTGGAAAAAGATCATTTGCTGGAATTTGTCCTGGCCGTCAAAGGTGAGTCGCTGGGTGATGTGCAGACCCTGATTGATCAAACCCTGCAGCGCCAGCCAGATTCCACATCCCCCTATTTGCTCGCCCCCTGTGATCTGCAAGCCATCAAGGCCTGCGGCGTGACGTTTGCCGTCAGCCTGCTGGAAAGGGTGATTGAAGAACAGGCCGCAGGTGATGCTTCGGCAGCAGACCGCTTGCGCGCCGCCATGCAAGCCAGCATAGGCACGGATTTGTCACGCATACGCCCCGGTTCTGAAGTGGCCGAAAAGCTGAAGCAGGATTTGATCAGCCGTGGTGCCTGGTCGCAATACATGGAAGTCGGTATTGGTCCTGATGCAGAAGTATTTTCCAAATCCCAGCCCATGTCGGCCGTCGGCTTTGGTGCCGATGTTGGCATACATCCCGATTCCAAATGGAATAACCCGGAGCCTGAAATCGTCCTGGCCGTCAACAGCCGTGCGCAAGTGGTTGGAGCCACCCTGGGTAATGATGTCAATTTACGTGATATAGAAGGGCGCAGCGCCTTATTGCTGGGCAAGGCCAAGGACAATAATGGTTCTTGCGCGATAGGGCCGTTTATCCGCCTGTTTGACAGCCACTTCACCATCGATACCATACGCCAGGCCGAAGTCAGGTTGCTGATCGAAGGGCAGGACGATGATTTCAGGCTGGATGGCGTCAGCATGATGCGCGAAATCAGCCGTGATCCGCTGGATCTGGTCAGCCAGGTCTGTAGCAACACCCACCAGTACCCGGATGGTTTCATGCTGTTCCTGGGCACCATGTTCTCGCCCATCAAGGACAGGGACGCCGCTGGCGGCGGATTTACCCACCATACCGGTGACAGGGTCAGTATTGCCTGTCCGGCTTTAGGTGCTTTGGTGAACCATGTACAGTATAGTGACGCGATTGCCCCCTGGAGCTTTGGGGTACGCGCCCTGTATCGCAACCTGGCCTTGCGTGGAATTGCCCATGGCCTGACCCATGGTTCTGGTGTGCAGCCTGCTTCAGGTGCGGTATGAGCGAAAGTGTGGATAACAGTTTGAGCAAACAGATTCCGGTGGATAGCCATCATTCCAAATCGCACCATGAAAGAAAAGCGATGATTTATGCAAGTTACCCGAATTTAGCCGGGAAAAGAGTAGTCGTGACAGGTGGCGGCACTGGCATCGGTGCAGCCGTTGTAGATGCCTTTTGCAAGCAGGGCGCGCAAGTGTTTTTTCTGGATATTGCCGACGAAGCGTCGCAGGCACTGGAAAAAAGCCTGCAGCAGTCGGCCAGGCCGCCTAAATTCATGCATTGCGACCTGACTGACCTGGATGCAGTGGCCAAGGTATTCGCCAGCATCGAACGCGAATACGGTGGCGTCGAGATTTTGATCAACAATGCCGCCAATGATGACCGGCATCAGGTTCAGAATGTGACGCCCACCTATTGGGATGACAGTTTTGCCGTCAATTTGCGCCACCAGTTTTTTTGTGCCCAGGCCGTAGCCCCCGGTATGAAAGCCATGGGTGGAGGTGTTATCCTTAACTTTGGTTCCATATCCTGGCATCTTGCCCTGGGCAATCTTAGCCTGTATATGACAGCCAAAGCAGCGATAGAGGGCCTGACCCGTGGTCTGGCCCGTGATTTGGGGCCAGACGGCATACGTGTCAACTGCATCATCCCCGGTTCAGTACGTACCCCGCGCCAGATGGCGCTGTGGCACACACCGGAAGAAGAAGCGCAGATTCTGGCAGCCCAATGCCTGCACGAAAGGGTGGAAACCGAAGACGTCGCTGCCCTGACTTTGTTTTTGGCCTCTGACAACGCCGCGCGTTGTTCAGGACGTGATTATTTTGTGGACGCAGGATGGTACGGCGCATGATATTGGATCAGTCTCACTGCATTTGGGAAGTGGCTACGCACCTGGGCGAAGGCCCGGTATGGCACGCGGGCGAAAAAGCGCTGTATTTTGTGGACATCAAAAGCCGTAAAATCCATCGCTGTGCAGAAGACGGTTCAGCCCGCCAGAGCTGGGATGCACCGGATCAGATTGGTTTTATCCTGCCCATCATGTCGAATAAGGGTGAGAACGGTGATTTCATCTGCGGCTTGCCCGGCAAACTGGTGCGCTTTTCCAGCAGCACCGGCAGTTTCAGCACCATGCTGGAAGTGGAAACCGATCAACCCGGCAATCGCCTTAATGATGGCTATATCGATAGCCAGGGCAGCCTGTGGTTTGGTTCCATGGATGATGGTGAAAAAGCACCCAGCGGCTCGCTGTATCGTCTGAAGTATGGCTCAAACGCGCTGGCCAATTTGCAAGCCATGGATCATGATTACGTCATCACCAATGGCCCCTGCATGAGCCCGGACGGCAAGCTGTTTTACCACACCGACACCTTGGGTAAAAAGATATATGCCTTTGATGTGACACCCGATGGCAAGCTGTCTGGCAAGCGTGTGTTTGCCGATATCACCAACGGTGGCCACCCGGATGGCACCGTGGTCGATGCAGAGGGTTTTCTGTGGGTGGCCATTTTTGCTGGTAACCGGGTGGAACGGTATTCCCCCGCTGGTGAGATCGTCCAGGTCATCAGCTTTCCGTGTTCAAATATCACCAAAGTCTGTTTCGGCGGTGCCGATTTGCGTACCGTCTTTGTGACCACTGCCTGGAAAGGCATGTCGGCAGAAAAACGCGCACAGCAACCCCTGGCAGGCGGCCTGTTTTCTTTCCGTGTGGACGTGCCCGGTCTGCCGCAATATCAGTTCAGTGATATCAGTTCAGTGAGTATGCATCATGATGTTTGACGACAACAAGGTACGCCGTTTCCGCTCACAAGACTGGTTTGATAATCCCGATCACATCGACATGACAGCGTTGTACCTGGAGCGCTTCATGAACTATGGCATCACCCCGGAAGAATTGCGTTCTGGCCGCCCCATCATCGGCATCGCCCAGAGCGGCAGCGACATCAGCCCCTGCAACCGCATCCATCTGGAACTGGCGAAGCGGGTGCGGGATGGCATCCGGGACGCAGGTGGCATTGCGATGGAATTTCCGCTACACCCGATTTTTGAAAACTGCCGCCGGCCAACCGCAGCAATAGACCGTAACCTGGCTTATATGGGTCTGGTTGAAATCCTGCATGCCTATCCTATCGATGCCGTGGTGTTGACCACTGGCTGCGACAAGACTACGCCGGCCCAGATCATGGCCGCGTCAACGGTGGATATCCCGGCTATTGTCTTGTCTGGCGGCCCCATGCTGGACGGCTGGATGGATGGTGAACTGGTAGGTTCCGGTGCCGCCATCTGGAAAGGCCGCAGGCAACTGGCGGCAGGTGATATCGATGAAGAAAAATTCTTGCAGATAGCTGCTGCATCAGCACCATCAGCAGGCCATTGCAATACCATGGGCACCGCATCAACCATGAACGCCCTGGCAGAAGCACTGGGCATGTCGCTGACCGGTTGTTCGGCCATCCCCGCACCTTATCGTGAACGCGGCCAGATCGCTTATGAAACAGGCCGTCGCATTGTTGAAATGGCGTATCAGGATATTCGTCCATCCAGTATTTTGACGCGCGATGCCTTCCTCGACGCCATCGTGGTCAATGCTGCAATAGGCGGTTCCACCAACGCCCAGCCGCATATCATGGCCATGGCCAGGCATGCCCATGTAGAACTGCATTCGGATGACTGGATGGCGCATGGCCATGACATCCCGCTGATATTGAACATGCAGCCAGCCGGCAAGTTTTTGGGTGAACGTTTCCACCGCGCCGGTGGCGTACCTGCCATCATGTGGGAATTGCTGCAAGCAGGAAAACTGCGCGCTGACCGTCCTACCGTAACTGGCAAGACGATGGAATGCAACCTGGATGGCAGGCAAACCAACGACCGCGAAGTCATCTACCCATATACTGCACCACTGAAGCAGCAGGCCGGTTTCATGGTCCTGAAGGGCAATCTGTTTGACTTTGCCATCATGAAGACCAGCGTGATTTCGCCAGCATTCCGCGCCCGTTACCTGAGCAAGGCCGGGGCAGAAAACATCTTTGAATGCAAGGCCGTGGTATTTGATGGTTCTGGTGATTATCACGCCCGCATCAATGACCCGTCGCTGAATATCGATGAAGACAGCATTCTGGTGATACGCGGTGCCGGCCCGGTCGGCTGGCCCGGCTCGGCGGAAGTGGTCAACATGCAGCCGCCCGATGCCCTGTTAAAGCGGGGTATATTGAATCTGCCTACTTTGGGTGATGGCCGGCAATCCGGCACTTCGGACAGCCCATCCATCCTGAATGCCTCGCCTGAAAGCGCGGTCGGTGGTGGCCTGGCCTATATCCGTACCGGCGACACCATACGCATCAACCTGAACACCGGTCGCTGCGACATGCTGATCACGCCAGAAGAACTGGAAAGCCGCAAGGCACAGGGCATACCGGCCTATCCGGCCAGCCAGACGCCGTGGCAAGAGATTTATCGCTCGACTGTAGGGCAGCTGGAAACAGGTGCTTGCATGGAGTTGGCTGTACCCTATATTGGCATAGGCAACACGCTGCCACGCCATAATCATTAAGTGAGGACTTATGCAAAACCACCCCAGCTCCATTGCGTGCCTTGCTGGGACAATTTTGCAAAAGTCCCGTCAGTTTTACAAGTAAGTTTATAAGTAAAAAGCAGTCAACAACCGGAAGCAACACTACTCAAGATACAAAAATTTAAAGCAATAATAAGTGGGAGGGCAATGCCGATACCCATGCTTTAATCCAACAGGAGACAAGACAATGAATACAAAAGTAAAAGCGGCTATCCTCAGTGTGATGCTGGCCATGGGTAGCAGTATGGCTGGCAGCGCGTACGCTGATGCGAAGAACCCGAAAATCGGTTTTTCCATCGACGATCTGCGGGTAGAGCGCTGGGGCAGGGACCGGGATTTTTTTAACGCAGAAGCAGAAAAACTCGGTGCCAAGGTGTTTGTGCAATCCGCCGACGCCAGCGAACAGCGCCAGATTTCCCAGATAGAAAACCTGATCTCGCGTGGTGTCGATGTGCTGGTGATTGTGCCCTACAACGCCACGGTATTGAATAACGCCATCCGTGAAGCCAAGAAAGCCAATATCAAGGTGGTGTCGTATGACCGCCTGATCCTGAATGCGGATATCGACGCCTATATCTCTTTCGATAATGCCAAAGTCGGTGAAATGCAGGCCGAAGGCCTGGTGCACCTGAAACCGAAAGGCAATTACTATTTGCTGGGTGGTGCGCCGACCGACAATAACGCCAAGATGTTGCGCGAAGGGCAGATGAAAGTCTTGCAGCCGCTGATCGATAAAGGCGATATCAAAGTCGTCGGCAAACAGTGGGTGAAAGACTGGAGCGCTTCTGAAGCCATGTCCATCGTCGAAAACGCACTGACAGCAAACAACAACAAGATCGATGCCATCGTTGCTTCCAATGATGGTACTGCCGGCGGTGCCATACAGGCGCTGGCTTCACAAAAACTCAGCGGCAAGGTGCCAGTGTCCGGGCAAGATGCCGACCTGGCAGCGGTTAAACGCGTCATGGCGGGTACCCAGGCCATGACCGTCTACAAACCCCTGAAACTGATCGCTTCTGAAGCTGCCAAACTGGCCGTGCAACTGGTACGCAATGAAAAGCCTGCCTACAATTCCCAGTACGATAATGGCCTCAAAAAAGTCAATACACTGCTGCTGAAACCTATCCCGCTGACCAAGGCAAATGTGAACTTGCTGGTGGAAGAAGGTTTCTATACCAAGGCACAGTTATCCGCTAACTGATAGTGATCGCAGTCGTCACGGTCATGGCCACCAGCCTGCGCTGAAGGTCATCACCGGCTTCGCCTGCCTGGTTTGCCTACATACGTGGTTGATGTGGCTGATGGTTTGTTCCAGGATTTGCCGGGAAAAATAGCATGTCTGAATATTTGCTCGAAATGAAAGACATCGTCAAAGAATTTGGCGGTGTCCGTGCCTTAAACGGTATCGATATCAAGATCAAGGCTGGTGAATGCATAGGCCTGTGTGGTGAAAACGGGGCTGGCAAATCCACCCTGATGAAAGTCTTGTCCGGCGTCTATCCGCATGGCACCTGGGATGGTGAAATCCTGTGGGAAGGCAAGCCGCTGAAGGCGCAGTCCATCCGCGATACCGAATCAGCCGGCATCATCATCATCCATCAGGAATTGATGCTGGTACCTGAATTGTCTGTTGCTGAAAACATGTTTTTGGGGAATGAAATCACCTTGCCCGGTGGCCGCATGGATTATGCTGCTATGAACAAGCGTGCTGAAGAATTGCTGCGTGAACTGAATATACCTGAAGTCAATGTGGTACTGCCAGTCAAGAATTATGGCGGTGGCCACCAGCAATTGATAGAAATTGCCAAGGCACTCAACAAGCAGGCCAAACTGCTGATACTGGATGAGCCTTCCTCTTCTTTGACCGCATCAGAAATCACAGTCTTGCTGGATATCATCCGGGCCCTGAAGGCCAAGGGTGTGACCTGTATTTATATCTCGCACAAGCTGGATGAAGTCGAAGCCATCTGCGACACCATCGTGGTGATACGCGATGGCCAGCATATTGCGACGACACCGATGGCCGACATGAGCGCAGAACGCATTATCGCCCAGATGGTGGGGCGTGAAATGAACCAGCTGTATCCAAGACAAGACCATACCATCGGTGAAGTGGTGTTTGAAGCACGCAATGTGACCTGCTATGACACAGAAAACCCGCAGCGCAAGCGTGTCGATAACATCTCGTTTACGCTACGCCAGGGTGAAATTCTGGGAATCGCCGGCCTGGTCGGCGCTGGCCGTACCGAACTGGTGTCGGCCCTGTTTGGTGCTTATCCTGGTGAATACCAAGCCGAAGTCTGGCTGAATGGCAGCAAGCTGGATAGCAGCAGCCCGCTGAAGTCCATCCGCGCTGGCCTGGCCATGGTGCCGGAAGACCGCAAGCAGCACGGCATTGTGCCAGATCTGGATGTGGGCCAGAACATGAGCCTGAGCGTCTTGCATGAATTTGCCCGTATGAGCCGCATCGACAAGGAAGCCGAGCTCAAGACCATACGTACAGAAATCGCCAGCATGACCCTGAAGACAGCCAGCCCGTTTTTGCCCATCACCAGCCTGTCTGGCGGTAACCAGCAAAAAGCAGTGCTGTCGAAGATGTTGCTGACCAAGCCGAAGATTTTGATACTCGATGAACCGACACGTGGTGTCGATGTGGGTGCCAAGTATGAAATTTATAAACTGATGTTTGAACTGGTGAAGCAGGGCATGTCCATCATCATGGTGTCATCTGAGCTGGCTGAAGTGCTGGGTATTTCTGACCGCGTGCTGGTGATAGGCGAAGGCAAGCTGCGCGGCAACTTCATCAATAAGGATTTGACACAGGAAACCCTGTTGGCGGCAGCGCTGGATCAAAGCCATGCCCTGGATGAAACACAGACGCAAGCACCGACACCAGCACACGTACAAACACACGCACAAACACAATTCAGTACTGCGCCATGACCACCCATCTGATGCCATTCATCGCTATCGGTAAAAATTAATATGAAAAACCTGAATATCAAACAGCTGTTCACACAATACAAAATGCTGGCCCTGCTGATTGCCATTGCCTTGATCTGGGCTTTCTTTAGCTGGAAAACCGAAGGGGGTTTCATCACCCCACGCAATCTGTCCAACCTGATGCGGCAAATGTCGATTACCGGCATCGTTGCCTGCGGCATGGCGCTGGTGATTATCGCTGGCGAAATTGATTTGTCCGTTGGTTCCCTGCTGGGTTTGCTGGGCGGTGTGGCTGCGGTGCTGGATGTGACCCATCACTTGCCGCTGCCTGTCAACCTCATGCTGGTGCTGGCCATGGGTTTGCTGATAGGGCTGTTCAATGGCTACCTGACTGCCTACATGAAGATACCGTCCTTCATTGTTGGTCTGGGCGGCATGCTGGCTTATCGCGGCATCGTGCTGGGCGTGACGGGTGGCACGACGGTCGCACCGGTATCTGCTGACATGGTGTATCTGGGCCAGGGTTATCTGTCGGTGACTACGGGTGTCTTGCTGGGCATAGCCCTGTTCGCGCTGGCAGTATTTTTGACCTGGCAACAGCGCAGCAAACGTGCACAGCACGGCCTGGAGGTCGCGCCGCTGTGGCGTGATGGCATCAAAATCGCGGCCATCGCGGCGGTGCTGCTGGCCTTTGTGCTGACCTTCAACAGCTATGAAGGCATCCCTTTGCCGGTGCTGTTGCTGCTGGTGTTGCTGGGCATCTTCAGCTACATGACGACGCAAACCGTGTTTGGCCGCAGGATTTATGCAGTGGGCAGCAATATGGAAGCCACCCGTCTGTCGGGCATCAATGTGAATGCCATCAAGCTGTGGATATTCGGCATCATGGGTTTGATGTGCGCGCTGGCTGGCCTGATCAATACAGCCCGCCTGGCCGCAGGTTCACCCTCTGCCGGTAACTCGGGCGAGCTGGATGCGATTGCTGCCTGCTTTATCGGCGGCACGTCCATGCGTGGTGGTTCTGGCACGGTCTATGGCGCCCTGATCGGTGCGCTGGTTATGGCCAGTCTGGATAACGGTATGTCCATGCTGGACGTGGATACCTACTGGCAAATGATCGTCAAAGGCTGCATTTTGACGCTGGCGGTGTGGGTGGATGTGAGCACCCGTTCGGCCAAGCGATAGTTTTTCAAGTTCCCTTCCGGGTCCGGCAAGCTATGCTTGCCTTGCAAGGCGGCTTCCATGAAGCCGCCTTTTTTTCAGGACAGAAGCTAAACCGCCCATCGGTAATCATGATGATGCTTGGTGAGTTTCATAATTGTGTCTGTATTCTTTTACATGCAAGATAGTATGGTAGGCATGACATGTTCGTCACTCTGGGCATCTGAGGGTGTCAGAAGGCATGCGTCATGACCCGATATTTCAAAAAATAAATGCTAAAAATAGCATATGGAGACCACATCAATGAGTAATCAACGCAGGCAATTTTTGTCCTCCGCATCCGGTCTGGCTGGCTGGGCGGTGCTGTCACCTTCTTTACTTTCACCGTCCCTCGCCTGGGCCGCTGCCGCAAAAGCCGGTGGCAAAGCGGTTTATAAAGACGCTGCAGCACCGCTGGCCGCTCGGGTAGACGATTTGCTGGGCCGCATGACCCTGGATGAAAAAATCATGCAGATGCAATGCGTGTGGCAAGACAAAAAACTGATACAGGAAACCAATGGTGATTTTTCAGTAGACAAGGCAGCCAAAGTCTATCCGAATGGTTTGGGTATGATGGCACGCCCGTCCGACCATCAGGGCATCGCCAAGGCGACCGGTGCAGGCGATGACGGTTCAGTGTCAAACCGCAATGCCTTTCAAACGGCTACCTATGTCAATGCCGTGCAAAAATGGGCAGTCGAACAAACACGCCTGGGCATCCCGCTGCTGATGCATGAAGAAGCCCTGCATGGCTATGTGGCGCGTGACGCCACCTGCTTCCCCCAGGCGATAGGACTGGCATCCTCGTTTGATCCGGACATGGCAACCAGAATATTCAGCGTGGCTGCGCGTGAGATGCGTGCACGCGGTGCCAATTTTGCCCTGGCACCCGTGGTCGACGTCGCACGTGAACCGCGCTGGGGCCGCATAGAAGAAACCTATGGCGAAGACCCGCACCTGTGTGGCGAGATGGGCAAGGCAGCAGTGATCGGCTTCATGGGCAAAGACAAAAAGCTGGCAAAAGACAAGGTATTTGCCACGCTCAAGCACATGACAGGCCACGGTCAGCCAGAAAACGGTACCAACATCGGCCCGGCCGAGGTCAGTGAACGTACCTTGCGCGAAGAATTTTTCCCGCCCTTTGAAAAACTGGTGCGGGAAACCAATATCAGCGCCGTCATGCCATCCTACAATGAAATCGGCGGCGTTCCCTCGCATGCCAATCGCTGGTTGCTGACCAAGGTCTTGCGCGAAGAGTGGGGCTTTAAAGGCGCACTGGTGTCCGATTACTTTGGCATCAATGAACTGGTGACCAGGCATAAGCTGGTGCCCAATCCCAAAGAAGCCGCGCTGCGCGCCATCAAGGCCGGTGTCGATATCGAAACGCCGGATGGCCTGGGCTACCGCACCCTGGCAGAACTGGTCAAAGAAAAACGCGTTTCTGAAGAAGAAATCAATCGCTGCGTGCGCCGCGTATTGGAACTCAAGTTCCTAGCCGGCTTGTTTGAAAACCCGTATGTCGATGCCAGCATCGCCGATAAACTGACAGCCACGCAAGATGCGGTGGCACTGGCGCGTGAAGCGGCCACCCGTTCTGTCGTCCTGCTTAAAAATGACAAGGGCCTGCTGCCGCTGAATGGCAAAAAGGTCGGCAAAGTCTTGTTGCTGGGTACGCACGCCAAGGATTGCCCTATCGGCGGGTATTCGGATGTCCCGCGCCATGTGGTTTCCATTTATGAAGGCTTGCAGGCCGAAAGCCGGGCCCAGGGTTTTGAACTCAGCTATGCCGAAGGTGTGCGCATTACCGAAGGCGGCCATGTCTGGGGACATGATGAAGTCAAATTCACACCACCGGCAGTGAATGTCAAACTGATTGCAGAAGCGGTCGAAGCCGCCAAATTGGCCGATACCATCATCATGGTATTGGGTGACAATGAACAAACCAGCCGTGAAGCCTGGGCCGATAACCATCTGGGTGACCGCGCCAGCCTGGATTTGATGGGCCAGCAAAATGACCTGGCCAAGGCGATTTTTGATCTGGGCAAACCAACCGTCGTGTTCTTGCTGAATGGTCGTCCGCTATCTGTCAATCTGCTGGCTGAACGCGCAGATGCGCTGGTCGAAGGCTGGTACATGGGGCAGGAAACCGGCTTTGCAGCAGCAGATATTTTATTTGGTCGCGTCAACCCTGGTGGCAAATTGCCGGTGTCGATTGCCCGCAATGTCGGTCAACTGCCGATTTATTACAACTACAAGCCATCGGCCCGCCGCGGCTATCTGGATGCATCGACCAAGCCCTTGTATCCATTCGGCTTTGGCCTCAGCTATACCTCGTTCAGCATTTCAGAACCACGCCTGACAAGGGCAACGATGGGCGTCGGCGACAGCACCAAAGTGGAAGTCGATGTCACCAATACCGGTGCCGTCAAGGGTGATGAGGTCGTGCAAATCTATATCCGCGATGATTTCAGCTCTGTCACCAGGCCGGTGCTGGAATTGAAGGCATTTAAACGGGTCAGCTTGAATCCGGGTGAAAAACGTACTTTGTCTTTTGATATCAAACCGTCGGACCTGTGGTTCTATAACATGGACATGAAACGCGTGGTGGAACCGGGCAGCTTCACTATTCATGCCGGTTCCAGCAGCGCTGATCTGAAATCAGTCAAGCTGACGGTTGCTTAGGTTTGCCTTGGTTTGCCTTAGAACGTGTTTACTTTTGTGCCACAACGATCAATCTTGAATAGGGGGGTACTGTCGGTGCCTGTAAGGGCATTTTCCTGGATTTCCCGAAATGGGAAGGAATAAAAAGGGAAGGCAGTACAATATAAAAAGTATGGTGAGCAAGCCATCCCCCCAAGGAGTTGACCGAATATGAAGATGCCTAACTCGCATAGAATTGCTTTATTGTTCAATGCAAACAAAATTTATGACAGGGAAATCATCGCTGGCGTTGCCTCTTATCTAAGCTCGACCCGGGTATCCTGGGATCTGTTTCTGGAAGAGGATTTCCGCGCCCGCCTGCATGGCATAGAAAGCTGGCAGGGCGACGGCATCATCGCCGATTTTGATGACCCTGTGGTCTGCGAGGCCCTGTCGCATAGCCGCGTACCGGTGGTGGCCATCGGCGGATCGTACGAGAACGAAGCGCATTACCCCAAGGCCGTGCCGTATGTGGCGACTGACAATTTCAAGCTCATCAAACTGGCGTATGACCATTTGATTGAGGCTGGCTTGCCACGCTTTGCTTTTTTTAGCCTGCCGGAAGCACCAGAAAACCGCTGGGCGCAAGAACGCGAAAACGCCTTCCGCCAGTTGATGAAACGCGACCGCCTGACGGCAGAAATTTATCGTGGCCAGATCACCAGTGCACCCTCCTGGGATGAGGCGGTAGAACAACTGATCAAATGGCTGGAAGGTTTGCCCAAGCCAGTCGGCATCATTGCCGTGACCGATGCCCGCGCCCGGCAGTTATTGCAGGCTTGCCTGATTGCCGGCATCGCCGTGCCCGAGCAGGTCGCCCTGATAGGTATAGACAATGATCCGCTGGCCCGCATGCTGACCCGCATCCCACTCAGTTCGGTCATGCAGGGGACGGAAGAAATGGGACGTACTGCGGCCCATTTGCTGCATCAGATGCTGAACGGCGCACGCCTGTCCACTACCAGAATCCTGGTGCCGCCGGTCGGCATCAATGTGCTGACATCATCACGCTATGAGACACCCAAGCATCCGCACGTGATGCAGGCGCGCCATTTCATCCGCCAGTATGCGTGCCAGGGTATCAAGACAGAACAGGTGGCTGATTATGTCGGCATCTCCCGCTCGTCGCTGGAATCGTATTTTCGGCAGGAACTGGGGCGCAGTGTCCATGATGAAATCCTGCATTTCAAGCTGGAAGCAGCCAAGACCATGCTGACACTGGGGCAAAGCAGTATTGCCGATGTCGCTGTCAGTTGCGGCTTTACCACCATACAGTACATGCATGCCGTGTTCAAACGGGAACTTGGCTGCACCCCGCGCAAATATCAGGAAAGCGTATTACAGACGGATGGCAATGCCGCAGGCTTGCCGCCGCCACATCCCAACACTCAACTTGCCGAGCAAAGTGATGACGAATAAAAAAACAGTATCCTGCACGGCCACAACCGCAGATGAAAATATTTACACCCTGCGCAATGCGCGTGACATGCAACTGATGATCAGCGATCGCGGTGCATCGCTGGTGTCCTGGCTGGCACCAGACCGTTACGGACGCGTCGGCGATGTCTTGCTGGCCTATGCCGAAGCCAGCAGCTACGTGGAAAATCCATTTTATTTTGGTGCCATCATCGGTCGCTGGGCCAATCGCATTGCTGCCGGGCAGTTTAAGCTGGATGGCCGCAGCTACGCCGTGGAATGCAATGACGGCGGCAATAACCTGCACGGCGGCAGCACCGGCTTTCACACCGCACGCTGGCTGGCAACAGAAGAAGAAGGCAGCCTGCGCATGTCGCTGACTTCGCCGGATGGTGAAGGCGGCTTTCCCGGCAACCTCAAGGTGCAGGTGATATATCGTCTTGATGACGAAGGACGTCTGACGATAGACTATGAAGCACAATCCGATGCACCAACACCGATCAACCTGACATCGCACCCTTACTTCAATTTGAACGCCGGTACCTCAGACATCAAAGACCATTTGCTCAGCATTGATGCATCGCATTATCTGAAAATCGACGAGGCGTCGATCCCCATCGAACTGGCTTCGGTAGCAGGCAGCGCCTTCGATTTTCGTCAACCGGCACCCATAGGCCCCAGACTGAACTGGCCCGATCAACAGATCTTGATAGCTGGCGGTTTTAATCATTGCTATTGCGTGCAAGAAGGACTGAATGGCCGGCCAGGCCCACTACGCGAAGTCGCCAGTGTGTACGACCCAGGCTCAGGCCGCAAGTTGTCCGTCGCCACCGACCAGGCCGGACTACAATTCTATAGTGGTAATTTCCTGAACGGCGTCGCTGGCCGCGATGCACATGACTATGCCAGACATGATGGCTTTTGCCTGGAAGCACAAGCCTACCCTAACCAGATCAACGGCCCCTATGCCGAAGCCGTCATCTTGCGGCCCGGACAGGTGTACCGGCAGACGACGGTGTATAGGGTTTCTTTGCAGAGTTGAGTTTGGGTTGATTGCGGGACGAAAACCCACATCATGTACAGGGTTGATTTGATGGCAAGCGGTGGCATATCCTTCTTGAAACAAGGCTTGGTTGGATTGGCCTGAAATTGATAAGTTGAATTGGCTGAACTTGGCACTTACCTGATATTCGATTTAATGCTCATAAGCAGCCAGATGATGCCATTTGCAAACGGCAAGGTAAATTGCTATTCTGCTGGGTAAAGCATTATAAGAAGCGCGATAGATGAAATATCAGGAATGCACGGGGACACTTGATACAGCGAGTAAGATCTTAAAGGTTAATCACGCTGGCGAATTCGGCGCAATCAATATTTATCGATCACAAATATTGGTGTCGAAGCTATTTGGACGTAGTTATGTTCCCATCCTTGAAAATTTCATGGCCGATGAGAAGCGTCATCTAAATACCTTTTGGACTGAAATTCAAAAAAGAAATAGTGTTAAGTGTAAAAGTTATTGGCTGTGTGGATTGGGCGGCTGGGCAATGGGACTGATTTCCGCTTTGTTTGGTAAGACGGGAATTATGGCTTGTACTTGGGCCGTAGAATCAGTCGTGATAAATCACTTGAACGAGCAACTAGTCTATTTGAATCAGAGGCGGGACTGGGATGCCTACGAAGCAGTGAAATCAATTTTAGAAGACGAGAAGAACCATCGCGATATTGGACACACGGAAGGCGGTAGCAATATTCTTTATATTCCGTTTCGCTTCATGATTAGCACATTTACCGAAGGCGTTATTAGAATTGGGATGCGATAAATAATATTTGGTATTGGCAGCACCCGAGGTATTTCAGCCAATAAACAATGTCCCTGTTATCGGTTGGTTGATACCGTTGAGAAACGCCTGTGTTACATAGCGTTTTAGAATATACCTTCGTTAAGGTGAATCATGAGTATCGCTAAGTTATTTTTGGTTTTTTCGAAACTCGCCGGTTTCAAAAATCAACAATATGCGGCAACGAAAGGGGACTGAATGTTACGATTAGTTGTTGAGTTGCCGCCAGGCTGGGGCGATCACTCGAGTGAAAATGCAGATGGTCCTGCTACGTTCATCAAAGAAGATTCTGAAAGTCCTGGTGCGCTACAAATTTCCATCCAAGCGGAATATCGCGGTGGCGCTATACCAAACCCCATACCAGAGCAACTCGTGACCTTCGCTGAACGTATCGTGAAAAAGAACGCAGACGTTCAAATACGAGGCCGCTCGACTGGTCAATGTAACATTGGAACATATGGATCCATTCTCGCAAGTTTTTCGGGGATATCCTGGTGTCAAATCTGGGTATTGAGCAACGGGAAAGACTTCGTTCTCGCGTCGCACACGTCTGTCGATGAACCATCGGAGGCTGAAGTAAATGAATCCAGCTGGGTAGTAAAGAACATCGGTCTGCAAATGTTACCAGATGGGCTATGAGATTACGTATTATGCCGCAAACATTTTGTCGACACCGATCAGGCTGGCTTGCAGTTCTATAGTGGGAATTTCCTGAATGGCATATCAGGCCGCGACGCCCGCGACTATGCAAGGCATGATGGTTCTGCCTGGAAGCACAAGCCTACCCTAACCAGATCAACGGCCCCTATGCCGAAGCCGTCATCTTGCGGCCCGGGCAGGTGTATAGGATTTCTTTGCAGAGTTGATAAGCTTGAACGATAAGGATTTCTATGATCGAAATTACCTATCCTTGTAAATTATCTTGAAAAATGCTCACTATTCAATTCACGTGCTAAACCATCGAGATCGGGGAATAAGGTAAATTCCGAAACTCCAGCAAGCTTTAAAAATTGACTGGCACCTTCTTGAGCACTCCGTGGGATCACTATTTTTTTCACGACTTTAGGAAATATATCTTCAAGCGGGGCATTGAGTTCGTTATGTATCGTAAAACCTGCACGTTGATTAAAAACGCGTGGATGATGTCTTAATGGCGATATGGCAAGAACCTTTTCATTCATATGCTTCTCTTTGGAAATGAAATATTCGTCATATGTTCCTTCAAGATCGGTTGGCCTGAACAGTTCTGCGTTATTTTTTTGCACTCGATTCAATTCAAAAGGGTTGAGTATCCAAATGCAACACTCCTGTGAGGCATTTTTCAATGCAAAATATAGGGCTGTTGAAAAATTTTCTGACCAATCTAGTAAACGTGTAGGAAGACCGTGATGTTGCATTGCAAAAGCATTGTTCCAGCTTGAATTATGTTCTGAAAGCAATGAGCCAGCTCTGGTTTGAAAATCGAAATATGTGACCTCCTCCAACTGACTGATATTTGGATTGGAGAATCTTCCTAAGGTAGGCATCAGTTTCCAATTTGTGTCACAGTGCCCTCGAAAGAAAAGAATATCTCCTCCAGATTCCCTGATCTTTTCCAAAATTTCTTTGTATAAATCAATCCACTCATTCATCTCTAACCTTTTAATAAATGGTTCATCTGGGGTTACAGTGGGTCAAAGGCGAAATCGGCATGACCTTTGATACCATGCGGATTCCCTGCCAATCCTTGCCGCGCAGCGGGTTGCAGCGGGGGGAATGTACTTAATCAGAGTTTCCTTAAATTTGTATGCAATTATAGCGAATAGGTTTTTTTTAATTCTACTTATTTCTCCCTAACTTTTTTACAGCCAGCGCTTCGCTTTCTTTTTTCAGACCTTTGGATATCGGACACACTGCCTGCATAAAAGAGGCCAGGGTGTTTGCCAGGTTGTCGCCTTGCAGACGGTAGAAAACAAATTGCCCGCGTTTGTCGCTGGCGATCAGACCTGCTGATTCCAGTATGCGTAAATGCTTTGATAGGGATGGTTTGGTCATTTCAAAGCGCGCAGCAATTTCACCAGCAGACAATTCTGTCTCCGATAAATAAGCCAGAATTTTCCGGCGTGGCGTTGATGCAAGTGCTTCAAAAATTTTTTCCATACGCAATTAAATAATCTTAATTATTCATCATAGCATTTTATAGCATTGCATTGAAGTTATTTAGTTAATTAGACATTTAGCTAAATATGGTATATTCTTGCCCCATGAACTCTGACGATAGATCGAACATCATGGAATCTGACAAAAGCCAGACAGGCATTACGACGGTGTACTACAACAGTGCCTGTCCAGTATGTGACGCCGGCATCCGTGACCAGCGTCAACGCATGCAGGCATGCAATGTCAATTGGGTAGATGTGCATAGCCAGCCTGATGCCGTGGCTGAAATAAACGGTGAACTGGAAGCCGTTCGTGAGCGTTTGCATGTTCGGCATGCCAACGGTGACATCCTGGTTGGTGAGCAGGCATTGGCAGTCCTGTGGTCAAAGACAAAAGGCCGACGCTGGCTGGCCTGGTTGACGTTACGGATGAGTTTTCTAAGCCGCCCATTGTATAACCTCATTGCCAAATACCTGTACCGCTGGAATCGCAGGCGTGGTCACTGGTAAACCAGCAGAAATCATTTCATCATCGAGAACACCGTGAACGCTAAACAAACCTCAGAAAATAATGCCGATCCAGCCGAACTGGCCCGCTTCAATAAGTTGGCCAATCGCTGGTGGGATGAACATTCAGAGTTCAAGCCCTTGCACAGAATTAATCCGCACAGGTTGGAGTGGATAGATAGCCTGGTGTCGCTTGCCGGAAAGCAGGCGCTGGACGTGGGCTGCGGCGGTGGCATATTAGCGGAATCCATGGCGCGTAGAGGAGCGAAGGTGACAGGCATAGACCTGGCCGACAAGCCTTTGCAGATCGCTCAATGGCATGCCCAAGCCCAGGGTGTGGATGTGTACTACGCCAAAAGTAGTGCAGAAACCTGGGCGCAGCAGCATGCAGGACAATATGATGTCGTCACCTGCATGGAAATGCTGGAGCACGTGCCATCTCCAGCAGCCGTCATTCAGGCATGTGCAGACATGGTCAAGCCAGGCGGTTGGGTATTCTTTTCCACCATTAATCGCAATCTGCTGAGCTACGCATTGGCTATTGTGGCGGTTGAATACATCATGCGCATCCTGCCGCAAGGCACACATCAATATGGGCGCTTTATCAAACCGGCAGAGTTGCTGTCCATGGCAAATGGCGCTGGCCTGGTGCTGCAAGACAAACGCGGTCTGGGCTACAATCCCTTAACTCAAGGCTTCCGTCTACATGGTTTTATGGGTATAGGCTACTTGCTGGCCATGCAAAAACAACAGAAACTATGAAATTGAGCAAGCGTGAATAGTTATGCAACACGTACAGGCATGACTCAGCAAAGTCCAGCAAAATGCGAGAAAATCCACATCGTGTGCAGGGTTGATTTGATGCCAAGTGGCAGCATATTCTTCATGAGGTGATGGTGACTGCTTGATAGCCATGGCTTCCTACTTGAAAGGATACCCGCAATGAATTCGGAACTGTCTCAACGCACGCAACTGACCGGCCTGGGCCGGGCGCTGCGTGATTTGCATAAGCGTTTGATTGACGTCGAAACGCAATATTTTGGTGCGGTGGGTAGCCCGCTGGAGCATTTGCATCTGGTGGTGAATCACCCGCATTTTGCCTGGATACAGAAATTGTCCAGCCTGATGACGGAGATGGATGAACGTATTGACGACGCAAAAGACATCAGCGTGGCCGAAGCCTTTGCATTTCGTACCGCCATAGAAGAGCTGATAGGCCCGAATGAAAAGGGCGATATGGAATTTCGTGCCAGGTACAACGCGCTGCTGCATGATTCGCCTGACGTGGTGATGGCCCATGGTGCGGTGCGTCAGATATTGGTTGGTATTCTTCCGGCAAAATAGGCAGGCCGCTACGCCGTTCCACTGTTGTCCGGAATAATGTGCTTGACAGAAAATGACTGATAGATCCCCTCCCTTTCAAGGGGGAGGGTTAGGGTGGGGATGGGTTTCGGTCAATTAACGGTACATCCCAAGCTGCCCACTGCCTGGATTCTGTCTGTACAAGGCACGCTTCGTGAAACCCCGACATCATCTCCTTGAAGGGGATGGAGCTTGGAACGGTTTTTCTCCACACAATGCCACCCATTTCTCCACCATGCCTTAGCTGAGCCTGCCATCCACCCCATCAACCTGGTGGCTTCGGTAGTTGCTGCGCGTAATCATGCCCATGATTGGTGAGTTTCATAATTGCCTAACAGCGCGACTGAGGGCATTCTTTATCCTGCACAAATTCATGGCATTCGTTGGTAGGCAGACTTGCCGTATAGTCTGTTACAACGGATAGCCGCTGTGGTTTGTAGCGAAAAATTAAAATAAAATTGAGACAAAATTGCCAAAAATGAACGACAAGGCATGCCGCCACGGGGTCAGCTTGCCGGTTTGTGTTCATTTCATCTGCTTTCAAAACTCAATTTACCTAGCTGGGTGCCAGTGATATGGCTGCTTTGTGCAGCATTTTTCGCGCCGATTTTCATGCAGATGAACATGGACTAAAACCGATATGAACAAAAAAATATCAAGGCTGGTGTTTGCTGCAGCCGCTTTTTTTATGCTGGCCTGCAATAGCTGTTTTGCCCTGGGTGAAAAAAGCTATATCAATCCAACGGCGCAAGCGGGTGACCTGGTGCTGGTTGATGCCAACAGCGCGGCCAGCCTGTATGTTGACAAGGGGGATTTTGCGAGCGTTCAAAGGGCAGTCGGCAATCTGCAAAAAGACATAGAAAGCATTAGCGGCAAAAAGCCTGTCATTACCAATGATGCGCTGGCCTTGAAGGGGCAGGCTGTCATCGTCGGCACCATAGGCCAAAGCAAGCTGGTTGATCAACTGATTGCGGCGCACAAGATTGATGTCAGCGGCATTGTGAATCAATGGGATGCCTATCAACTGGTGACGGTACAAAATCCGCTGCCGGATGTGGCGCAGGCGCTGGTGATTATCGGCAGCAATAAACGTGGTGGCGTATATGGTGTGTATGACCTGTCTGAACAGATAGGCGTGTCACCCTGGTATTGGTGGGCAGATGTGCCTTTGAAAAAGAAGAGCAGCATCGCCGTCCAGAAGAACACCCTGGTGCAGGAAATTCCCAAGATTAAATATCGCGGTATTTTTTTGAATGATGAAGCCCCGGCATTGAGCAACTGGGTCGCCAAGAATTACGGCAATTACAATCAGCAGTTTTATGGCAAGGTGTTTGAATTGCTGTTGCGCCTGAAGGCCAATTATCTGTGGCCAGCCATGTGGAACAATGCCTTTAATGTCGATGATGAACAGAATCGCTTTTTGGCGGATGAAGTCGGCATCATCATGGGTACCTCGCATCACGAACCCATGATGCGTGCCCATAAGGAATGGACGGCAGAAAATGGCAAGTGGGATTACCAGAGCAATAAAGCCAAACTCTATCCTTTCTGGGAAGGTGGCGTTACCCGCAACAAGAACCAGGAAAGCCTGATCACCGTCGGCATGCGTGGTGATGGCGATGAACCGATGTCAGAAAGCGAAAATATCTCGCTGCTGGAAAACATCGTCAAGGACCAGCGCCAAATCATCAGCAAGGTACACGCCAAACCAGCCGCAGAAGTGCCGCAGGTCTGGGCGCTGTATAAAGAAGTGCAGGCTTACTATGAAAAAGGTATGCGTGTGCCGGACGATGTGACCTTGCTGTGGTGCGATGATAACTGGGGCAATATCCGTCGCCTGCCCAAGCCGGAAGAACGCAAGCGCGCTGGCGGTGCCGGTGTCTACTACCACTTTGATTATGTAGGCGGGCCACGTTCTTACCGCTGGATCAATACCAATTCCATTGCCAAGGTATGGGAACAAATGGATCTGGCCTATAACTTTGATGCCAGGCAGGTATGGATAGTTAATGTCGGCGATTTGAAACCTATGGAATACCCCATAGAGTTTTTCTTGCGCATGGCCTGGAACCCGGAAAAATGGCCGAAAGAACGCCTGCCAGAATTCGGCAAGCTATGGGCAGAACGTGAATTTGGCGCAGAACATGCCGAAGAAATCGCCGCTCTGATGACCGGCTATTCCCGCCATAATTATCGCCGCAAGCCAGAGCTGCAAGATGCCACCACCTACAGCCAGTTGCATTACGATGAAGCTGACCGCGTGACGGCAGAGATTAAGGATTTACGCAACAAGGCAGAAGCACTGTACGCAAAGATGCCGGCAGACTACAAGGATGCGTTTTTCCAGTTGGTGCTGCACCCGGTCAAAGCCAGTGCCATCGTCACCGAGATGTACAACATGGTGGGCAAGAACCGCCTGTATGCCAGACAGGGCCGGGCCAATGCCAACGATTATGCAGAACAGGCGCGCGCCCTGTTTAAAGCTGACGCCGATTTGCAGCGCCAGTACGACACCGAACTCAGCCGGGGCAAGTGGCAGCACTTCATGGACCAGACCCATATCGGCTATATCCACTGGGACCAGCCCGCCGCCAACACCATGCCCTTGCTGTATGACTTGCAGCCACACAATGGTGCGGATATGGGCGTGGCGGTGGAAGACATTGAGCCTGCCTGGCCACAGAATGCTGCCTCCGTCTGGCCGCACCAGGGCAATTACCAACTGGCACGCTTTGATCCTTTTGGAAAGCAGCAGCGCACCATCACTGTTTTTAATAAAGGGACCAAGGCATTCAAGTTCACCGCCAAGGCCAGCGCACCCTGGATCAGCCTTAGCGATAGCAGCGGCCAGGTGGTCGGCAGCCAAAGCATCAAGGTGTCGATAGACTGGAGCAAGCTACCCACAGGCAAGGCTGAAGGCGTGATTGACATCAAAGGCACAGGCTGGGGTGGTGCCAGCATTAAAGTATCGGCCCTGAATGTCGCGCCACTGCCAGAAGATTTCAAAGGCTTTGTCGAGTCAGACGGCAATGTGACGATAGAGGCAGAACACTATAACAATAGCAGGAACGCGGGCCAGTTTTCCTGGCAAAAAATCCCGGAACACGGGCGGAACTTGTCTTCCATGGCGGTATTCCCACGCAACGACAGGCATTTTACTGACCTGACCCAGGCCCCTTATCTGGAATACACGGCTTATCTGTATTCGACCGGTGATGTCAGCATCGACACGATTTTTGCCCCTACGCTGCCCTTTGCCGAAGGGCCAGGCCTGCGCTTTGCCATCGCCGTTGATGATGAAAAACCACAGGTTTTCAATATAGTCAAAGACATGAGTTTAAAGGCCTGGGAAGAGTCGGTGAAGGATGAGATGCGTAAAATTAGCAGCCGCCACCACATCGCCAAGGCTGGCGCGCATCGCATACGTATTTACAGCATAGACGCAGGTGTCACGCTGGAACGCATAGTCGTGAATACCGGCGGCTTGTTTGCCAGCTACCTGGGGCCGCAAGAGAGCGTCAGGAAATAAGTGCGAAGAAATAAGCACCAAAAAAAAGCACAAAAAATAAGCGCCAAGAGCTTATTGCAGGATTACTTGAAAACCATTTTTATGCATGGGTAAAATAATGAATCAATCTATTCGTAATGCCACAATGATGATACGCCAGGTGCGTGTGACACCTATCGCGTTTCGCGACCCGCCTTTGCTCAATGCCAGCGGCATTCATGAACCATGGGCATTGCGCAGCATTATAGAAATTGAAACTGCCGATGGTCGCGTTGGTATTGCCGAAACCTATGGCGACCAACCCATGCTGAAAGTGCTGGAACAAGCCAAAACCTTGCTGGCAGACCTGACCCCGTTTGACCTGAATGCCATGGAACAGCGCGTGCGCAAGAACATCCTGTCCACCGGCGGTGGGGCGGGGGTGCAGATAGAACTGGCACCAGGCTCGCATACCAACAAGAATGCCGACAAGGTCATCAGCGCGCTGGAAGTGGCCATGCTGGATTTGCAGGGGCAGATTCTGGGTTTGCCGGTTTGTGACCTGCTGGGCGGCACTGTGCGCGATGCTGTGCCTTACAGCGCCTATCTGTTCTACAAATATGCCAAACACGTAGACAACCCCTATCCGGCCGATGCCTGGGGCGAAGCGTTGACGCCGGCGCAGATTGTCCGGCAGGCGCAGACCATGATCGCGCAATACGGCTTTAAAAGCATCAAGCTGAAAGGTGGCGTGATGGAACCGGCACAAGAAATCGCTGCCATCAAGGCATTGCGGGACGCTTTCCCGGCACTGCCATTGCGCCTGGACCCGAACGCCAACTGGTCGCTGGAAACCAGTATCGCGGCGGCCAAAGAACTCGACGACCTGCTGGAATATTATGAAGACCCGACGCCAGGTCAAATCGGCATGGCCGAACTGGCAAGGCATTGCGATGCGCCGCTGGCCACCAATATGGTGGTCACGACCATGGAAGAGTTCAAGCGCAATGCCTCAACCCATGCAGTCGAAATCCTGCTGTCCGACCACCATTACTGGGGCGGCCTGCGGGCCACCGTGTCGCTGGCGCGCATGTGCGAGGTGTTTGGCATGGGCATGTCCATGCATTCCAATTCCCACCTTGGCATCAGCCTGATGGCCATGACCCATGTGGCAGCCGTCATCCCTGGCCTGACCTATGCGTGCGATACCCATTACCCGTGGCAGGAAGAAGATGTCATCAAGGGCGGGCGAGTGCGCTTTGTCGATGGTGCGGTGCCGGTGCCGACCACTCCTGGCCTGGGCGTGGAAATTGACCAGGTCAAACTGGCGGTACTGCATCAGCAATATCTGGAATGCGGCATACGCAATCGTGACGACCTGGGGCAGATGCGCAAATATGATCCGGATTTCAAAGGCGTCTGTCCACGGTTTTGATGCCGCATCGGTAGTGCCAATAAAAAAGAGAGAATACATGAGACTAGCAAAAAAATTATGGTCAGCCTCGCTGCTGGCAATCGCCTTGCCCCTGGCTGTCACGGCCATTTCCTGCAGCGCAGCGGCGGCAGATGTGCACTGGGTGGCATCCTGGGGTACGGCCCAGCAAGTGCCGGAACAAGACAATATGCTGCCCGCCGAACGGTGGCGCGAATCCAGCCTGCGCCAGATTGTGCGTGTCACGCTGGGCGGTAGCCGCGTGCGTGTGCGCTTCACTAATGTGTATGGCACGACACCGCTGTTTATCGAAGCTGCCAGCCTGGCCCGCGCCGTTGCCGCAGGCAAGACCGATGTAGAGGCTGCCAGCCTTCAACAATTGAAGTTTGCCGGTCGCAACAGCGTCATGATACCGGCCGGTGCCGAATACTATAGTGACCCGGTGAACTTGCCGCATGCCGCTGCATCTGACCTGGCTATTTCCATGTATTTCAAGGGCGAGCCTGTGCGCCAGACCAGCCACCCCGGTTCACGCACCAACAGTTTTTATATCAAGGGTAACCGTATCCTTGAATCCGCCTGGACTGATGCCGGCAAGGTCGTGCACTGGTATCAGATCGCCGATGTCGAAGTGCAGGCACCGCGCAGTGTCGGTGCCGTGGTGGCGATAGGCGATTCGATTACGGATGGTGCTGGCTCCACCACCGATGGCAATGATCGCTGGCCCGACCAGTTGTCTGCCCGTCTGATAAAAGAAGGCGCGCCTGCCATGGGCGTGATCAATGCCGGCATCGGCGGTGGGCGCATGCTGCGCGACGGCACCGGCCCCAATCTGGCATCCCGTTTTGAACGCGACGTGATTGCTCGCAGCGGCGTCACGCATGCCATCGTCATGATAGGTGTCAATGATCTGGGTGGCCAGCACCGTAATGGCGATGATGTACCGGAAGCACGCAAAAAAATCATCGAAGACTTGCTGACCGCCCATATTCAAATGGTGGAACGTGCTCATGCACACGGCATCTGTGTCATCGGTGCTACCATTACGCCGTATATGGGCAGCGATTATTACCGCCCGAATGCCTCCAACGAAGAAGACCGCCAGGCCATCAATAGCTGGATACGTACGTCCGGGGTGTTTGATGCCGTGGCGGATTTCGATGCCGCCATCCGCGACCCGGCACAGGTAGAACGCATGCGCAAGGAGTATGACACGGGCGATTTCCTGCATCCGTCTACAGCAGGCTTTCGTGCCATGGTCAATGCCATTCCCTTGCCGGCATTGCAGAAGTGTGTGATTCGTCAATAAGCCCGGCTGTCTGGCATCTTATCCATCTGGTCAAACCTGCGCGGCACAACCGAAAGCTTCTCAGTTGTGCTGCGCTGGTTTGATTCTGCCATCCTGAAGAAGCTGTTGATGGATGCCAAGCAAGTTTTTAAGCAAAAATAATCAAGTCGCGTTAACATGGACGGGTGGCTATAGAGCCCCACGTTGAATCCCACATTCAGCCCATCACTTTTCTTTATTTTTTTTGACTGATTATTCATGAATATTCATCTTTCCCTCATGCCTGTCCTGGCTCTGGTAGCTGGTCTCTGTATCCTGGTTAAACCCAAGCTGGTGAGTTTTATTGTGGCTTTGTACCTGATCGTGGTGGGCCTGGTTGGCATACTGGGTCTGGGGCGTTTCAGTATTTTTTGATGAACACAGGGGTGGAATAGTGCGCTAATGCTATTTCATCCTTCATTTCCTATGCGGGAT
The DNA here is from genome assembly GCF_049340445.1 of Undibacterium sp. Ji50W. Taxonomy (NCBI): domain Bacteria; kingdom Pseudomonadati; phylum Pseudomonadota; class Betaproteobacteria; order Burkholderiales; family Oxalobacteraceae; genus Undibacterium; species Undibacterium sp. Ji50W. The sequence continues at coordinate 81,564 of NZ_JBMPOX010000006.1, read as the reverse complement.
GGACATCATGACGACATCGGTATTTCCTCTGGAAGGCGGCTGTGATTGCGGCCACATCCGCTACCGCATGCAGACAACACCGCTGGTGGTGCATTGCTGCCATTGCCGCTGGTGCCAGCGCGAAAGCGGGGCGGCATTTGCCCTCAATGCCATGATAGAAGCTGACCAAGTGCACAACCTGAGTGGTGAGCCAGACATGGTCGATACCCCATCAAACAGCGGTGCCGGGCAACTAATCGCCCGTTGCCCACGTTGCAGCATTGCCGTCTGGAGCAATTATGCCGGTGCTGGCCCATTGATGAAGTTTGTGCGTGTCGGCACGCTGGACCAGCCCGATCATTTACCACCAGATATGCATATCTTTACCCAATCCAAACAGCCCTGGGTCAACCTGGGCGAGGATATACCAGTGTTTGCCGAATACTATGACCGTGCACAGCACTGGTCCGCCAGCAGTCTGGCACGGCGGGCAGCATTGTTGCCGCAGATTGAGGCTTACCAGGCGGCGCGCAAGAAATTATGAATGTGAAAAAGCCTGCGTCAGCAGGCTTTTTATTGTTAAAGTGACCCCAAGCGGAATTTACCTGACATTGTACCCGGCAATTTCGCAGCTCGAAAAAACCAGGAAGGCGTCAGCCAGAACTTTTTATATATAGCTACCCGATATGAAAGACTGACTCATTCAGAACCAAGACGACGACCCCCATTGCGATGTAGGCCGACATTGCGACAGCAATTGCACGCAACCAGGATTTGCGGCGAAAATTATTACCAACACGTTCCTTAAAGTACTTCACTTGAGCTCGTGCATCTGCAACGTACCAAACCAGGAGCATTCCCAAGCTTGAGATGGCGTAGTAAGCATTGTTGTGATAGAGCTCCGTAAAGATGACGCTGCTCACTACTGCTGTGGCGCAAATGATAAGGAATATGCGGGCTTTGCGCGCGCGGCCTGATTCACGTAGAGCTGACCAGTTTTCCATGTGTATAAAAGTGCCAAAGATCGGAGTGAGTAAGAAACTCAGCATAATCGCTACGTCAGGCGACCATAATTCTAATGGTTCTGTTCGCGGGGCTTCGCCCTTTTCCGCTTTAATCTCGGTAAGAATTTCGCCTAGTGTTTTTTCCTCTGCCATGTTTAACCTTAACTCACTTGGATGACCGCTTGCGGGCAATTTCGCGACGGGCCGCTATTGGCCGACTGCCGCACGCCCGAGGATGATAGCTTCACTGATTGGCACAACAAAATCCTTACCTCCTCTGGAAAGAATGAATGCGAACGCATGGCAGCATTTAAATGCGAATATGTAGTTCACTATTTGCATCGCTTTTATAAGATATTAAACTTCTGTTTCAGCGTTGCCAGCTCACACAAAGTGACAAACATAATCCAGCGTATCAATGGTCTCGATTTCAAAACTGGAATTGGCCGGGACATTGAATTGCTGACCGCCTTCGTAGGTAGCCCATTCTGTTTCACCCTTGAGGCGGATGCGGCATTTGCCGGCGTTCAGTTCCATGATTTCGGCGGCACCGGTGTTGAATACCAGACTGGATGGGAAGATCACGCCTATGGTTTTTTTGCTGCCGTCAGCAAACAGTACTGTGTGGGATACGCATTTGCCGTCGAAATACAGATTGGCTTTTTTGACGACGTTGACTTGATCAAATTGGGTAGACATGCAGGATAGCTCCAAAAAAAAGACCCGCACAAATCAATGAGCGGGTCTGGAATAGATAAAAGTCTAAATGATTACTGACCGCGTTTTGCGCGGGCATTGGCAGCAATACGCATGCGCAATGCATTCAGTTTGATGAAGCCGCCAGCGTCTGCCTGGTTGTAGGCACCGCCATCTTCATCAAAGGTTGCGATGTTCATGTCGAACAGCGAATCGGTTTTGGAATCGCGCGACACGGTGATGACATTGCCCTTGTACAGTTTCAGGCGTACCCAGCCGTTGACGGTGTGCTGGGTATGGTCGATCAGTGTTTGCAGCGCGACGCGCTCTGGTGCCCACCAGTAGCCGTTATAGATCATGCTGGCGTAACGTGGCATCAGGTCATCTTTCAGATGGGCGACTTCACGGTCCAGGGTGATGGATTCTATCGCGCGATGGGCGCGCAGCATGATGGTGCCACCCGGGGTTTCATAGCAGCCGCGTGATTTCATGCCGACATAGCGGTTTTCAACCAGGTCAAGACGACCTATGCCGTGCTTGCCACCCAGGCGATTGAGTTCTGTCAGCACCGTTGCTGGCGACATGCGTACGCCGTTCAGTGCGACGATGTCACCGCGTTCAAATTCTATATCCAGGTATTCTGCCTGGTCGGGTGCTGCTTCTGGACTGACTGTCCAGCGCCACATGGATTCTTCGGCTTCGGCACTTGGGTTTTCCAGGTGACGGCCTTCAAAGCTGATGTGCAGCAGGTTGGCATCCATGGAGTAGGGCGCGCCGCCGTTTTTATGTTTCTGGTCGATGTCTATGCCTGCGTCTTCTGCATATTTCATCAGTTTTTCGCGCGACAGCAAATCCCATTCACGCCATGGGGCGATGATCTTGACGCCTGGCATCAGGGCATACGCACCCAGTTCAAAACGCACCTGGTCATTGCCTTTGCCGGTCGCGCCGTGGGAAATGGCATCAGCGCCGGTTTCCTTGGCGATTTCGATCAGGCGTTTGGCGATCAGTGGGCGGGCAATGGACGTACCCAGCAGGTATTCACCTTCATAAATCGTATTGGCGCGGAACATAGGGAACACGAAATCGCGCACGAATTCTTCACGCACATCATCGATGTAGATATTTTCAGGTTTGATGCCGAACTTGATGGCCTTGGCACGCGCCGGTTCCAGCTCTTCACCCTGGCCCAAGTCGGCGGTAAAGGTGACGATTTCGCACTGATAATTATCTTGCAGCCATTTCAAAATGACAGAGGTATCCAGACCGCCCGAATAGGCGAGGACGACTTTTTTAATATCGCTCATGATGTGCTTTCGAAAAAATTAAAACATAAGACTTAAAACCGAAAAGATCACCACAGAGGAAGGAAAGACTTCTTGCAAAAAGTCTTCGTTCCGCAGGCGAATGGCATGCCATTCGAATTCCCTGCTGCACCACAGAGGAAAAACATGGAGAAAATCCAGGTTGATTCTTGGTCAGCATGAGTCTGCTGGTTTCTTTAAATTAATTTGCAGCTATATAAATACTTAACTTGTAGGTTGGGCTACGTTTTATCAGCCCAACAAAATCACAGATACCTGTTTTTTGCCACCTGGGCTTGGATAAAAACCTTGTCCAGGTCGCAATTCCTTTGGCCCATATCAGATGAGCATAACAAGATTTTCTTCGGTTTTCTCTGTGCTTACTTCGTGTCTCCGCGCCTCTGTGTTGAGAGGTCTTTTCCAAAATTTACCTTGCTTGAAACAAGATCAGCGAATCTCGCCCACCACCAAAAATTCCAGCAAGGCTTTTTGCACGTGCAGGCGGTTTTCGGCTTCGTCCCACACGACTGACTGCGGGCCGTCGATCACACCGGCGGACACTTCTTCGCCACGATGCGCCGGCAGGCAGTGCATGAACAGGGCGTCAGGATGGGCGCGGGCCATTTTGGCTTCGTCGACGATCCAGCCATCAAAGGCTTTCAGGCGGGCCTGGTTTTCATCTTCATAACCCATGCTGGTCCAGACATCGGTATTCACCAGGTCAACCCCGGCGCAGGCGTCAGACGGGCTGTCAAATATCGTGTACTGCGACTTGTCGGCGGTGACTTGCGACAGGTCCATGTCATAGCCCTTGGGCGTGGAAATATGCAGGCGGAAGTTGAATACCTGTGCCGCCTGCAGCCACGAATACAGCATATTGTTTGCGTCGCCTATCCACGCCACCTTTTTGCCGGTGATGGAACCACGGTGTTCAATATACGTAAACACATCGGCCAGTACCTGGCAGGGGTGGTGCTGATTGGTCAGGCCATTGATGACGGGCACGCGCGAGTTGGCGGCGAAGCGCTCTATCATTTCTTGTTCAAAGGTGCGGATCATGATGATGTCGCACATGCGGGACATGACCTGGCCTGCGTCTTCTACCGGTTCGCCACGGCCCAACTGGCTGTCGCGGGTGTTCAGGTAAATCGCGGCACCACCCAGCTGGTGCATGCCGGCTTCAAAAGACAGGCGGGTACGGGTGGAATTTTTTTCGAACACCATCACCAGGGTTCTATCCAGCAAAGGGTGATAGGTCTGGTAAGCCTTGAAACGCTGCTTGATGATGCGCGCACGCTGCATCACGTATTCAAATTCGGACAGCGAAAAATCGGAGAACTGCAGGAAATGTTTGATAGCCATAAATAAAACGGGCAGCAAGTTAAGCTTGCCGCCGCTTGTCATAACTGCTTCATTATAAGGGATTAATTCGCCTTTCCCATATTAAATTCTGGGTAGAGACAAATCCAGGGGGTGTTGGCCTATCTTTTTTTCTTGCCAAAAGATAGGTGAACAAGTCAGGTCAACACCACCCAACCCATTCTACGCAGGTTTTTGAATTCGGGGTTGAAAACCTTGCCATACCTACAATGATTCGCCACCAGCTTGCCGCCTTTTTTCCGCGTTTCTTCCCGTCCAAAAAATTTCAATATGTAACAATTATTGCATTTCCCGTTTTGATGCAGTTCACAATTTGTGAATTTTCGTCAACTAGCTGGCATTGCTGATTGATTTGTTTAAACTCAAATATATTGCAGAAAACGCAGAAAAATGGATTTCGAATTTAACAGGATTTAACGATTCCAGAAACTGCAACCGATGGCGTTTGTTGTTACAGCGACCTCCAATTGCTCCCGCAAGTGAGGCAAGTATGACAAGCACTTGTTATTCAATAAATCAACAAAAGTAGATAAATTATGAGCGCACTCTTAGCCGGACTCACTGTCCTGATTATTGGCGATAGCCATATGTCGACCCCCGATTATCTGATCACGACTTTGCATGATGATCTGATGAGCAAGGGCGCTGTCGTGTATTCCTTCGGTGCCTGCGGCGTCGCCGCCGGTGACTGGATGGTAAAAAGTCAATCACCATGCGGCGGGGCAAGCCGTATCAAGGATGGCCCGGTAGAAGTGAAAACCGGCCAGGACGCAATGACCCGTCCTTTCAATGAACTGGTTAAAACCTATAAACCGAATCTGGTGGTGGTCGTCAATGGCGACACCATGGCATCGTATGCCGCGCCAGAGCTGCCTAAGACCTGGATCTGGCAACAAGTGACGCGCCTGACCAAGGGTGTCAAAAACAATGCCGTGAGCTGCGTCTGGGTTGGCCCGGCATGGGGCACTGAAGGCGGCAAGTTCAACAAGACTTTTGCACGTGCCAAGGAAATGTCTGGCTACCTGTCTGAAATCGTTGCGCCTTGTACTTATGTCGATTCCCTGAACATGTCCAAGCCGGGTGAATGGGCTTCGTCTGATGGCCAGCATTTTGATTTGGCTGGTTACAAAGCCTGGGGTACGGCGATAGGCAATGCGATTTCTTCGCCAGCCGTTTTGCAAAACATTAAAAAATAAATTAAACCGGATCACCCTTAATCATGAAAAAACTGATCGTTGCCTGTCTGGGCTCTATGTTGGCGATGGCGGCACATGCCGACAATCCTTTATATGAAACCGGTCCTGCCCAGGATTCTTCCTTTGTGCGTTTCCTCAACGCCAGCGAAGACAAGGCCAGTGTGGTGAATGGCGCTGCGAAAGTGGCGCTGGCAGCCCATGGCGACGGCAGGGTGTCCCGTTTTTATCCGGTCAAGGCCGGTGCCAAGCTGGCGGCCAATGTACAGGTCGGCGCTGCAAAAACAGCGGTGGAAGTCGTGGCCAAGCCGGGTGAATTTGTCACCATTGCCATTGTCAACAAAGGCACAGGCATAGAAACCGTCATCATCAAAGAGTCACCGACAGATTTCAATGCCAGCCGTTCTTCACTCGCTTTGCTGAACCTGGATACCAGTTGCGCTGTCGCTGGCCTGAATGTGGCAGTCAAAAATACACCGATACTGGATGCCGTTAAACCGGCTACTGTGCAACGCCGCCTGGTGAATCCTATCAGCCTGAAAGCGCAAGCCATGTGTGATGCGAAAGCAGAAGGCAAGACAGTAGACCTGGGCCAGTTGCAGGCCGGTGAACGTTATAGCGTCGTTGTGATGCCGGGCAAAAAAGGACGTCAGACCTTCTTCGTCCGTGACAGTACTTCCTGATCCACGCTAAGCACGGGTACGATCCATGGTATTTGCGTCTCTAGAGTTCCTGACTCTCTTCCTGCCCCTGTTCTTTGCCCTCTACCTGGTCACTCCTCAGCGGTTTCGCAATCACACCTTGCTGGTGGGGAGCTGGCTGTTTTACGCCTGGTGGACGCCAAAGTTCCTGGTACTGATCATTGTCCTGACCGTGCTGGCCTGGGCTGCAGCCATATTGATCGACAAGAGCAGCAATGAACGCAGCAAGACCCGCATCATGGTCGCTGCCATCGTGCTGAATCTGGCTTCGCTGGTCTGGTACAAGTACACCAATATGCTGGTGTATTCGCTCAATACCATTTTGACCGGTCGTGACATGCCCACCATCCCGTGGGAAAACCTGATGCTGCCAATAGGCCTGTCCTTCACGGTCTTGCATGCGATTTCATATATCGTCGATGTACGCCGCAAAACCGTGCCGGCGCAATACAGCATTATTTCTTTCAGCGCCTATATGGCGATGTTCCCGCATCTGATCGCTGGCCCCATCGTGCGTTACAAGGTCATCGATACCGAATTGCGCGAACGTGTATTTTCCATCGACAAATTTGCCGCTGGTGTGCGCCGCTTCATGGTCGGTTTTTCGATGAAGGTCTTGATCGCCGACACCCTGTCACCCATCGTGACACTGGCATTCGGCCTTAAAAACCCATCGCTGGTAGATGCCTGGACCGGCTGCGCTGCCTACACCCTGCAACTGTATTTTGACTTTGCCGGTTACAGCGCCATGGCCATCGGCCTGGGCCTGATGCTGGGTTTCGATTTCCAGGAAAACTTCAACAACCCCTATCTGTCCGTGTCGATACAGGATTTCTGGCGGCGCTGGCACATGACGCTGTCATCCTGGCTGCGGGATTACCTGTACATCAGCCTGGGCGGCAATCGTCATGGCGCAGGTCGTACCTATGTCAACCTGATGCTGACGATGGCCATAGGCGGCTTGTGGCACGGTGGTGAAAACTGGAATTACCTGATCTGGGGCATCATCCACGGCTCGGCTTTGTGTTGTGACCGCATGTTTACTCAACGCGGTTTATCCATGCCCAATTACCTGTCCCGCACACTGACCTTGCTGGTCGTGATGCTGGCCTGGACCGTGTTCCGGTCCGACAGTTTTGCGACTGCGATGGATTTGTTGGCCGGTCAGTTTGGCCTGCATGGCGTCGCCATGGGTGACGCCATTGCCCTCGCATTGCGCCCCAGTATCGTGCTGACCTTTGTTTTGGGCCTGATCTGCGTCGTCTATCCCGCCACACTAGCTGGCAAACGCGGCGGCCTGGGTTTTGTCGGCTGGAGCATGACCTGGCCAGTGCTGACCTTTGCCTATGCCGTTGTGGTGCTGGCCGGACAAAAGGCCATTCCCTTTCTGTATTTCCAGTTTTAGGAGACGATCATGAGTGAATGTTTTAACTTTGATCCCAAAAAGGCTGGCTGGACCCGTTTCTTGCCGGTGACAGCCTTTGCCGCCATCATGCTGGGTGGCCTGATTGTGACCCAGACTTCGCTGAATGCGGTGCCTACTGAAAGATGGGCAGGCATAGATAATCCCAAGCGCCTGCTGGACGGTGACGCAACCCGCCAGTTTTCTGCGCAATTGAATAACTACTTCATGCTCAGCAAACCATTTGCAAAAATCGAGCGTGGCGTGACCTGGCTGCTGGCTGGTGATACTGGTGTATCGGTGCGCAAGGGCTGTGCCGACTGGTTGTTTTTGACGGATGAACTGACCCCCTTCGCCAATGCTGCCGACAATGCCGCTGCCAGGGCCAGGATCATCACCCAGACCGCCAGTGATTTGCAAAAACGCGGCATCAAACTGGTGGTTGCCGTGGTACCCGACAAGACCCGTATCGAACACGACCATTTGTGCGGCCTGCATCGTCCTGCCAGCTTTGCCACCCGCGTGGACGACTGGGTAAAAATCCTGGGTGACAGCAAGGTCGATGCACTGGACTTTACCCCTGCACTGGCTGCCACGGCAGAAGAACGCTATTACCGCAGCGATTCACACTGGAACGAGCACGGCTCCAACGCTGCCGCCAAAGCCCTGGCAGAGTATCTGCAGGCGCTGAATCTGACCGATAAACCCAAAGATGCGCGTGACCCCAATGCCATACAATCATCCAGGGTGGAACGTTCAGGCGACCTGATGCGCGTCTCCAACCTCGAAGGCCTGCCGACCTGGATGCGTCCGGCAACCGAAGTCACGCAGATCAGCAAAGTGGCACCCGTTGCCGTGGCCAGTGATGACCTGTTTGGCGACGCTGGTTTGCCAACTGTGGCACTGGTGGGCACGTCCTTCAGCCGTGCTTCGAATTTCTCGCCCTTCCTCAGCCAGCACCTGGGTTCACCAGTCGCCAACCTGGCCAAGGATGGCGGTGATTTCGACGGTGCTGCCTATGCCTACCTGAACAGCAACGAATTCAAAACCCAGGCCCCCAAGGTCGTCGTCTGGGAAGTGCCAGAACGCATGCTGCCCAAGCCATTGTCTGTATCAGAAAAAAAATGGCTGGCGTCGTTAGGTCCAAAGACTTGATGTAGAGGGTGATTTTCAGAATGCTAATGAATAGTGTGCTCAGTGAGCCTTTAGACTCTTACCCGGACGGGGATGAATTTCAGATAGGTCGCGTGCTGATCTGGGTTCAATATATGGAAGGGGGCGATCGTGTATTGCGGTTATCAAAGGTCGATACTATCTTCCTCGCGCTTCAGGCAGACATCCCAAAAGTGGAAGCCATGGCAAGCCAGGTCAGTGGCGATGATATGCAGGTGATAGCCATATCCATCAAACCAGATGACAGTACGATATATACGTGCAGACAAGACTACGATGAAGACAGCGTTGACATCGTCCGCACAGTTGATGGTAGGCTGATGCTTCTTTGATGTTTCAATTGAAGCCAGCAGTATGAAACCTGAAATACAAACCAACAAAATCGTCGTTTTATCCGGTTCCGGCATCAGTGCCGAAAGCGGCTTGCCGACTTTTCGTGATGCAAATGGATTGTGGAAATCCTACGCATGGGAAGAGGTCGCCAGCCCAGCCGGTTGGGCAGCCCATCCTGAACTTGTGCTGGAATTTTATAATGAGCGACGGGCACTGGCCGCCCGCGCCGAACCCAATGAGTCACACATTGCGCTGGCCAAGTTGCAGTCGGCGTATGAAGTCGTCGTCATCACCCAAAATGTCGATGACCTGCATGAACGCGCAGGTTCTACCCAGGTTATCCACGTACACGGTGAACTGGCTTATGCCCGTGGCACATCTGATGTCCGCAGGCGCTATCGTATCGGTGAAGCACCGATCACCATGGGGCAGCTATGTGAAGACGGCACCCAGCTTCGCCCTGATATAGTCTGGTTTGGTGAAGAGGTCGAATACATGGCCGAAGCCAGACAGCACATTGCCACTGCGGCCAAAGTGCTGGTCGTGGGAACATCCTTGACCGTCTTCCCGGCCGCTTCATTGGTCAAGTCCGCGCGTGGCAGGGCTGAGAAGGTGCTGGTCGCGCTGGAAATGGAGTCCTTGCCTTTCGGCTTCACATTCGCGCGCGGTCGCGCGACCAATATTATTCCACACCTGTGCGAGCGGTGGCTAGGTGAGTGCTGACTGAGTGACTGAGGCTAAGTGACCATAGGCTAAAATAAGCCCGCGTAGGTGCGAATAGCTCCGCGTATTCGCACGCATGACAGCAGCAGTCATCTGCGCCCTTGAAGGACAATGCCCTGTCACTCCTGACGAAACATGGTTAATAAATGTGAACGTGTCAGACATGGTTTTGAAATGCTTATCGGCATTTTGACGTTCAACATGCGTGCGAATACGCAGAGCTATTCGCACCCACGCGACTGGCACTGCCCAGCAAATATACGGGCATCGCCATTGATACCGGGGAAAAAGATAATAGGCAGTTGATCCATGCTGCAAAGGAATGCTTCCCGAAAAACTAAAGTTAAGTATAGCTGATCAGGAATGACATATTCAGTTAGTCTGAGGTAGACTCCCTTCAGTTGACGTTTGTATGCTCTGTACTATTCATGTGTTTGCATTTAGCATCTTCCTCAATCGGAATCCCTATCTCCTTTGCCTGGGTGATCAGTTGCCTTGTTTCCTTAGTGGAGGTTATTTGCAATTGCTGTCCTTCGTGGAAATGAAATTGAAATGCAGACCCACCGGACGGCACCCATACTTCGCGAATAACAATGATACTATTCCATAGAACGGTCTTCTTTTGAAAACGTCGATAGAAGCTAAAACCTGTGGCGTCTGATTGTGGGCGTTCACGCAATAAGTAGAGGATGGCATAGCTGCTTATCTGGGCGACTATTAGAAAAGGATAGCTGATTGCCATAACAACTATTATTGCTATTGACAGGAAGGAGACCTGAACTAGCAACCAACAGATGCCGAGCAGCACCAAGCTGATTAGTCCGCATGGAATCCAAAGTGGGCTAGTCAGGCAAAGTATCAAAAACACGTATATATCATGACGGGTAATGCCGTGCATCGAGATCTGCCTTTGGCTTAATATTTCAGTGTCAAGAGTCGCTTGCAGTCCTCCCGCCAGCATTCATCTGCTGCCGAGAGTATCCCTCGTGCATCACTTGATTTTTTCAATCTCTGCCAGTGCCGCATTGAGTTGTGTATCTTTGCCCGCTCTGAAGTCATCTATTTTTGTGTGTATCAACTTGCCGGGTTGTACGCCCACCCCGACAAACGCTTTGCCATCGATATAGGTGTCTTTTTTGGTACAAATGCGGGCACTGCCACCGCCGGGCATGCTGATCATTAATGGTTGTCCTGTGCTGCCACCGGTGGGTTCACCGATGATCAGGCCACGCTTCATGCTGTCAAAGGCAACGGCAAAATCTTCGGCGGCGGAATAGGTCGCGGCACTGGTCAGGACCATGACTGTGCCGCGATAGGCGCGTGCTGGATCAGCTTGGTTTTTGTTGTCGGCAAAGTCATGCATGGCTTGCTTTTTTCCCCAGGCGCGCAAGGCTGGCTTGTAGTCACGGGTGGCGGCATGGCTGCCGTCAAAGGCAGGTGTCCCCAGGGTTCGCAAAACGCTATAGCCTACGTTGGTATCGCCACCACCGTTTTTCCTCACGTCGAAGATGATGGCCTTTGCCTTGGCAATTTCTGCATAGGCTTTGATGTATTCTTTGGCAGCAGTATTGTCACCAAAAGAATTGAGCTCAACGTAGGCAACATTATTAGCTAGCATACGCCAGTTGAATGCTGGTCTGGGTGTGGCAAGTTTTTGCCGGGTTGCGGTATTGATGCGCTTGATGTCGATGGAAAGGGTCTTGCCCTGCGGGTCTGCGACAAGAATTTTTACCGGCGTATCCAGGTCACCAAGCAGCAACAAATAATTGTAAAGCCGGTTATCCATGTCTTGCGGGGTTGATGCACTGTTATAAGGCGCGACGGTTTTCTGGACATAGGTCTTGATGTCCTGGCCATCCGCAAGCAGTATCTGATGGCCGGGCAAGATGCCGCGTTCGCGCAATGCAGGATCAAGCACGTCCGTGATAATGACCTTGTCTTCCATCAATGCAGCCCGTAGCGGTACGGTGCCCCACACATCATTGTATAAGATGGCTGGTGCCATGACATTGGTATGTCCGTCTTGCAGCAAGGCGCACATTTCCATCAGAATCTTGTAGTACTCAGCCGTGCTTTTTGCCGCACGCACTTTGGGCAGATAGCGCAGATAGACGACATCCCAGTCCAGATCCAGCAACTTGTCGGTGTAGACGAAATTGTATTTTACTTCAGACCAGAATTTGGACAGACCAGCTACTCTCTCGTCTTCACTCAATTGTTCAACATAAGCGCTATCCCACACGGGTGATGACCAAAGGCGGGCTTGCCGGGCGGCTTCTTGCCTGGTCTTGTCGACTGATTTTTGCCAGCGGGGGTCGTCATGCAAACTGTCAAAATCGCTATCCTTGAGCATGTGATCAACATTCAGGTAACCAGCCCCAATGGCCACATCCAGCCATTTGAAGGCATCCTCTTTCGCCCCGCGCAGGGCATGCAGGCAGGCGATGTTGTACGGTAAATCAGACGATTCAGGGATTAGTTCATACGCCTTGAGCAGCATTTGCACGGCGTCTGCATAACGTTTATCAAGCCGGGCGACATCACCTGCTTTGTAGTATTCCTGCGCTTTCTTCATGGCTGCATTGTCTGCTTGTGTCTGTGCCAGGCTAGGGGATGAAGGAATCATGTTCAAGCTGGCGACGATGAGGCAGCCCAGGATTTTTTTCGCAAACACGTGCATCACTTTGCTTTCAAAGAATGTTGTCATGGATTCCATTGTAAATGAAATGATTTATTGAAAATGAAGTAATGCGACAAAATGCCTGAAACGAGGTACAGGATGAAAAAGAACGTTGTTGAAATAATGTTTGGGCTGAAACTTGAACCAGCCGTCCAAACCTGTCAGGCAGGCATGGTCGCGAGGGGAAGTTTTATGTTGCCGATGCCCTGGCTGGCTGCTTTGCTAGCGGTTGGAAAACTTTTCCCTGGTATGTGATTGCTGCGTCAACGATGATGATCACTTGCCAGCGATCTGGCATTTGTGCAAACTGCTGACTTGAAATCTCATCACGAAAGATACCTAGCATGGAAGAAGACCGTAAAACCGCCTATATGAAAAAAGTGGATAGGGTATGGTTCGTCTCTTTGGTTTTTATCTGCCTTTTTGGAGTGACCGCTGATTTCTACTATGGTTTTATTGAGGCGCGTGTCTCGCCATTTTCTCCTGAGCGTGATTATTTGGGTGAAATCCTGCTGGGGTCCGTGCTGATAATGATCATCTTGATATACAAAAAGAGAATAGGGATTTTTTTGATTGCCGTCTTCTTATCTGTTTCGTTGGCTATTATTTTTGGTGAAATGCTAGGTATGGATAGCCGTGCAGCATCGGAAGCTTTGGCAATCGAGGCGCAAAAAAAAGCAGCTGCATTAGAGAAAAAACACAATGAAGCACTAAAAAGCCGGGAGCAAGATGCAGTATTCCAGCAATACCTTTATGGCATATTCGATACCTCTTTTGAAATTCAACGCCGCTTTTTGAACGACCTTGACGATGCACGATGGAGTGCTATCGCTGATCCAGAGCGCCTCAGCAAGGATAAAGAATTGCTGGAGACGAATGAAATCGTCGAAAAAGGAAAAAGTATTTTCCGGGATTGTGAACGCAAATTTATATGGATGCTTGACGATAACCGCAAATGGGGACAAGCAGACGTTCTAGCGGACGATAAAAAAATAAAAGCCCGTGCTTTTTGGGATGAGTTGGTAAGAAGAACCTCTACTCGTGTTGCCCAGGAAAAAAAGATAAGGGATGAAATAGTGGCTGAAATGGATAGTATGCGCAGCTTACTTTTAAAAAGAGAAAAATGGCATATCCAGGACGGCGAAATAGTTTTTGACTATGTCGATGATCTTGCCGCGCTTAATGCCCACAAAAAGAAAGTGCAAGACTTCATCCATAAAGAAGTCGAATTGCAGGAAGAAATAATGAATTGGGGCCTTGAATTCAAGAAGGCGATGGAGCAAAAAAAATGACTGGTGTGTTGTACGCGTTGAACTGGAAGTGAAACGTGTTTGCTTGCCGTTCAGCGTTGCCGGCGTTTGTCAAAGTAATTGTCGGTACATGGCATCAATTGTATTCTTTTCACTGCCACACCCAATGGGCGTATTGCTACAGCTCGCTAATACCCCACCGTCTGCTTCGATTCATGCACCAGTTGTTCAAACATATCGTGCCGCATGGTGGAGATGATGCCGTCCTTGATGGCTGCCAGGATAGCGCAGCCAGGTTCGGTGTGGTGGTGGCAGTTGTAGAACTTGCACTTGCCCAGGTGGGGCAAGAATTCGGGAAAGGCGCGTTCCAGCATGCCTTCGCTGAGGTGGTGCAGACCAAATTCCTGGAAGCCGGGTGAGTCGATCGCGCAGGAATGCTCATCCATGTGGTGCAGGCGGGTGAAGGTGGTGGTGTGCTTGCCTGTGTCGAGCGCGACCGGTTTCAAACGCGAGCCGTTACAGTTAAGGCATACCACCATAATTATTCATTATTGCCTCGATGCTTCCGTCTGCGATGGATGCATCAATTGCAGCATTAAGATGCCCTAACACATCACTCGCGTCTGGACGTGATTTAGAAATTCCAAAATAATTTTTATCTATCGCTAAAGGTGTCTTCTGTACAGTTAAGTCATTAAAGTCTATTCCTGCCATTTTTGCATTAAAAGTCACGGCTGCAACACCACCTGGAATAATTGCAGCATCAATTCGACCTAATACAAGCTTACGCAAACGGGAAACGCCACTGTTATCTTCATCCAGATTTACCATCGGAAGTTCTTCAATATACTTTGCACCGTATTTTGACCCTCGGTTTACACCAATGGTCATACCTTTCAAATCGGCCAAACTCGCTGCGACTATGTTTCTTTTCTTTAAGGTGACGATTACCACACGATCGAGAAGAACGGTATTTGAGTAACTAAAAAGCATTTCACGCTCAGGTGTCTTGGATAAACTACAAATAACACCTTCGCCTCGCTCCGCCATTTGCACTGCCCGTGCCCAAGGAACCGCAACGATCACAACCTTGTAGCCTGCGCGTCTCCCAATTAACTGTGCAAGCTCGGTGAAATAGCCAACAGGCTTCTCAGCATCATTCAAAAACATCTTAGGTGCATTACTTGTGCCGACGAGCATGGTCAACGTAGGCTCTGCAGCTGACGTCGTTGCACTCAATGCCACAGAAAGGAAAATGAATAAAAAACGTCGTTTTAAAGAATCCATTTTGCTCTCTTGTTGCTAGCTTCGTTGGAGTGAACTTTTGACGCGCTTCGAAGCAAGTATAACCTTTACCGAAATAGATGGTCAAACCAAGTGGAATACCCACAATGCCCTGGCTGTAGCCAGCATAGATGAATTTTTGGTATTTGTTTGCGTCAATGGCATTTCATTCTACTCAAGAAGCAAGTTGCTTGTTAATACCCCACCGTCTGCTTCGATTCATGCACCAGTTGTTCAAACATATCGTGCCGCATGGTCGAGATGCTGCCGTCCTTGATGGCTGCCAGGATGGCGCAGCCGGGTTCGGTGTGGTGGTGGCAGTTGTAGAACTTGCATTGGCCCAGGTGGGGCAAGAATTCGGGGAAGGCGCGTTCCAGCATGCCTTCGCTGAGGTGGTGCAGACCAAATTCCTGGAAGCCGGGTGAATCGATGACGTAGGAATGCTCATCCATGTGATACAGGCGGGTGAAGGTGGTGGTGTGCTTGCCTGTATCGAGTGCGGCAGAGATTTCGCGGGTGGCGATTTCTGCATCGGGGATCAGCAAATTGATCAGCGATGATTTACCCATGCCAGACTGGCCGATGAGGATGGTGCTTTGTCCCTGCATCAGTTTGTGCATCAACAGGCGCGTGCCTTCGGGGTCGGTCTTGGCCGATACTTCATGCACAGGGTAACCCAGGCCAGCATACAGGCCGACGCGTTCGCGTGCCTTGGGCAGGGATGCGGTGACGTCGACCTTATTCAGGATCAGGTGTGGTTTGATGCCGGATGATTCTGCCGCTACCAGCGCGCGCGATACCAGGTCATCGGTAAAGCTGGGTTCGGTGGCGACCACGATCAGCAATTGCGTCAGGTTAGCCGCCAGCATTTTGGATTTGTACTGGTCAGACCGGTACAGCAAAGTCTTGCGCTCGGTGATGGCTTCGATCACGCCCTGGTTTTTGGAGGTCAGTGCATATTCAACGACGTCGCCTACCGAAACATCACTTTTTTTACCACGGGTGACGCAATGCAGCTTGTGTTGCTGGCCATCGATCTCGGCTTGTACCAGATAATGACGGCCATGCGCGGCAATGACCAGGGCTTGTGCACGTGCCATCAGGAAAAGCTTTGCTCAAAAATCGCGTCGATCTTGGCGGCGCAGATAAAGTCATTTTCTGAAATGCCACCCTTGCCATCATTCACAGTATGCGTGTCAAACTTGATGACGCAGCGGTTAAAGGTAACGACCATTTCCGGGTGATGGTCTTCCGCATGGATGACATAGGCAATCGCATTGATGAAGGACAGGGTTTCGTAATAATTCTTGAACTGGTAGGTCTTGACGATGCGCGGGCCGTCCTGGGTCCAGCCGGGTGTGGCTGCCAGATAGGCAGGCAGGCTGACTGCAGCCAGCGCGGTTTCGGTATGCTGGGATTTTTTCGCCAGCAAATCTGTGTTCTTGATCATGGTGTCTCCGTTATTGTGCCGCCAGCAGGTGCTTGATGCGCACCGAGGCAGAAGGATGTGAGTCATAAAACGCCGAATGCAAAGGATCAGGCGTCAGTGTCGATGAATTGTCGTCATACATCTTGACCAGGGCGGTGACCAGGTCACTGGCATTGGTATGTTTGGCGGCAAAGGCATCAGCTTCGAATTCGTGCTTGCGTGAGGTGATGGAACTCAGCGGTGAAAATACAAAGGTAAATACCGGCAGGCTGAGCATAAACAGGATCAGCGCCATCGCATCATTGCGGGCCAGCAGCATGGGGTCGACACCCAGGCCAGTGTAAAACCAGACCTGGTCTTTCAAAAAGCCCAGTATCGCCAGAAACACCAGCGACAGCGCAAATATGACGACCATGCGCTTGACGATGTGTTTGAGCTTGAAATGGCCCAGCTCATGCGCGAGGACGGCTTCAATTTCATTCGGAGCCAGGCGTTCCAGCAGGGTGTCATAAAACACGATGCGCTTGGCGCCACCAAAGCCGGAAAAATACGCATTGCCGTGGCCAGAGCGTTTCGAGCCATCCATGACAAAGATGCCTTTCAGGGCAAAGCTGACGCGCTTGCTGAGGTTTTCTATGCGTTCACGCACTTCTTCATTGTCCAGCGGCCAGAACTTGTTATACAGCGGCGCAATCACAATAGGGAAGATCAGCATCACCAGCAACTGGAAGCCGATAAAGAACACCCAGGCATACAGCCACCACATGCTGCCGGCTTTTTCCATCAGGCTCAAAATCACCCAGATCAACGGCAAGCCCAAGGCTGCACTCACCAGGGTATTGGTCAGCATGTCTTTAAAAAACAGGCCCAGGGTCATTTTATTGAAACCAAAGCGTTCTTCCAGCACAAATTGTGAGTAATAACTGAAAGGGAATTCGATGATGCCGCTGATGAGGGTAAACGCAATCAGCAGGCTGATCTGGTACAGCATGCCCGGTCCCGTCAGCTTGACCAGGGTCACCGACAGCCATTGCAGCCCGCCAAACAGGGTAAAACCGATCAGCACCGATGCATTCACCATCTGCATCACGATGCCCATCTTGGTCTTGGCAATGGTGTAGTCGGCTGCTTTTTGATGCGACGCCAGACTGATCTTTTCAGCGAACTGTGCAGGCACGGCGGCACGGTTGCGCAGGATGTGGCGGATATGGCGGGAAGCCAGCCAGAACTGAAAAACCAGCGTCAATAGCAGGAAGGAAACGAATAAAACCGAAAAAACGACTGAAATCATGGGAAAATGTGACATTCGATAAGTAATAGCTAAGGAAGAATTATGTCACAAGCGACCGACATTCAAACAAACACCACTATTCCGGCCCGCCCTAACGAGTTAAACCTGATCTGGCTGGACATGGAAATGACCGGCCTCGACCCGGACACTGATCGTATCATCGAGGTGGCCATAGTGGTAACTGATTCGCAATTGAATGTTTTGGCCGAAGGCCCGGTATTTGCCATCCACCAGTCCGATGAAACCCTGGACAAGATGGATAACTGGAACAAGGGCACCCATGGCCGCTCTGGCCTGATCGACCGTGTAAAAGCCTCTACCGTCACCGAAGCCGATGCCGAAGCCGCCCTGATCGCCTTCCTGAAAGCCTTTGTACCTGCAGGCAAGTCACCCATGTGCGGCAATACCATCTGCCAGGACCGCCGCTTCATGGCACGCGGCATGCCCAAGCTGGAAGCCTTCTTCCACTACCGTAACCTGGATGTATCGACCCTGAAAGAATTGTGCCGCCGCTGGAAGCCAGAACTGGCATCCGGCTTCAAAAAGCACCAAAAGCATACCGCCCTGGCCGATATCCTGGAATCCATCGAAGAGCTGAAATACTACCGCGAGCATTTCATTAAAGAATAAGCTGTATTCACCAAACTTGTTGCAAAAGAGCCAGGCATGTCCTGGCTTTTGCTTGCTTGGTGCTTATTCGATAATAAGGGTCTGGTTAATACAGGATCAAACCCGCATAAGGCTTGTTTCTTAAGCTAGCCAACCGGGATTCTAAATCGCCCACATGCAGTTCCAGCTTATGACCGTCCGGGTCTAGCAAATACAGTGAATCGCCTTCGCTCTTATTGATTTTCCAAGGCTGCAACTCGCCAGCGCCTGCCTTTTGCGCAAAAGTGGTATAGGCCTCAGGGCTGACAGAAAACGCAGTATGGGTATATTCAGCGGGGATGTGCGTGCGGCAGTCGCTGTCGACAGACAGGCAAATCCAGTCGTCACCGGCCAGCAGATAGGCACCGTTTTGCCATCTGGCGACAGGTTTTAAGCCTAAAACGTCCACATAAAAAGTAAATGAACGTTCCAGGCTCGATATTGACAGCGTCAGGTGGTTCAAACCCGAAACACCAGGTCTGGGTTCGGGTTTGTCAATATTGGTCATGCTGTCAGGGCAGGGAGATGCAGGGTAATTAAACGCCCAGCAAATCAACTTCAAATATCAACGTCGCGCCGCCAGGGATGACACCGCCGGCACCGCGTGGGCCATAACCGAGGCTGGAAGGGATGGTCAGCAGGCGGGTGCCGCCGACTTTCATGCCTTGCACGCCTTCATCCCAGCCTTTGATCACATGGCCAGCGCCCAGCGGGAAAGAAAACGGTTGGCCGCGGTCTTTGCTGGAATCGAATTTTTTACCTGCGCTGCCATCAGGGTTTTGCAACCAGCCTGTGTAATGGACATCGACATGTTGACCGGCTTGCGCTTCTGCGCCTTCGCCGACGACTTTGTCTTCATATTGCAGGCCGCTGACTGTTGTGATTGTGCTCATTGTTTTTCCTCGGTGAGACGTGGTAGTTATGCGTATTAAAACGCCTGTTATTTTAGGTTTTCAGGTGCAGGCTGAATGGGTTTTTTCTGCTACCCTGTTTTTTTGGTCTGGAATGTGCTGGCTGGCTGCAGCGTGCTACCGTCATTTCAGGCGAAAACTATTGTCGCATAGAAATAGTTTGCTGCGATAGATGGGGCACAACTGCGCCACAAGCCAGGTAATTCCTTCATCAAAAAAAGCTGGCGCAATTGTAGAGCAAAAGTTTCTTGCATGGTGGCTGGCGATACAATTGTTGGGTGTTGTTACTACTGCTTACTGCTTTTTACTACTGGTCCTCAATACCTGCCCTTACTATTGATTTTTACTAGGTTTTGGTCAGTTTTTCTTTGCGGCAACTAGGCGCAGCTTGATTTTACGCAAAATTAGCGAAAAATCTGAAAAACAATGAAAGGAAAGCCCTTTCCTTAATGTCAAGCGCTGTAAAATGCCTGTTCAATTTAATTTTTGCGGTGTCTTCTTTCATGCGTAGTCGTTTTTTGTGGTCGTCTCTGGCGTTTTCTTTACTTTCCAGTGTTGCAGCATCCTCAGTCCAGGCCAATGTCGTCGTGGTATTGAATTCACGTGACGCGACGGTGAGCCTGCTTGACCAGACAAGCTATAAAGAAATCAGCACCTTTCCTGTAGGCAAGGAACCGCATCATCTGATGGCCACGCCGGACAACAAGTCCCTGATCGTGGCGAATGCAGTCGGGAATGAGCTGGTATTTCTTGACCCTAAAACCGGGCAGATACAACGCCGCATGAAAGACATTGCCGACCCTTATCAGATCGGCTTTTCACCTGACCAGAAATGGTTTGTGTCGAATTCCTTGCGTCTGGACCGTGTCGATTTTTATAAATACGATGGCCAGGACATGAAACTGGTGCAGCGCGTGCCTCTGGGCAAGTTGCCCAGCCACATGGCATTTGATGCCGCCAGCACCACCGTCTTTATTACCCAGCAGGGCAGCGACCAGGTGTCGGCCATTGATCTGGCAACCCAGAAAGTCAAATGGACTATCCCGGTAGGCAAATTGCCAGCGGGTATATCCATGACGCCGGATGATAAATACCTGTTGGTCGGTATCATGGGCAGCAATTATGTCGAAGTCATCGACTGGCGCACCCAAAAAACCGTCAAGAAAATCAAGGCAGGCGAGGGCACGCATAATTTCCGCGCCCTGGGTGACAAGCGTCATACCTTTGTCTCTAACCGCACATCCAACGAAATCAATATCCTTGACCAGCAGACCCTGGAAATGGTCGGCAACATACAAGTACCGGGCGGACCGGATTGCATGGAAGTCAGCGATGACGGCAAAACCCTGTGGACCACACTGCGCTGGATCAAAAAGGTGGCCGTGATTGATATTCCATCCCGCAAGGTGATCAAGATGATACCGGTAGGGCGTTCCCCACATGGTGTGTACTTTGCCAACCGTTCCGGCAATATGTAAATTGTCGCTGCGCACGAACCTGGCCCTGGTGGCCATGCTGGCCTTGCCCGCGGTTGTCACTAATGCAGCTTCAGCCACCAATGCTGCCACTGCCTCCAATGCAGGCAACTGCAAGGGTACGATCTACCTGACCTTTGATACCGGCAGCCAGTCGCAGGCGGAGCTGATTGCTGCTACCCTGCGTCGCCATCACATCAAGGCGACATTTTTTTTGGCGAATGAAAAAACCGTACAGGGCGATTACTCCCTCGACATGAGCTGGTCACCGTTCTGGAAAAGCCTGGCAGAAGAAGGCCATGCCTTTGGCACCCATACTTTCGACCATGTCTACGTGGTCGGTGATCTGCCCGATGGGCGCATCGCCGTCAAACCGCAATTTGGTGTACAGGCCGGGCAGACCCTGCAATGGACGGCACAAGACTATTGCCAGGAACTACGCCGTGTCGATCAGCGTTTTTTAGCACTGACCGGCAAAAAGCTTGATCCCTTATGGCGTGCGCCCGGTGGCAAGCTGACCCCCGTGCTGCTCAAAGCCGGCCAGGCTTGCGGCTACCAGCATGTGGGCTGGGCACCGGCTGGTTTTTCCGGGGACGAACTGTCAAGTGAGAAATATAGCAACCCCATGCTGCTCAAGCGGGCGCTGGACCAACTCAGGGATGGCGATATTTTTGTCGCACACATGGGCATTTGGTCACGCAAACAGCCCTGGGCGCCAGAAAACCTGGAACCGCTGATTAACGGGCTTGAGCAAAAAGCCTTTTGTTTTGCTACCCTACGTGAGCATCCTGCTTACCGTAATTTAAATCAACCGAAAAAATAATGACTATTTCCGATCTGTTCACAAATCTGCAAGCCTGGATTTTTGAAACGATAGTGCAGCCCCTGATGTTTTATCTGGGCCTGGGCGAGTTTGTTGAAGATTCTTTCGAGGGTGTCGAATGGTTCATCCTCGGTGTCTTGCAACTGATTATATTGTTTATCGTGCTGCGCCCGCTGGAATCATGGATACCCGTGCATGAAATCAAGAACCGCTATGCCCGCTGGAATGATTTCATCTATACCGCCTTGCACCGGCTGGGGGCGTTTTCTATCCTGATTTTTTTCGTGCTGGACCCCTTACTCGACAGCGCTACTGCGATGCTGCATCTGCAAGGTGTGAATCCCTTCAATCTGGAAAACATCTGGCCGGGCATGTTGCAATATCCGGTCTTGCTGTTTTTTGTGTACCTGTTCGTACTCGATTTCTTTGATTACTGGTATCACCGTGCCGAACATCAGTTCAACTGGTCGTGGGCCTTGCACAGCCTGCACCACAGCCAGCGTGACATGAATTTGTGGAGCGACAACCGCAACCACCTGCTGGACGATTTCATCCGCGATATCTATATGGGCGTGATCGCCCTGGTCATCGGCGTTGAACCTGGCCAATATGTCCTGCTGGTGATGGCATCGCAGATGCTGCAAAGCCTGCAGCATGCCAATGTGCGCATCCATTTTGGCCGCATCGGTGAATACCTGCTGGTATCGCCGCGTTATCACCGTACCCACCATGCCATAGGTATAGGCCATGAAACCCGTGGCAAGGGGACGCTGGGCGGGCATAATTTTTCGGTATTGTTCCCGGTCTGGGATGTCTTGTTTCGCACGGCCCTGTTCAGCAAGGAATTTTCCATGACCGGCATCCGCGACCAGTTGCCAGCACCAGAAGGCAATAGCCGCAACTACGGCGAAGGTTTCTGGTCACAACAGTGGCTGGGTTTAAAGCGTATGACAGGGTTTGACAAGGAGCAAAAACAATGAACATGGCATCCATCATGCGTGCCTGGGGCAGGGCAGTGGCAGGGCAATTGCATTACCGCATGCTCTTGCTGACCTTTATCCCGTTTATTGCAGCCTTGCTGCTGTGGGGCGCAGCCATGTGGTGGGGCATGCAAAGCCTGATGGATTTTCTGCAGGCCTGGTTTGGTGAGCATAATGCTTTCCAGGCTGCTGGCAGTGTACTCAATATGCTGGGCCTGATCGCCTTCAAGACCATGGTGGTGCCACTGGTGGCGATGTGGGTCTTACTGCCGCTGATGGTTTTCACTTCCCTGGTCTGCATCGCCCTGTTTGCCATGCCCGCCATCAGCCAGCATGTGGGCAGCCGGCATTACCCGACGCTGGAACAAAAAAACGGCGGCAGCCTGTTGGGCAGTTTACTGCATTCATTTTCATCGTTCGGCATTTTTGCCCTGATCTGGCTGCTAACCTTGCCGCTGACCCTGATACCGCCAGTCAGCCTTATCCTGCAACCATTTTTGTGGGGCTGGCTGACCTACCGCGTCATGGTGTACGATGCCCTGGCACTGCATGCCGATATCGATGAAAGGGATGCACTGTTGAAACAGCATCGTCCTTCATTGCTGGCGATAGGTATTGTCGCTGGCCTGTTTGGTGCGGGGCCGGGTTTGCTGTGGCTGGGTGGCGTTTTGTCAGTGTTGTTTTTGCCGGTCATCGCGGCAGTGGCAATCTGGATTTACGTGCTGGTGTTTGTCTTCACCGGTTTATGGTTTCAGCATTATTGCCTGGATGCGCTGCAGGTACAACGCCAACAACAGGAACAGCCCGCGACATAGCAGACTGTTACGGTCAAATCGAAATTGGCGCACAATAGAGGCTTCATGTATAACAGGGGGAGTGGATTGTGGCGATAGGTTTGATCATAGTCGGGGATGAAATTTTATCCGGCAAACGCGAAGACAAGCATATGTCCAAGGTCATTGCCCTGCTCAAGGCACGCGGCATGCAACTGGACTGGGTAGAATACATAGGCGACAACCGCGAGCGCATTACTGCCACCCTGAAACGCAGTTTTGCCAGCGGTGACATCGTGTTTTCCACCGGTGGCATCGGTGCCACACCAGATGACCATACGCGTCAGTGTGCAGCGGCTGCGCTGGATTTACCGATAGTCCTGCACCCCGAAGCCAAGCTCCTGATACAGGAACGCATTATCGACATCGCCAAAGAAAAAGGCGAAGTCGCCGACCTGAATACCCCGGATCACCAGCATAGGCTGAAGATGGGTGAATTCCCGCAGGGTGCGGCCATCATCCCCAATCCCTTCAACAAGATCGCCGGTTTCTCGATACACAATCATTTCTTTGTGCCTGGCTTCCCTGTCATGGCCTGGCCCATGCTGGAATGGGTGCTGGATACTCATTTTTCTCATTTGTTTCACCAGCATGCGCAATTTGAAAAGTCGGTGCTGGTGTATGAAATTGCTGAGTCCGTACTGACACCCCTGATGGAAGAACTGGAAGCCACCTATGCCGGCATCAAGGTCTTCAGCCTGCCCAGCGTCGGCAGCGCGACTGAACGCCGCCATATAGAACTGGGCGTCAAGGGTAGCCAGCAAGAGGTGGCAGTTGCCTATGGCGCCATGCTGGAAGGCTTGCGGACGCTGACATCTGACTATATTCCTACGCCACAAAAATATGCGGAAGATTAAATTCACCCTGTTCAATCTGCGTGATCTGCTGGTCGCCTTTGGCCCGGTCACGCTGATGGTGGTGATCGTCTGCGGTGTCGGTTACTGGCTGGTGGATCCGGCCCCATCGCGTGTCATCGATATGTCTACCGGTCAGGCCAATGGCGCGTATGAGCGGTTTGCCAAACGCTATGCACAAGAGCTGGCCAAGAACCAGGTCGAATTACGCCAGCAATCCTCGATGGGGTCAGAAGAAAACCTGACACGTATAAGTGACCCTGATTCCGAGGTTGAAGTCGGCTTTGTCCGCAGTGGTTCCACCGATGAAGCACAGGCGCAGGAACGCGGCCTGATTTCTTTGGGCAGCCTGTTTTATGAACCGATCTGGGTGTTTTACCGCAACCCCAAAGAAGTCACCACCATCAGCCAGTTCAAGGGCAAGAGCGTGAATGTCGGCCCCGATGGTACCGGCGTTGCCCGCCTATTTGACCAGATATTAGACGTCAATGGCATGACCACAGCTGATGTCAGTATACAAAAATTGGCCGATACACCAGGGACGGTCGCCTTGCTCGACGGCACAGTCGATGTGTTGATCTTCAGTTCTGCCAGCGATTCACCGCTGGTGCAAATGCTGTTGCAGACGCCCGGCATACGCCTGTTTGATTTTGTCCAGGCCGAAGCCTATACCCGGCGCTTCCCGTTTTTGTCGCATGTGGTGCTACCGCGCGGCATCGTCGATATAGGCCGCGACATCCCGGCTCGCGACTACCACCTGATCGCACCCACTGCCACTCTGGTCGCCCATGAAAGCCTGCACCCCGCCATGATCAGCTTGCTGTTGCAGGCTGCACGGCGCATACATAGCGGGGCAGACTGGTTCAGCAAGCAGGGCGAATTTCCATCAGATAAATACACCGAAATCCCGGTGGCAAGGGAAGCCGAAAAATTCTATAAAAACGGCCCACCCATGTTGCAGCGTTACCTGACATTCTGGGTCGCCAATTTCTTTGAACGCATGTGGGTAGTACTGGTGGCACTCGGCGCGCTGTTCCTGCCCTTGTCAAAAATAATTCCGCCCCTGTATGTATGGCGCATACGCTCACGTATCTACCGCTGGTATGGTCAATTGCGACTGGTCGAACAATCGATAGAAAGCGTGGCCCCGGCAGAATTGCAGGCCGTGGCCACCGCGCAATTACGTCACCTTGATGAAATCGAAGAAAAGGTCAACCGCATCACCATACCACTGTCGTATGCCGAAGAACTGTATGGCCTGCGCAGCCACATCAACTTCGTGCGCGCACGGGTAGAAGCGATGCTGAAAGCAGGGGCGGTGCCGGCAGCATCGGCAGCATCGGCAGCATCGGCAGCGCCTTGATGGAAGGAATTCCATTATTTTACTTCCTTCTATCCTCTACTTTATTTCATGCAAAACCGTTTCCTGACTGAGGTTCTTGGCAACCGCAATAATAGCGTCATCCTAGAGCGTTGGGATGCCCTGGCACTTGCCGATGGCTGGTTAGTTGCCGGGTGTTTGTTCCAGACCATCTGGAACAAACAGGCTGGCCGCGCGCCAGAAGCGGACATCAAGGACTATGACCTGTTTTATTACGATGCCAGTGATCTGAGTGAGGCAGCAGAACAAAACGTGCAGGCGCGTGTCGACGAGGTGCTGGGCGATCTGGGAATTACGGTCGAAGCATGCAACCAGGCGCGCGTCCATCTCTGGTATGCATCTTACTTTGGCCATCCTTATGATGCACTGGCGTGCGCTTGCGATGGTATCGACCGCTTCCTTATCCCCGCCACCTGTGTCGGCATACGCCCGGATGCTATCTACGCGCCAAACGGCCTGGCCCTGCTGTACGACGGCATCCTGACGATGAATCCCCTGACGCCTTACCGCGATCTGTTTGAGAAAAAGGCCGCGTCATATCAAAGCCGCTGGCCGTGGCTGAGGACAGATCAGGGTGAGATGATCAGCGCGTCAACAAGTCTCTGATTCAGCTTCAGATTCAGCTTCAGATGCAGTCTCTGATCATCTGTGTCTGTAATTTTGCGATCCGGTCGTTGCAATGTGCATTTCATCGCATTCAATGCGATATGACTGCCCTGTACATATAGAATGCCCTGCATATTCTTTTGCGATAGGAAAACCCATGTTGAGAGTAGCGCTGCTGTTGATAGCCCTGATACCCGGTTTTGTGCTGGCGGCAGGCGAAGAACAATGGTTATTGCAGCTAGATCGCTGGGGCAATATTTCTTACCAGGCCATGACCCTGAAAGCGGCAGGCAATGTCATCAGCGGGCAACTCGATGGTGACAGCCTGACCGGCACCCGCAGTGCGGGCCGTATTCGCTTTAGTGTGACGGACAAGGATAAAGCCAGCTACACCTACAGCGGCACGGTGGGCCAGGATGCGATGCAGGGTGTGGCAGACTTTCCCGATACGAACAATCCACAGGCCAGGGCCAGCCATACTTTCAGCGCCCGTCGGCTGCCTGAGCGCCCTGCGGGGCCGGCGCGCGTCTACGACTTCCAGCCGATAGACTATTCGAATGAATTCAGCCCGCATCGCTTGCCGGTGCTGACGGTTTGGCCTGGTGATTCGGTACGCACCAAGACCATCGATTCTGGTGGCGTCGATGAACATGGTGTCACCAAAGCCTTGTATGGCAACCCGCAGACTGGTCCATTTTATGTGGCTACGGCCGAGCCGGGCGATACCCTGGTAATCCATCTGAAACGTCTGCGCCTGAACCGTGATTATGCCGACAGCCTGGACAGCATCGTCGGCAGGGCAATGGGGCCTGGCCTGGCAGCCAAAGCCGGCAATCTGGGTAAGCCGGTGCGCTGGAAGCTGGATCGTCAACGTGGTCTCGCCAGCCCGGAACAGCCGACCGAAGGCTTGCGTATGCTGAGTCTGCCGGTCCGACCCATGCTGGGTGGCCTGGCAGTGGCACCTGGCGATGGCTCACCACCCATTTCTACTGGTGACACAGGCCGTTTTGGCGGCAATATGGATTTTAATGAAGTGGTTGAAGGCAATACCGTCTACCTGCCGGTGCAGCAGCCTGGGGCCTTGCTCTACCTGGGTGATGCCCATGCCTTGCAAGGTGATGGCGAGACCTCGCAATATGCGCTGGAAACCTCGATGGACGTGGAATTTAGCGTCGAGGTTATCAAAGGCAAAGCTGTTGCGACACCCAGGGTAGAGTCACCCACGCAGATCATGGTGCTGGGTCAGGCCGGTTCACTGGACGATGCCCTGCGGGTCGCCACCAACGGCATGGTGCAGTGGCTGCAACAGGATTATGGACTCAGCCTGTCTGAATGTGCCCAGCTATTTGGCAGCGCCCTCCATTTCAGTATTCCCAATCTGGCCGGGCGCAGTGTCGGTGTGGCAGCAAAACTCGACAAGACCGTGCTGGCCACCTTGCGCCGCAAGTAAATCAACAACAGGCGATACCCGATAGCCTGGCTTGATTTTTTGCCCTGACATGATCTGACCGGACTATGCTGATCAAACGCAAGGCCTAAAGCGCATTCATGAACGCCTTGCGTATCTGCCGCCCGCATTTGACTGAGGCGGCATAGGCACCGGTGTCCTTGTCGTGGCGCGACACGATGCCGTAGTATTTTCTGTCAGGTGAAACCCAGGGGTAGAAACCCCATTTGCCAGGGCTGGAATAGGCATCGATGCTGCCCTTGCCCTGTTCGGATTCTACCCAGTGGTTATAGGAGTACGTCCAGGGTTCGTTCAGCGCCAGTATGGGTGAATACGCCACTTTGCCGGGGCAGGCTGATGGCAGTGTACACACAGCCTGGTCGCCCAGGTAGCGACCGATTTCCAATTCCTGTTTCATGATTTTTTTCAGGAAAAGGGCATAGTCAGTGGCGCTGCCCATCATGCCACCAGCCATCAGCGGGTCTAGCGGTGCCATGTTGAAACCCTTGCTGAGTCCCATGGTGTTTTGGTATTCCGTATCGAGCTGGGCGGCAGTAAAATTACCCAGGCCCATATCAACGCTGGCCAGTTTCTGGTCATGCCCACCGTCATAGTCAAACTGGTTGACAGTAGTGGGATCTGGCTGGCTGGTCTTGCCGCTGGTGCGGTCCATACCGGCGATAAAGCAGGCATTGATCGTTGTTTTACCTACACAAGCGTCTTCATCCAGGCCGGTATAGCCAGACATAAAACGCAAGCCATTGCTGATTGATGTATTGCTACGTACCTGGTCTATGCCTTTCTTTTCCAGCACATAGGCACCAAATATCCACTTCGATGCAGACGCGATATTGAAATACGTCGTTGCCGTGACACTGCCAGCACCTTGCGAGCCGGATGCCACAGGCGTGCTATCCGTCGCATTGCCGATTTCCCAGTAAAAATCACCGAGCTTGTCAGCGCTGCACAGCGGATCTGTGCTGGCAGCCGTTTTGGCGGCGGCAATCGCAGCAGCAATGTGGGGGCTGACGCTGGTGGTGCCACCCGTTGTACCCGTTGTACCTGTTGTACCGGTACTGCCCGTAGTGCTGGTAGTGCCCGTAGTGCCCGTAGTGCCCGTAGTGCCCGATACCACCGGTGGTGCAGCGGCGTTGCTACTGCCAGATCCGCCGCCGCAGGCGCTCAGCAGGCTGGAGGCAGTCGCTATGGCAGTGACGGTCAACATAGAAGAAAAAGAAGGGTAGGTCATGGTCATCTCCAGTAGCAACAAAAGCGTGGGTGAAATCTTGTAGCTACTGTAATCAGCAATTCTGTAATTTTGATGGAAGCAGTCACCGTAATCAGCACTATGGCAAAATGAAGGGAAATTCTTTGTTACTACTTGTATCAACGCCCATGATTCCTGCGACCCAAGTCCTGTTTGTCGAAGACGATCCCATGATCGCCCGTACCTTGAGCATGGGTTTGCGTTATGAGGGTTTTGTACTCAGTCATGCGGCCAGCATCGCTGCGGCCATGCAGTTTCTGCAACAGCAGGCATTTGAATTGATACTGTTGGATGTCGGCCTGCCCGATGGTGATGGCATCGTTTTATGTCGCCAATTGCGTGAACTGCATCCTGATACGCCCATACTGATGTTGTCAGCACGGTCTGATGAAAGTGCTGTGGTCGCCAGCATAGAGGGCGGGGCGGATGATTACATACGCAAGCCCTGTGGCTTGCGTGAAGTCAGCGCCCGCATGCGACGCTTGTTGACGCGTCGCCCGTCAGATACGGCAAGCCGTGCAGTGATTTGCTTTGGTACTATCCAGATGGATATTCAGCGTCGTACCGTGAATGCTGCCGGTACGTCACTGCAACTTGGCAAGAAAGAATATGATGTACTGATGTTGCTGGTGCGTGCCAACGGTGATGCCATTACGCGTCAACAGATACTGGATCAGTTTGAAGACAGCAATATCATTTACGACCGCACTATTGATTCGCACCTCAGTCATTTGCGTCGCAAATTGAAAGATGCCGGTGCCGTCGAACGCATCGTCGCCATCTATGGCGTAGGTTATAAACTGGAGTCTGCATGAGTCGTCCCCTGTGGTTACGGTTTTTGGTGATCAGCCTATTTTTCTCCGTGGTGCTGAGTCAGGTTTATTTGTGGATGATCAGGGAAGTGACAACCCGGCCCGGTGATGAAGTACAGCGCAGCATGTACCTGTTCATCGCCCGTATCGTCGAAGGCCATGACTATGCCGAGGGCTTGCGCAGGGTGCAGACGTATCGCAGCGAATCACCGGCCATCCAACTGGAAATGTGGGTAGTCAATGCCGATAATCAGGTGCTGGCCAGCAGTGTCGCCGGGGAAAAACCACCTGCCAGTTTGCTGGAACGTAAAAAGCCGGATGCCATTCATGAAGTAATGGCGCGCGGGCGTTTCTTTTCGGGCAATACGGCTTCTGCAATCGTACGTCTGCAGGCATCGGAGCCGGTTTATCTGTTGATTCACAATCCTGGTACCCCAGCCCGGGGTGCCTTTCAGACCATGGTCATCTTGTTTGTACTGACCCTGGTGGCCGCCATTTTATTGGGGCTGTTATTGCTGACCCTGTATCTGCGTGGCCGTTCTGCCGAAGCACGGCAGGTTATCCAAAGCATGGAAGCGGGCGATTTGACGGCGCGGTTTACATCTGGCCGGCTGGATGCTATCGGTGGTTTGATGCAGCACTTCAATGTCATGGCCGATGAAATACAGCGCCTGGTGATGCAATTGCAGGCAATCGAAAAAACACGGCGTGAATTATTGCAGGAACTGGGGCACGATTTGCGCACCCCGCTGACCAGCCTGCGCACGGCGATTGATACCCTGACCGTGCATGGCGATGATATGGAACAGCAGGAGCGGCAGGAATTTTTCAACGTCGTCACAAGTGAACTGGATTATTTTACCCGGCTGATCGATGATCTGTTCTTTATCGCCAATATTGATGAACCGCGTTACCGTAACCAGGCCACCAGCCTGGATCTGTGCGACTTGCTGAAAGCTGAAACCGGGCATGCAGTCCATCATCAGCATAATCAGCAGCAGACTGAAGCAGCCATCGCTTTTGAATTGCAGATCGATGCCAGCTGCGCGCAGACTGGCTATATCAATGGCGATACCTATCTGATATCCCGGCTATTGCGCAATGTGTTTGACAATGCTGCCCGGTATGCACAAAGCAGGGTACGCATACGGCTGCAGGCTGTCGCCGACACGCTGGAACTGGTGGTGGAAGACGATGGCCCCGGTATCTCTACAGACGGTATTTCGCGCTTCGGACAAAGGCGCGATACGCGGCTGATGTTCGCCGGCTTACCCAGCAGGCAATCCGGCATTTCCCTCGGACTGGGGGCGGTCATCATCAAGACCATTATCGAACTGCACGGCGGCCATGTGGAGATAGACAATGGCGAGGCCCGCAGCGAATTCCCTGGCGCGCGGCTGACGCTGGTTTTTCCGAAATGCTAGTGTCGTGTTGCACGCAGAGTGCAGCACTACGCCAGGACCAGTCAATATTGATGACTGACAGTACGTCTTGTATTCGTTGCTGAAACATGTTCTGTGTTGGTTGATGAAGTACGTTCCGTATTCGCGGATGAAGCACGTTCCGTGTTGGCCAATGATTGATTTGCAAGTATCGGTTTCAGTTGCGTATCAGTAATCCGGAAGTTTTCTCTCTTGTCGCCCATCAGAGCGCGCAAGTCCTTGATGCTGAGGCCGCTGATTTCATGCATGCTGATCAACAGCGATGCCCCGATAGGCAGGCGGTGATGACGGATTTTGCTGATCACCGGTGGTGCCACTTCCAATAGGCGGGACAAGGCCGCGTCGTTTTTTAAATGCAGACGTTTTATCAAAGCATCAAATAAATGATTGGGATCGTACTTGAACTTGTCTGATTTCAGATTGATTAAATTGACCATTTTTCTTCCTTCATAGTTGAGATTGTAAACAGGCGATTCGACCTGATGCTCATTCATGCTTATTAAGAAAACATGAAATAATGAATAGAAGATTAAAGAAGAATTAATGACCTGTATGTGCGATAACTAACACAGGGCCAAGCATCAAGCTCTAGTTATCAATGTGGCAGTTGTTAATGTGGAAGTTGTCAATCCCGCAGTTATCAATGCATCAGCCAGCAAACTCAATGCGCGCCTGACTGTGGCATCGTCCATCGCTAGTAAATTGTCACCCACATACCATTCAAACATGCATTGTCCTGGCAGGGCCGTGTGGACGGCATTATTGAATAACCATATTCCGTGTTCTTGTGCGATACGGTTGCGGATGGTGATGGCGGTTTCCCGGTCAACGGGCAGATACAGATGCAGCATATTGCATTGGGGCAGGGCCGGATTGGTCTTGAATGAGGGATAGTCGCGCAAGGTTTCAAACAGCCATTGCGTGCGGGCAAAGCAGGCGGGCAGGGCGGCCAGTCTGTCATCAAACTGCATGGCTGCCGACACCACATAAGGGCTGCGCCGGAAGATGCTGCCGCCTTGCCTGTGCATCCACACTTTTGCCCTGGCGATGAATTCTGCCTTGCCCAGTAACATGGCACCACCCAGTCCGCCTATACCTTTGTAGAACGAGACATAGGCAGTTTCAAATCCACGCGCGACATCGGCCAGACTGCGTCCGTATCCGGCGGCGGCTTCCCACAGACGGGCACCATCCATATGCAGGTGGATTTCGTTTTCAAGACACCAGGATTTGATGGCTTCCAGTTCTTCCCACGGTGGTAATTGCCCACCGATTTCTCGCATCGGTAATTCATATTGTGCTGCTGCCAGTTTTTCCGGCACGGCTTGCAAGTCTTTCAGTAACCAGGGGCGGTGCGGGTTGCCGATCTGCAGTGCATTGAAATGCCGCAGCAACTGGTAATTGCTTTTTTCATGTTGCAGGATATGTGAGCTGGCATGCAAGGCGACCAGGTCGCTACCTCTTTCTTCGCAGGCCAGTCGCAAGGCGGTGACCTGGGTCATGGTACCGGTCATGCAGAACAGGCCGGCTTCCATGCCCAGCAACGTGGCGACTTTTTGTTCAAATGCCTGTAGCAGTTCACCTTCACCATAGCTGTCATGCTGGACCTGATGTTGCTCGCACCAGGCTGCCATGCGGGCAAAAGTCTGGGCCGGGGTTTGGTACTGATGGCCGGGAAGTGTGGTGTGGCAGCTCAGGCGCAAGGCCAGAATGTCGGCGTCGGTCAAGATGGGGTCTCCCGCAATTCATTAATTGATGCACAGTATTTGATGCACGGTATTTGAGGCACAGTATTTGAGGCAAATAAGCGACGCAAATAAGCGACGCAAATAAGCGATGCAAAATGTTTCAATCCAACCTGAGTATGCCACGCCAGCAAGGCTACTTGTGAGATAAAATCTGGCCATCAACTATTCATCAACTATTTTAGAGTTTGCCCCGCTTATGTCATCTCAATCAGTGAATGCCAACAGTCCTGCCAGTTTCATTACACCGTATGAAGCCGGCAACCAAAACCAGACCACAAGCTGGGAAGACTGTATCGCGTTTTATCAACACCTGGCGGCGCAGTTTCCCGCCGTGCTGCAGTTTTCGCAAATTGGTGTATCCGATGGCGGCCGCCCGATTCATGCAGGTGTGGTGACTGCCGATGGCGTGTTTGACTGCGATCGCATCAGGCAAGAACAGCGCCCGGTGTTTTTCAATAACAATGGCATCCATCCGGGTGAGCCGGAAGGCATTGATGCCTGCATGGCTCTGGTGCGTGATTTCTGCACGCAGCCTGAACGCCTGGCGGCATTGGGGCAAACCGTCTTTTTGTTTGTCCCTGTGTATAACGTCGACGGCAGTGTGAACCGTCAGAATACCTCACGCGTGAATCAGGATGGGCCAGAACAATTCGGCTTTCGTGGCAATAGCCTGCACCTGGATCTGAACCGCGACTTCATCAAATGCGATAGCGAAAATGCCCAGGTATTCAACCGCTTCTTCAGCGAATGGAGCCCGGATGTCATGGTCGATACCCATACCTCGAATGGTGCCGATTACCATTACACCATGACCCTGATACAAACCCAGGCCGACAAACTGGGCTATGGTCTGGGGCCGTTCTTGCGCGATACCATGTTGCCAGCCATTTATGCCGACATGCAACAGCGTGGCTGGCCCACCTGCCCGTATGTGAATCCGGTCCAGGACAGCCCGGATCATGGCATAGAAGATTTTCTGGAAACGCCGCGTTTTTCCACCGGCTATGCTGCCCTGCACCACACCATCGGTTTCATGCCCGAAACCCATATGCTGAAACCCTTTGCCGACCGCTATGCATCCATGCGGGCGCTGGTGGAAAGCGTATTGGCCTTCACCGTCGCCCATGCTGCGCAGATACAGGATTTGCGCGCCAGAGCACGTCAGGCGGCCAGTCAACCACAGCAGGTGGCTGTGCACTGGGCAGCAGATCACAGCCGGCAGTCACAGTTTTTATTCAAGGGTTATAAGGCCGTATATATCCCCAGTATATTAGGCAGCTACCAGCGCCTGGCGTATGACCGCAGCCAGCCGTGGGAAAAACCGATTGCTTATTATGATCGCTTCATTGCCGACATCAGCGTACAGCAGGCAAAAGCCTACCTGATACCGCAAGCCTGGCGTGCCGTGATCGAACGCCTGCAATGGAACGGCGTGCAGATGCACAGGCTGGAACAAGACAGCAGCCTGCAGGCCGAGGTGTATCAGATACTTTCCGTTACATCACGCCCGCATGCGTATGAAGGCCATCTGTTCCATGATGAGGTGAAATTACAGGCGGTGACGCGCAACATGGCAGCGCATGCCGGTGATTATGTGGTGCCGCTGGAGCAGGATAAGGCCCGTTACATCGTCGAAACCCTGGAGCCTCAGGCGCATGACAGCTTCTTCCGCTGGGGTTTTTTCAACAGCGTGCTGGAAAAGAAGGAAGCCTATTCCGACTATGTGTTTGAAGACACCGCCAGTGAGATTCTCGCCACCGAGCCAGCGGTAAAACAGGCGTTTGAGCAATGGAAACTGGCCCACCCTGGCTTGCTTGATAATCAACAAGCCGTGCTGGATTTTATTTTTCAGGCTTGCCAGCGCTTCCATGAACCCGAATGGTGCCGTTACCCCGTGTTGCGTCTGATGGCATAAATGCTTGAAATTTGTTACAACTTTTACAGAATCATAATAGAATCTTCATGGCATTACCCTCGTTTCTTAACCCACGAAGTTAAATGGAAGGTGAATCAACATGTCTAAGTTGCTTGAATACTTGAATACGCTGGATAAAGATAGTGCTGCACTTGCAGCGCACAGAAGTGACCCGGCCACTGCCATGGGCAGTTTTGGTCTGACGAGTGAAGAACAAGCTGCCGTTATCTCTGGTGACAAAGAGGCGGTTGCCGGATTGCTGGGAATTTCTTCTGAAGATCTTCCGGCTCTTGATTCGATTGAATATTAATAACGTAGTTGAAACAATTCTCCGGTATAAGCGATGATTTCAGGCTTGAAGTTAAAATTTTTCACGGCCATCTTGCTTGTTACCGGACTTTGCGCAAGTGTGCAAGTTGCTGCACGCGAATCTGATAACGTGGATGGAATGCTCACCCAATTGGCGCAGGAAATCAGAAATGCGCCCGATGTCGTATCCACCACGATCAGCCGTTTAAACGAACTGGAACCGACGTTTAGCGAAGCACAAAGAAACCGCTTTTACTTGCTTTCTGCTTCCGCGTATGGCTACAAAGGGCGCCATAAAGAACGTGTCGAACTGGTCGAATCACGTTTGAATTTTGTCAAAGACCCCGATTTCCGCGTGCGTTTTCTTTATCAGTTATCTTCTGGCTATACCAGCCTGGGCGAATATGAAAAAGCATTGGTGGCCATCAATGAAAGCATCATCCTGCTGCCAAAATTAACGAATCAGATTGCCAAGGTGGATACACTGCAGGCAGCGATTACCTTGCTTAATTCCCTGCGCGCCTATGACGAAGCACTGGTCTATGCCGACCGCATGTTGGCCTTGGATGTTGATCTCGACAAAAGTAGCTCAAGGTGCGTAGGCATGGGGGATCTGGTGGAAATCAACTTCCTGAAAGGTGAGCGACAAAAGGCAAGATCACTTTTGCCAGAAGCCATTTCAGTTTGTGAAACCCAGGGGCGAAATTTTTTCGCGCTTTTGTTGCAGACACTGGCTTGCATAGACCTGATTGATTCTGGCAATTATCAACAGGGTAAAGGTGCCGGTCTGGCCTTGTTGACCGAATTTTCCAAAACTACCCAAAGCTCGGATTACCTGACCATGCTGGAAGAAGCGATGGCTCGCGCCTTTCTGCATACCGACAACCTGGAACAGGCCGAACGCTATGGCCTGCAAGCCTACCAGCATGCCAAATCTGGCAGTGCCGTTCAGATCATGGAAAAAACCGCCGAGACCATGGCCAGCATCAAGCGTGCACAAGGGCAATTTGCCGGTTCACTGGAATATTTTGAAACGGCACTGGCATTGAAAAACCGTGTTCTGGATGACCAGTTGCATAAAAACCTGGCTTTTCAGCGCGTTAAATTTGATACCCAGGATAAAGCCAATCAATTGAGCCTGCTGGAACAGAAAAATAAAATCCTCGCCGTTGAGCGTGAGCTGGAAAAGAAAAGTAACCAGAATTTATGGCTGGTCATCATCCTCGTCGCCATCATCATGGTGTTGATGATTTTGTGGCTGATCAAGACCCTGCAACAGAAAAACCAGTTCCGTGAATTCTCGCAGACAGATGGTTTGACCCAGGCTGCCAACCGCATGCATTTCATGACCTCATCGAATGAGGCCTTCAAAATGCGTACTGGCAGCATGAGCATCATTTTGTTTGATATGGATTTGTTCAAGAATATTAATGATTCTTTTGGCCACGCCACCGGCGACTGGGTGTTGAAGAATGTATGCGAAACCATCAAGACCCATTTGCGCAAAGAAGATTTGTTCGGGCGTCTGGGCGGTGAAGAGTTTGGTATCTGCATGCCTGATTCAAATCAGTCATCTGCCTTGCAACTGGCAGAACGTTGTCGCATGGCTATCGCCATGATAGACACCGAACCCAGCGGTTATCGTTTCCCGCTGTCGGCCAGTTTTGGTGTTGCCACAGTAGACAGTAATGGCTTATCAAGCTTTGAGTCCACACTGGAAGCGGCAGACAAGGCTTTGTACAATTCCAAGGCAGAAGGGCGTAACTGCGTGACGGTGTATCGCTAGTTATCCGCAATACCAAACGTTAAATATTGTAAAAAAATAGGTGATTTACTGCTTGAAAAAGTGGTATAGAATTCTTGATGACGATATCGCCACATGCTTTGCCCGGCACGGAAAATGGTATGTCCAGGCGCATGGATTTTTTGTATGCTTCAGATGCAAATAAATGCGGCTCTGATACATGCTTATAAAAGGAAGCTTCAACAGGCAGAAGCCGCAACAGGCGACCTGCGATGTTGATTTATCGGTTGATGAACAAGCGGTTTTGTTGAAGCAGGATAGAAAAGAGATTTTTGCTTTCCTGGATATCCCGTTCAAGAATTTCGATTCATTGGATACGACAGGAACTTCTTTCGATCTGGGTGATAGCAGGATGCGTTTTGAGGAGGAGGCCGTTGTCGGCTGGTGACAGTTCTGTTGTTTTCTTTCACTGAAGAAAAGCTGCAAAGAAAATAGTCAAAAAAATGAGCGAGGCAGAAGCTGCTTGCTTTGCTCATGGTAGTTCAATCCCTATGTGGCGATGCACAAAGTTGTCCTTATTGTAAAGTCTATGACAAATCAAACTCAAGGTTCACTGGTCTGTGTGGGTACCGGCATGCGTATGGGAGGGCAATTAACGCCCATCGCGCAAAGCTATATTGAAAATTTCGATATCGTGATTGCCGCCATACCAAATGTCTTCGCCCGCAAATGGTTGCAAGGTGTGGCCAAGGAATATGTCTGTCTCAACGATCATTACGACGACACCAAAGTGGACGGCAAGACCCGCCGCGACACTTATCGCCGCATGGCCGATACCATCTTGAAAGAAGTCAGGGCGGGCAAGAAAGTGTGCGCTGCTTTTTATGGCCACCCTGGCATTTTTGCCTGCATCTCGCATATGGCAATCGCCGAGGCACGGGCAGAAGGCTTTGAAGCGCATATGGAACCCGGCATTTCAGCACTGGATTGCCTGGTAGCAGACCTGGGCATAGACCCCGCCAACAATGGCATGCAATCCATGGAAAGCACGCAGTTCATGATTTATCAAAAACAGATAGACCCGTCGGCGCTGCTGATTTTATGGCAGATAGGCATCGCCGGTGATCTGAGCCTGAAACGCTTTGACACCGAACCAGCGCACTTGCAGATCGTGGTGGATAAACTGAGCCGCAGCTATCCACTCGATCATGAAGTGATACTGTATGAAGCCGCAACCGACCCGCTGGAAAAAACCCGCATGGAAAAACTGCGCCTGCGTGATTTGCCACAGGCAGCTTTCCGGCAAGTCACGACCCTGGTGATACCGCCGGCAAAAGCGATGGAAAAAGACCTGCCCGTGATTGAGCAGTTGAACGCACTGGCAGCACAAAGAAATCAGGTGCAACAGGTGCAGGTGCCTTGATCAGGCAGAAACTGGACGGGGCGACAAGTTTCCATGGTTAATTATTTCCGTGTGGAAATTTTCGTAAATCATTTAACAAATTTCGTTAAAAAATACTTTTCGGGTTACAAATATCCGCTTTCAATTTGATTTGCTCTTATTTAGAATTGGTCGCAGAAGACAAAATGGTTTGTCGACATGTTGGGGGATCCTATGAAACAAATGCTTAAGAACACAATTATTGGTCTGGCTTTGGCCGGTGGTTTGTCAGTCGCTTACGCTGAAGGCGTGGACACTACTGTCGATGGCATCTTCACTGCCTTGACCAGCAGCTCCAACCTGCAGGCAACGGTAGACAGCCTGGTGGCCAGCGGCGCCAATCCACAATCCATCATTTCCGTAGCGGCGGCTGCCGGCATCCCTCTGGATACCGTCAAGGATTTGCAGGTCTGCAGCAATTCTGCACCTGATGCGACCGTATTGAGTGCTTCCTGCCTCAGGCAGCGCAGCGTGGTGACTGCCTATGCCGCAGGCGTCAATGATCCGATGAAATACCTGCCAGCAACTGCTGCCGGCAAGCGTCAAAGCAAAGACGTTACCAAAACCAACTAAGCAAACTTAGCAAACCAAGCAAACCAAGTTTTTGCTGGATATAAAAAAGGCAGGCATGCTGAACATGTCTGCCTTTTGTCGTTCTGGCCCACCGCAGGGCGGCTGGTGTTGCCCTGAATAGCTACTCAGGCTTTCTTCCTGAGTGGGACCAGCAATTCGCCCAGGTTATTGTGGTCGATCTCGTACATCAATTCCAGCAGGCGGCCTATCTCCCCCTTGGGGAAACCTTCCCGCGCAAACCAGCCCAGATAATGCCCGGGCAAGTCGGCAATGACGGTGTCCTTGTATTTGCCATAGGGCATCTTGAAACTCAACAGGCGTTGCAGGTCATCAGCTTGCATGGGATTCATCCGTCCTGGTCATTGTCCTGATCATGGTCCTGGCCATTAATCCTCACATTAATCATCGGATTGTTTGACCACTGTTTCCGGTGTGGTCACCGGCGTGGCAGCCTGGGTTGCGGGTGTGGATGCAGGTGCCGTGACGGTTTTCTTGTCTTCTTCAGTGTCTGGCATGTAAGGCACGCTGTCGAGGTAACGTTCTAACAGTTCAAAGAATTGTTCATAAAATTGGCCCGTAGGGATGGTTTCGCTGGCGACCTTGACCAGGGCATCATCCGTAGAACCAAAGGGCAGCGATACCGAACCGATGGCGCTGACACCGATGCTGGCCGAGGTATTGCTTTTCTTTAAAGAGTAACGGTCACGTATGGCATTCGCAAATACGGTAGTGCTATTGCTGCCCTTGCTGTCCGCCACGCAGACGACATTGAACTCGATCTCTGCATGCACATCGGCATCCGGCTGGTATTTTCTGCGGCCCTTGAGGACAGAAGGTTTCCAGTCACTGATGACATAACCCTGGCTCAGCAGGGCACGGCGGGCTGATTCGCAGGCAGTTTTTTCACTACCGGGAAAGCTGCGGGTAAATACGCCAGTGGCACCAAATTCTTCATGCTGGATACCAGCATGTTTGCCGGTGCTGGTACAGGCACTCAGTAGGGTCAGGGACAGTACGACAGGTAATAATACAAAGCGGTGGATCATCTTGATTTCTATTTTTTTGTTTCATTTACTGCATGAAGAGTACGGGGAGCCGGGGAGCACGCGGATAGCGGCAGCAAGCCAGCCTGTCGGTATCAGGCCAATGCTTCTTTGGCGGCTTCTTCCGGGCTGAGGCCATCAAAGAATAAGTCAGTGAACCATTCGATCTGTTCTTCTATGTGATCTTGTGCCTGATGCACAGTGGCACCACCGGCAACCAGAAAACCTTCCACTTCCGTACACCAGGCAATCAGCGCCTCGGTTTCCGGGTCTAGTTCATTTTTTTTAGCCATGATGTGTCTTTCTTGCAATTCCAGCAAATCGCTGCATAACCGGCATTTTAACTTGCCAGCCTGTTAGAGGTGTTACCAGTTGGTTACCGTATGTGTCACATTATTAATACATAACGCGGCTGCAGGGGATTTGGGTGACAGGGTGAGCAAAAATTTAAGACCGGAAGGTCCAATGAAGACCGTAAAGCTCAACACGAGGAAGGAATGATCTTCTGCAAAAGATCATCGTTTCGTAAGCCAGCAACATGTTGCTTGAATTCCTCACCACACCACAGAGGGAGCACAGAGAAATTCTTTTTTGTTTGCCTTCCCTTTGCCAAAAGTTGATAAAGAAGTCTTTTTTAGAAATGCAGACATTGAACGTAATTTGAAAATGCGCTTTTCTCTGTACCTAATCAACGCGCGACATGGCGGTGCAATCAGGCATTCATTTTTGGCGAGTGACAGCTTCATAATGAATTTCTTTTTAAATAACGTTTGTGCTGATCGTA
Organism: Undibacterium sp. Ji50W; assembly: GCF_049340445.1. Classification (NCBI taxonomy): domain Bacteria; kingdom Pseudomonadati; phylum Pseudomonadota; class Betaproteobacteria; order Burkholderiales; family Oxalobacteraceae; genus Undibacterium; species Undibacterium sp. Ji50W. The sequence goes on along the minus strand of NZ_JBMPOX010000006.1, from coordinate 40,706 downwards.
GCCATAATCGCAATGAGAAATTTAATAATTTTTTATTAATTTATTTATCAAAATGAAAGATAATATTAATAAGAATTTCTTTGAATGGATTTTACTGGATGTTTATTCAGTGCAAAGGATTTTATCGTTTCTCGATATGACTTTGTAGAGAAATAATATGAGTGAATGCTTTTTAGAAATAGAATCAATTCGTTTAGATTGTCATTGCTTATATAACTGTCAAATGACAATAGTTAAAGATAAATTTATAAATTCTATGGAGTGAATATGGGAGGCGGACAAACAAAAAATGCTGCATTAACAACGGCACTTGCCTTCCACTACCAAGTATTGATTGGTCTTGAACGATGCTTTGCTTTGCAGGAAGGTCAATCTGTTTGTTTCGAACGAGATGGTGATGTCAGTTTGGTAGGGAATTCACCGGATGAATCCAAGCAAGAAGAGGTTAAACACTATGCAGATGCCTTGACCGATCACCATGAAAATCTCTGGAAAACATTGAGTAATTGGCTTGCTCCTGAATTCGACCATGTGTGCTACGGCTCGTTGGTATTGCATACGACTCAGTCGTTTGGTGCTACGTCGTCCTTAAAAAATTGGAATCAAGAAAATATTGAACAACGTGTAAAGATTTTGACAGATATTTTCGAAACAAGGACCCCAGAGGAATTGACGGCGGATAAGCCAAAACCTATTGTTCAACTGCAAAAAACTGTTATGACTGTCGAACAAAAAAAACTGAAAGAAGTATTAAGTAAGGTCACATTATTTACTGAAGCTGACGATGAAACATCGATTCGAAAAAAGATATCAGCCCATTTAGTTAACATACCTAAAAATAATCAGCTAAGTTATTTGCATGGCATTGTAGGATTTGTATATGAGAGCGCCAACTATACAAAATGGGAAATATCCCAATATGCATTTCATGAGAAGTGTGTAGAACTTACGTCTACCTATTGTCGAAGAAGTTTTACGCTGCCTCCGTTCACAGGTAGAGAAGCGACAAAGCAGGAAATCGATTGCCATGAGGAGAAACTCTTTGTACAGAAAGTTCAATGCATTGAGTATAGCGAAGTGATTCCAGACGCAGTTGGTAATTGGATCGAGCTACACAATTCGTTAAATACGGAGTTGGATGGGGCACCTCAGTTTCGTAGAGCTACTAACCAATATCAAGCTCAGCTCATCCAACAATTTATGAGAAAACACTCACACAAAAAACGAAATTGTATTGATTCGATTCGTGATTCTAAAAACTTGTATGATGAAATTATTTCAGAAACACCTGCTCCCATGGAGGGTGGCAGTTACACTCCGCCTCTTGTGTATAAAAATGGATTGATCCATGACGCTATGGACAATGAAGAGAAAAACTTGCATTGGAGAGTTGATCCATGACTAGTTTGGTTGACGCGTTATATGTCACGAAATATAACCCTTTTAAATACGGTGAGTTCGTGGCTTCTTTTTACTCTGAATTGACCAATGTAGAAAACAACTTACTCCTCGCACCTTTGATCGTACCATTATGTAGCCACCACGTTTTTTCGGGGAAATTATCAAATGCTAAATTTGGCGTGAAAAGTAAAAGTACAGTATGGACAATATTTAGTGATAGAGAGCTTTTATATGACCTTCAAGAACGCTTAGACGACTTTAAAATTTTGACGGATCAGAGCTTGCAATATTGCTTGGCCAATGATTGGTTAGAGATTGAAATAAAAATGCTTAATGTTATTCGATTGAACCCAGAAGAGGCGACATTCGTGAAGCAAAAAAGTGCGGCAAATTTGGGAACATTATTTAGCAATCTTTCTGTGATTGATATCTATGCGCTGTTAGGAGCGACGCCTCGATGAAAGCATATATACACGAAATGGGTGTAATCGATAAAATTGGTGAAGCACACACAGTTCGATTCAAACAAGGTCTAAATGTTGTTACTGGAAAGTCGTCAACAGGTAAAAGTGCGTTGATTGAAATTTTTGATTATTGCTTTGGCAGTGCTGAATATACAGTACCCAAAGGAGTAATCACTGATAGTGCTGCGCTCTACTACATATATTTGAATGTGAATGACCAAGATATAGTACTAGGTCGTTCACCGGATGGCGACAATAGAGCATTTTTTAGACGTGAGGATGGGTATCATCCAGAAAAAATCAATCTGCATTATTTTGTCAAATCTCATTTCAGATCGTTATCTGATTTCAAAAAACATGTGAGAAGCCTGTTTTTAGATATAGATGACGTTGATGACTCTTTAGCCGCAAGAGAAAATAGGCGTTTTTCTGCGAAAGCCCCAACGCCATCTATTCGCAGTTTTGCTTCATTTATGCTACAGCATCAAAACTTAGTAGCTAACAAACATGCTCTATTTTATCGTTTTGACGAAAAAGAAAAACGAGATCAAGTCATTGAGCATACCAAGATATTTTTGGGTTTGGTCGATCAGAAATTTTTTCATTTATCTCAAGAAAGAGAACGCTTAACTATCGAAATGAATCGAATAAAGCGTGAGCAGGAAAACAACGGTAAATTGGCAAAAAATCAGCAGCAAAAAATAGAGCCGGTACTTCTCCATCTTTATGCGGCTATGGGATTTTCTGAAAACCCTATTTCTCTTCAAGATATTCTTCGCCATCCCCAGGACGCGAAAGCGAAACTTGAGAAAATTATTCGTCCCGAGAATATTGTTCCCTTATCTGATGCTATTACACAGCGGCATCTTAAGTTACAACAAGAGTTGTCTATAAAAACTTCAAGTTTGCGTAAATTGCAACGCCATCGTGGACTAATAAAACAGCATATCGGCGAAGAAGAAATATTTGTGACTCAAAATGCGAACCGCACATCAGTTGAGGCTGTTCAGATTGCAAAATCAGTTTGCCCGTTCTGCCATACTGAGCATGAGCAACTACAACAAAGTGCGCAGTATTTACAACAAGCCATTTCCAAGCTTTCAAATAATCTAGTGCAAGTGAAACCAATGCGTGCGAAATTTGAATCCTCGCTTGTTCAGGTACAAAGAGAAATTGAAGGACTATCTAAAGAAGTATTTGGCGTGGCAGAGCAAATCACGGAAATTGAAAAATCTGAAAAGATACTGAATGAGAAAAAGAGCCTTTACGAGTCTATTTTAAACTCTAAAGCTAATTTATATATGTTGCTTGATTCGTTAAATCTAGCAGATGATGTTGACGTTGAAAATCGCTTAAAAGAAGCTAGAAAAGCGCTTCAGAAGATAGAATTGGAGTTGAAAAAATATGATTACAAGGATGGACTCAGTAAAGCCGATGACTCGGTAAATGCCATGATGAAAGAAATTGGAGCGCGTTTCGAATTTGAAGATAGCTATAAACCCATTAACCTTCATTTTTCTTTTGAAACATTTGACCTATATCATTTAACTCCTAAAGGCGAAAAGATTTTCCTGCGCTCAATGGGGAGTGGCGCAAATTGGCTTTATTGTCATGTTACACTTTTCCTTGCACTCCATAAGTACTTCGCGTCTTTAGGTGAACAATGCGCTATCCCATCGATTTTATTCTTGGATCAACCTACGCAAGTATATTTCCCGAGTTTTAAATTTGACAAATCAGATAAATTCGACAAAGACACGATTAAAAATTTAGAGCATCGAGATGACAGGCAGATTGATGATGATATGGCCGCCGTAGAAAATCTCTTCAGTCAATTGTCTATTTATTGTACGAAGACTGAACAGGAGTATGGTTTTTCACCTCAGATCATAGTAACCGACCATGCGGATGACCTGAAGCTATCAGATGGTAAAAAGTTTGAAACGTTTGTTAATAATAATAGATGGCGAAACAGAGGATTGATAGATCCAGTCCCTATTGAATAGTTCTTGCGAACGCATTGCATAGCATTAGTTTAATTGTGTTGCTTGGATTCTATTTTGAAAAGGTCTTGCAGTTAAAAACTACCCGCAAATTGATAGCGCTTGCCCGGGTGCCACATGGTGACGCTGGTGGCGATCATGCCTTGGGAGCGGGTTTTTCTGTGCAGGACCAGGCAGGCTTCTTTGGTCGGGATGTGCAGCATGTCGGCGATTAGTTTGGTGGGTAGCACGGCTTCGATGCGGTAATCGACGCCTTGCAGGGGGGCGACGGCGACCAGGTATTCATTCGGCGTCATGCTGCTGAAATCTTGTTGCAGGTATTCCGGCGTCACGCTGGAATTGACCCAGCGGTCTTCGACCTGTATCGCCACTTCGTTTTCAAAATGGACAATGACCGAATGAAACAGCGGATGCCCGGCCTTGACCTGGAATTCTGCTGCCAGTAGTTCGGTCGCGGCTTCTGCCTTCAGTTCATGCAATTCGCTGCGGTGGGCATGGCCACGGGAACGGATTTCTTCGGCGATGCTTTTGATTTCCACCAGCGTGGCCTGGTATTTTTGTTGCGCCACATACGTGCCGGAACCCTGTATGCGCGTCAGTATCTGCTCGCTGGTCAATTCACGTATGGCACGGTTGACTGTCATGCGCGACACCCCAAACCGGCCAGCCAGCGTGGTTTCCGCCGGAATGACATCGCCTTCTTTCCACTTGCCTGACTGGATTTCCTTCAGCAGGGTATCTTTGATCACTTGAAAGGCTGGGATATCTGGCTTGCTGGGTTTCACAGGATGGGCGGCGCTAGAAAAATGGGTGGTGGCTGCATTTTCTCATAGGCAGGCAGGGATGGCGAACATATCCACTGGCAGCGCTTATTTTTTTCGTGGCAAGGCAGAAAACTTGCCAGTGATATCCAGTTCCCGAAAGCGCATCAGGATGAAATCGACAAACAGCCTGGTCTTGGCCGGCATCAGTTTGCTGCTGGCATAATACAGCGCAATGGGGCCAATATCCGCATGCCAGGCTGGTAGCACGCGCAGCAAGCTGCCGCTTTCCAGATAGGGCAGGGCATGCAGCTTGGGTACCATGGCCACGCCCATGTCCAGTAGGGCAGCGTGGCACATGGCTTCGGGGTCATCCATGATGATGCGCGTCTTCAATTCCATTGCGGCTTCTTCGCCTGCGGCATTGCGCAATGTCCACGAGCGCAGCCGGCCGCTTTGCGGTGAGCGGCGGATGATGCCATCCAATGTCGCCAGGTCCGCAGGCTTGACCGGCATCTTATGGGCAGCCAGATAGGCGGGCGAGGCAACCGGTATCACATGGGCGCGCGCGATTTCACGCGCAATCACGCCTGGCACCAGTTCTATGCCGCCACCGATGGCGATATCAAAGCCCTCGGCGACCAGGTCTACGCTGCGGTTATCAAAATGCATATCAAGGATGACGTCGGGGTAAGTCTTGACGAAATCATTCACCGCTGGCAAGACATAATCACGTCCAAAAGTCAGCGCCAGGCTGATCTTCAATACACCAGCGGGTTTGCCGGCAACGTTTTCCACATTCGCCAGGGCCGCCTGTATGCTGTCCAGCCCACCCCTGATCTGGGTCAGGAATACTTCCCCCGCTTCCGTCAGCACCAGGCTGCGCGTACTGCGCTGAAACAGCCGTATGCCCAGCCGCGATTCCAGCTTGGCGACATTCTTGCTGACCGCCGCCGGCGTCAAGCCCAGATTACGCGCCGCCTGCGAAAAGCTGCCTGCTTCGGCACTGCGGACGAATGACTCAATACTCGCCAGTGTTTCCATGATGATCCTTTTACTTTCAACCTTTGGTTGAAAGTAATGTAATCGATTATAGACTATTTGTAATTACTTTAAAGGTAGAAAATAGCTTCATCCAATCACGGATTGAACAGAAATTCATTAACACCTTTATGTAAATTACACAGGAGAACGACATGACACAAATTTTGAACACACAAGCAAACACCACATTGAATGGCAAAGTGGCCCTGGTTACCGGTGGTTCACGCGGTATTGGTGCCGCCATTGCACAAAGGCTGGCACGTGACGGCGCGGCAGTGGCGATTACCTATGCCAGCAGCGGCGATCAGGCAGAACAGGTGGTGGCCAGCATACGTGCTGCCGGTGGCAAGGCGCTGGCGATACGTGCCGATGCCCAGGATGCAGATGCGGTTAAACAGGCCGTCAACACCGTAGCGGCAGAATTGGGCGGGCTGGACATACTCGTCAACAACGCCGGTGCAGTCGCCTTCGGTGGTATTGCTGACTTCAGCATGGCCGACTATCAACGCCTGCTTGCCATCAATGTGACGGCAGTGTTTGTCGCCACGCAAGAAGCACAACGCCATATGAAAGAAGGTGGCCGCATCATCACCATAGGCAGCGTCAACAGTGATGCTGTACCGGTAGCGGGCCTGTCTGTATATGCGCTGACCAAGGGTGCAGTGGCGTCCTTTACTCGCGGCCTGGCGCGTGACCTTGGCCCACGCGGCATCACTGTCAATAATGTGCAACCCGGCCCGGTGGATACAGAAATGAACCCTGCCAACGGCCCCTTTGCCGACACCATGCGCACTTACATGGCGACTGGCAAATACGGTACGGGCGCACAAATCGCCAGCCTGGTAGCTTACCTGGCAAGTGAAGATGCGGCATTTATCACCGGTGCCAACCTGAAGGCGGATGGTGGGTTTGATGCTTGATTGTTTTGATGCTTGATTGGCGAGTGGGGTCTTACCTTTGTAAGGCTTCACTGCAAAGGCGATACCCACGCCTCCCAGCCGGTATCAGGCTGTCCACCAAAGCGGCGATAAAATTGCCTGGCGTTTTCATTGCCGGGCAATACATCCCATTTCAGGCGACCGCAGCCGCGTGATTTTGCATGTACTAATACGGCTTGCATCAATGCCGTGCCCACACCCAGGCTTCTGGCAGCAGGGCTGACATATAGTTCCTTGAGACGGCAATCCGCACGCAAATCATAGGTGAAGGCGATTTCCACCAGCACCGCATAACCCAGCAAGGCACCATCTGCCGATTCCGCCAGCAGGGCATGGAATTGCGCAGGCTCATGCCCCAAGCCGCGTGCCAGCAAGTCTTGCTCTTGCACACAAAAAGCTGACAGATAGCCTTCAAATGCCGCCAGTTCACGCATCATTGCCAGTAGGGCCGGGGCATCCGCCGCCTTTGCATAACGCACAGAATTGTCTGCCGCCATGCGCTAGGCCAATTCTGTCACTTCAGTCGTCAGGCTGAAGCCTTCATCCAGCCAGCCGGTGATGCCGCCTATCATGATTTTGACCGGGCGTCCCAGTTGCGCCAGCTTGATTGCGGCCCGCGTCGCGCCATTGCAGTGCGGGCCGGCGCAATAAGTCACAAACAAGGTATCCACTGGATAGCTGGCCAGTTTCGAGGCGATGATTTTGCCTCTGAGCAGGTTGATGGCACCCGGCACATGGCCGCTGGCATAGGATTCCGGACTACGCACGTCAAGCAGAACGAAATCGGCCTTGCCTTCGGACATGGCGTGGTGGGTATCCCAGCAATCTGTTTCAAAACGCAGGGAATCAGAAAAATGGGCCAGGGCTTCAGCGCTGCTGGCAGCAGCAACTTCAGTGACGACGGACATGGGGTTTGCCTTTCAGTTGTGGGTGACGATGGAGTCATTGTCGGCTTGCTTAGCGGTTACGCATAGTGGCGTTAACGGCATGATTCGGTAAGATCGCGCCAATTTGCGTGTGTCGAAAAATATTCATGGACGCATAAATATTTGCTTGCAAAAGTTGTATATACAACTTAAACTTTATTCCAATGGTTCAAATCTGATCCGGCTTTATTTTTTGGTTTTATTCCGCAGAGCCGGATTTCTATATTGCATTTGTTGATGGAGATAGACATGAACAACGACCCCCGCTGGGATGCCAGCCGCGTAATCCACGCCCCGCATGGTGCAGAAAAAACCTGCAAGACCTGGGTAGCCGAAGCGGCCTACCGCATGATCCAGAATAATCTGGACCCTGCCGTTGCAGAAAACCCCAAGCACCTGGTGGTGTATGGCGGCATAGGCCGCGCTGCCCGTAACTGGGAATGCTATGACCAGATTCTGGCGTCGCTGAAACAACTGGAAGAAGACGAAACCCTGTTGATACAGTCCGGCAAACCGGTCGGTGTGTTCAAGACCCATGCAGATGCGCCGCGCGTGCTGATCGCTAATTCCAACCTGGTGCCCAAGTGGGCCAACTGGGAACATTTCAATGAACTCGACCGCAAGGGCCTGTTCATGTATGGGCAGATGACTGCCGGTAGCTGGATCTATATCGGCACCCAGGGTATCGTCCAGGGCACGTATGAAACCTTTGCCGAAGCAGGGCGTCAGCATTTCAATGGTGACTGGGGCGGGCGCTGGATATTGACCGCTGGCCTGGGTGGCATGGGTGGCGCGCAACCTTTGGCCGCCAGCTTTGCCGGTGCCGTGTCGCTGAATATAGAATGCCAGCAATCGAGTATCGATTTTCGCCTGCGTACCCGTTATGTCGACAAGCAGGCCAAAGATCTTGACGATGCCCTGGTCCTCATCCAACATCATTGTGACCGCAAAGAAGCGGTATCGATTGCCTTGCTCGGCAATGCCGCAGAGGTCTTGCCCGAACTGGTCAAACGGGCAAAAGCCGGTGGCATGAAACCTGATCTGGTCACCGACCAGACTTCTGCCCATGACCTGATCAATGGTTATCTGCCGACAGGCTGGACTGTCGCGCAATGGAAGGCCGCACAGCAAGACGCCAGCCAGCATGCCAGGCTGACTGCCGACGCCGCCCAAGCCTGCGCCGTGCATGTGCAAGCCATGCTGGATTTTCATGCCATGGGCATACCGACTGTGGATTATGGCAATAATATTCGCCAGGTGGCGTTTGATACCGGCGTCAAGAATGCTTTTGATTTCCCTGGTTTTGTACCTGCGTATATCCGCCCCTTGTTCTGCGATGGCAAGGGGCCGTTCCGCTGGGTAGCCCTGTCGGGTGATCCGGAAGATATCCGCAAGACCGATGCCAAGATCAAGCAACTATTTCCGCAGAATAAAGGCGTACACAAATGGCTGGACATGGCAAGTGAACGCATCGCCTTCCAGGGTTTGCCGGCACGCATTTGCTGGCTGGGCCTGGGTGAGCGGCATATCGCCGGTTTGGCCTTCAATGAGATGGTCAAAAATGGCGAACTGAAAGCACCGATTGTTATTGGTCGTGACCATCTGGACACCGGCTCAGTCGCCAGCCCCAACCGCGAAACCGAAGGCATGCGCGATGGCACCGATGCCGTATCCGACTGGCCTTTGCTGAATGCCTTGCTGAACACCGCTGGCGGTGCCAGTTGGGTATCGCTGCATCATGGTGGTGGCGTGGGCATGGGTTATTCCCAGCATTCTGGTATGGTCATCGTTGCGGATGGTACGGATGCTGCCGCAAAACGCCTGGCGCGGGTGTTGGTGAATGATTGCGGCTCTGGCGTCATGCGGCATGCCGATGCGGGGTATGAGCAGGCGGTCGCCTGTGCGGAGCGTGAGGGTTTGAAGTTGCCTATGATTAAGGGTGCTGCCAAGTAAGCGGATTTTATTTATCGCGTTAATAGTAATTTATTTTCATATTCCCTCCCCTTCAAGGGGAGGGTTAGGGTGGGGATGGGTTTCAGTTGATTGACCAGGAATCCAGATTACACAAGAAACCCATCCCCATCCCGACCTTCCCCTTGAAGGGGAAGGAGTAGATTGCCCCTCGAATCTGACCACACAATTATTAAAAGTATTCAGGAAAAAACCATGAGCACCCATTTTGAAATCCAACCCGGCCAATTCTGTCTGACTGATCTGCGTGCCATCTGGACCAGGGCCCAACCCTTGAAGCTGACGGATAGCGCCTATGCCGCCATCAATGCGTCCTCCGCCACCATCGATAAAATCGTGGCGAAGGGGGATGCCGCCTATGGCATCAACACCGGCTTCGGCAAACTGGCCAAGACCCGTATTCCGGATGATCAGTTGGAACTCTTGCAGCGCAATCTTATTCTGTCGCATTCTGTCGGCTCTGGTGAATTGATTGCGGATGAAGTCGTGCGCCTGATACTGGCGATGAAAATCGGTAGCCTAGCGCGAGGGTTTTCTGGTATACGGGCATCGGTCATCGACAGCATGATCGCCATGTATAACGCCGGCATCATGCCGACTATCCCGGTCAAGGGTTCGGTCGGGGCGTCTGGTGATCTGGCACCTTTGTCGCATATGACCCTGGCTTTGCTGGGCGAGGGCGATGCCCGTGTGAACGGCAAGCTGGTGTCGGCCAAAGCAGCGCTGGCGGCAGCAGGCATTCAGCCTGTCGTGCTGGCCGCCAAGGAAGGCCTGGCGCTGATCAACGGTACCCAGGTGTCTACGGCGCTGGCCCTGAATGGCCTGTTTTTGGCAGAACGCCTGCTGGAAGCGGCTACCATTACCGGTGCTTTGTCCGTCGATGCCGCCAAGGGCAGTGATGCGCCGTTTGATCCGCGCATCCATGCCAGCCGTGGTCAGCCCGGCCAGATGGCGACTGCACAGATTTATCGCAGCCTGCTGGAAGGCAGTGAAATCCGCCGCTCCCACCTCGTCAATGATGAACGCGTGCAAGACCCGTATTGCCTGCGCTGCCAGCCACAAGTCATGGGTGCCTGCCTGGACATCATCAACAATGCTGCCCGCACCTTACTGATCGAAGCCAATGCGGTGACTGATAATCCGCTGGTGTTTGTCGAGACTGGTGAAGTCATTTCTGGCGGTAACTTCCATGCAGAGCCGGTGGCTTTTGCGGCAGATACCCTGGCGCTGGCGATTGCAGAAATTGGCTCCATTTCCGAACGCCGCATTGCCTTGCTGATCGATGCCTCGATCTCTGGCTTGCCACCTTTCCTGGTGCCATCGTCCGGTTTGAATTCGGGTTTCATGATTGCCCATGTGACGGCAGCAGCACTGGCATCTGAAAATAAATCGCATGCCCATCCATCCAGTGTGGACAGCATACCGACATCGGCCAACCAGGAAGACCATGTCAGCATGGCGACCTATGGTGCCCGCCGCCTGCATGAAATGGCGCACAATACTGCCACCATCGTCGGCATAGAATTGCTGGCAGCGGCCCAGGGCATAGACTTCCACGCGCCCTTGCAAACCTCGGGCATGCTGAAACAGGTACACCAGTTGTTGCGCAACAAGGTGGCTTTCTATGACAAAGACCGTTTCTTTGCGCCGGATATCGAAGCTGCGAAAACGCTGGTGGTGGAAGGCCAATTGAGCGCACAATGTCAACAGCTGTATCAGAATTTATATTTATTCTGATTTTTTTTTAGGCTGGAACAGCATGGTGGCTTCTTCAGCTTGAAGAAGCCATTCTGTGTTTGGCCCGACAACTCCTGAAGACTATGCGTAAGTGGACAAGACTAGACTATCAAACCATGCCATGGAAAAATGGCGGTGGCAGCACGACTGAACTGGCGATTTTTCCGCCGGGGGCCAGTCTGGATCATTTTGTCTGGCGCTTGAGCACCGCCGAAGTCAGCAGCAATGGCCCGTTTTCGCATTTCAACCAGATTGACCGGACCCTGGCGATTCTGTCCGGCGATGGCCTGATCTTGCATAGCGATAGCGAGCAAAGCCATGCCAGCAGCATATTCCTGAAAAAAGACAGCCTGCCACACCAGTTCCACGGCGAAACCCCCATCAATGCCGAACTCTTGCATGGCAGTGTGCTGGACCTGAACATGATGACGCGGCGCGATGTCTGCACCCATCACATGCAAAGACTGGAAGCCGGCAGCCATTTCATCGAAGCCAATGACGCCCAGCAGCTCTTGCTGTTTTGCGCGGAGGGCAGTGCCCGCCTGTCCAGCGGTGAGACCTTGCAGGCCTATGATTGCTGTCTGTTTGATGAAGAGCATGAACACGGCGGCATACGCCTGAACCTGCATGCCGATGAAGGCAGCGTGCTGTACCTGATGCGCATACAATTCCTGAATATGGGTGATAGCTGATGGTGCAGACCGAATTATCCTGGGACAGTTTGTGGGTCAATGTCCACCTGGCTTGCATGACGGATGGCTATGCTGACATCAGGGATGCGGCCATCGCCGTCAAGGATGGCAAGATCGCCTGGCTGGGTTTGCAAGCCGATCTGCCAGTTGGCTATATCACGGCAAAAACCCATGATGGCAAAGGCTGCTGGCTGACACCTGGCCTGATCGATTGCCATACCCATCTGGTGTATGCAGGCAATCGCAGCGATGAATTTGAAGCACGATTGAACGGTGTCGCCTATGAAGACATCGCCCTGCAGGGGGGCGGCATCAATGCCACCGTGCGTGCCACCCGTGCCGCGACCGCAGATGAATTGCTGGCAGCCAGTCTGCCACGCCTGCATGCCATGCTGGCCGAAGGGGTGACTACGCTGGAAATCAAATCCGGCTATGGCCTCGACCTGGAAACCGAGGCACGCATACTGCGCGTGGCCAGGCGCATAGGGCATGAGTTTCCGGTACGCGTCAAAACCACGTTCCTGGGCGCGCATGCCTTGCCGCCAGAATATGCAGGGCGGGCCGACGATTACATCAAGCTGGTGTGTGAACAGATGTTGCCAGCCCTGGTGGCAGAAGGCCTGGTGGATGCCGTTGATGTGTTTTGTGAAAAAATCGGCTTCACACCAGCCCAGACTGAACGCGTGTTCCAGGCAGCGCAGGCATTCGGCCTGCCAGTCAAACTGCATGCCGAACAATTGTCTGACCAGGGCGGCGCCGCATTGACGGCAAAATACCAGGGCTTGTCTGCCGACCATCTTGAATACTTGTCGGATGCGGGCATCGCCGCCATGGCAGCCAGCGGCACGGTGGCCGTGCTGTTGCCGGGGGCCTTTTACTTTTTGCGCGAAACCCAATACCCGCCACTGGCGGCATTGCGTGCGGCTGGCGTGCCGATAGCCCTGGCAACGGATTGCAACCCCGGTACGTCGCCCATGACTTCCTTGCTGCTGACCATGAATATGGCTTGCACCCTGTTCCGCATGACCCCGCTGGAAGCCTTGCAGGGCGTGACTTGCCATGCAGCGTGTGCCTTGGGCCTGGGTTCTGAAACCGGCAGCCTGGCAGTCGGCAAGGCAGCCGATTTTGCCTTGTGGGCCATCGCCAGACCGGCAGATCTGGCGTACCACATCGCTGGCAATCCTTCACAGGCCAAGGTGTTTGCAGGGATAGTCAGCTGAAAATTTCTTTGCTGATTGACATTCTTTAACCTCTCTTCAGGTGGGTTTTCTGGTGCTTCCCGGCCTATCGCTGCCAGTGACGACTATAATGTTATTCAGGTAGACACAATAGACACAAGCAAAGAATTGATCATGACAACAGTAAAGCAAAAAATGACGAATGCTATTCAACGCTGGCATCTGGGGCGTTGGGCAACAGGTTTCGTCGGTTTGCTGTTATTGCTTGCTGCCTTGAGCTGGGCCTTCCTGCCCGGTCTGGTCAGGCGCATTGCTACCGAAGAAGTACAGCAGCAGATAGGCCGCAAGCTGGATATGGGGGATATTCGTTTTTCACCTTTCCGACTGGCGCTGACGATAGAAGATCTGAACCTGTATGAAGCCGACCAGCGCACGCCCGCAGTCAAAGTCAAAGAACTGGTACTGAACCTGTCGCTGGCATCGGTATTCCGGCAGGCGCTGATCGTTGATGAAGTCCGGGTTACCGAACCCTATGTACACATCATCCGCAGCGCGGGTGAAGGCTATGGGCGGTATAACTTCAGCGACGTTCTCGACAAAATCGCAGCCATGCCCAAGAGTGATTCCCACGCGCGTTTTTCACTGGCTAATTTGCAAGTGGCCGGCGGCAGGATAGATATCGACGACAAGGTTGTCAATGAACAATTCAAGGTGGAAGCGCTGCAAATTGGCGTGCCTTTCGTGTCCAACTTCCCTAATCAGGTGGAAAGCTTTGTCGAACCCATGCTGTCGGCCAAAGTAAATGGATCGAATTTTGTCTTGAAGGGCAGGGCCCGACCATTTACCAATAGCCTTGATACTTCGCTGGCTATCGATCTCGATAAACTGGACCTGACCCAGTACCTGCCCTATGTGCCTGTGGCCTTGCCGGTACAAATCAAGAACGCAAAATTGTCTACCAAGCTGGACCTGATTTTCAGCCGCAAGAATACCCACCCTGAATTATTACTGGCAGGGGACGTGCATCTGGATGAGCTCCATGTTACTGATAAATCAGATGCACCCTTGCTGAAACTCGGCAGCCTGCACGCACAAATCAAGCAAGTGAATGTCATGACGGCAGCAGCCAGCATCAGCAAGCTGGAATTGTCAGCGCCAGAAATCTGGCTGGATATCAATCAGCAGGGCCAATTGAACTGGGCTAGCCTGGCAACTCCGGCTATCCCGCCTAAAGATGGCAAATCAAATAATAAGAGTGCCGTAGCGCCAGTGGTGGCTGCTTCAGCCGCATCGTCTCCAGCCGTAAGCGTAACAAAGCCGGTCGCTGCCTTGCAGCAATTGGCAGAACTACAGCTGTCAAAAGGGATTTTGCATTTCCGTGATGCCAAACATGCCAACCCTGCACAGACCGTCAACCTGAAAGATATCAGCCTGACCGCGCATGGCTTGTCGTCTGCAGCCGACGCCAAAGCTGCTGCGTTCAAGTTTGCCCTCAACGGTGAAAATGATGAAAGCCTGAAGCTGGAAGGTGAGATGCAGCCACTGATTGGCACGGTCAAAGCACAACTGGCTTTAAGTTCATGGTCATTGGCTACTTATCAGCCTTTGCTGAGCAATTATTTACTCGCGAGTGTCAGCGGGAAATTTGACATGAATGCACAATTGCAAGTGCAAAAAGGCCTGGTGCAAGTCGATGATCTGGGTATGAAACTCAGCCAGTTCGCCATCAAGCCCAAGTCTGTCGACGACGGCAGTTTCAACCTGAAAGCATTGACGGTAGATAAGCTGACCCTGAACATGGAAAGCAAGCAAGTCAATATAGGTAGCGTGCTGTTCGACGGCCTGGTGACGGATGTGCGACGGGATGAACAAGCGGTATTGAACCTGAAGAAATGGCTGAAATCCAGCACTGGTGCCAGCACCAGCGTCAGCACGGCTGCACCTGCAACAGTGGATAGTGCTGCCAGCACCACCAGCGCTGCCGCCAACTCGAACAACGCTGCCGCTGTAGCAACCTGGAAAGTCTATCTTGCAAGCCTTGACTTCAAGGATAGTGCTGTCAGCTTCAACGATAAATCCATGTCGCCAGAAGTCAAACTGAAACTGGATGCCTTTAATTTGCATGCAGAAAAACTCAGTAGTGATATGTCGCAGCCAGTCAAAATGACTTTGCAAACCAATATAGGTAAGAAATCAAAGCTGAGCCTGGATGCAACTGCATCCGCCCAGTTGAAGAATATCACCATGAACCTGGATGGCCAGGGCTTGCCGGTATCGGCCTTGTTTCCCTATGTGTCGCCGTATGTGAATGCGGAATTGACACGTGGTCGGGCAGATATCAAAGGTAAATTGAATCTCAACAACATACTCGACAGCAACCGGCAGATCAATTACGAAGGCGTGCTGGCGCTGAATGATTTCCACTTGCTGGAAAATGGTGCGGATGAAGATTTTCTGGAATGGAAAAACATCTCCATGGATGGCCTCAGCGCCCAGATCGGTGGTGACAAGCAACTGGTGACCCTGAAAAAACTGGCACTCAATGATTTCTATGCACGCGCCATCCTGTCTGCCAAAGGCAAGCTGAATATACAGACCATACTCAGCACCAAAAAGGCCGATATGGAAGATGGCGACTCGGCTGCGGTTGCTCCTGCAGCCGGGCAGACCACAGCCACGGCGCCGGCAGATGATGCAACAGTCAAGCCCGTCACCAGCAAAACCGCGACCACGACTATTGTCACCGTACCTTTGCCAGCCAAGCCTGAAAAATCCAATCCCGTCGTGATACGCGTTAGCCAGACCACGCTGCGTGGCGGCAATATCAACTTCACCGACAACTTCGTCAAACCGAATTACAGCGCCAACCTGACCGGTGTTGCCGGTACCATAGGCGCAATCGCCTCTGACAATCCACAACCTGCCACCATAGAATTGAATGGCAAGGTCGATGACGATGCGCCGCTGGTGATTTCCGGCACGCTGAATCCGCTGTCGAATCCTGTTTTCATGGATGTCAAGGCCAGCGCCAATGGGCTGGAGCTGACCCGGCTGACGCCTTATGCAGCCAAGTACGCCGGTTACGTCATCGAAAAAGGCAAGCTGTCCATGCAAGTGTCTTACCGCATAGAAAACCAGCAATTGCAGGCAGAAAATGATGTACGCCTTGATCAACTGACCTTTGGCGAAAGAGTAGACAGTCCGACCGCGACCAAGCTGCCGGTCATGCTGGCGGTTGCTTTGCTGCGTGATAACCAGGGCCGTATTGCCATTAATCTGCCGATCACCGGTTCTTTGTCTGACCCACAGTTTTCAGTTGGCGGTATCATATTCAAGGTCTTCATGAACGTGATTACCAAGGCAGTGACATCACCATTTGCCTTGCTGGGTTCGATGTTTGGTGGTGGTGAAGAACTGGCCTATACCGAATTCCTGCCCGGCCAGACCAGCCTGACACCCGCTGCCACTACCAAGCTCGACAATCTGGCCAAGGCACTCAAGAACCGCAGTAGCCTGAAGCTGGACATCATAGGCCGTGTCGAACCGGCGACGGATGCAGATGGCATACGCCAGATATTGCTGCTGCAAAAAATGCGTGAACTGAAATGGAAAGACGTGCACCAGAAAGACCGCACCGTCAAAAAAGATGACATCGTCATCACGGAAGCAGAAAAAGCCAAGTACGTGGAAGAAGTCTACCAGGCAGAAAAATTCACCAAGCCGCGCAATCCCATCGGTATGGCCAAGACCCTGCCAACGGCAGAAGCAGAAAAAATGATACTCGCCAATACCCAGGTGACGCCGGAAGCCTTGCGCAGCCTGGCCCAAAAACGTGCCGATGCCGTACGCGATTACCTGGAAGATGTGTCAGGTGTTGAACGCGAAAGACTGTTCCTGATCGCCCCCAAACTGAATGCCGATGGCATCAAGGACAAGGGCAGTCCGAACCGGGTGGATTTTTCGCTGAAATAGCTTGAACAAGATGAAAGCCGGGCGAAGTGATTTCGTGCTGCAATGAAGCAGCACGGTAATGGGATTGCAGCAGGGACAGCTAAGGGAGTATCCGTCGTCCCTGCCTAACTCCGTCACCCCGTCACCCCGTCACTTCGCTACACGTCGGTACATTGCATCCTTTTTCCAGACCGGCATAGTGGCGTCGTTGCCAAGCGCATAGCCCAGATTTAAAGTAAATTGCGCCTGTTGTACCATGCCGCTTAAATCCCATGCCGGGTTGTAACGATCGCGCGGGGTATGGTAGTCTTTTTTAAACGCTTTCATTTGTGCTGCTTCTTGTTCTGCATCGTGATCAAACGCAAACGATCCATCACCAGAAAATACAGCGGAACCAACATTAAATGCGGGAACACCCGCCCGCACAAAGTTGAAATGATCGGCGCGAAAGAAGGCACCACCTAAATCGGGAACGGACGGCGCAATGCGCAAGCCCATTTTTTTGGCAACGGCTGCAGCACTGTTAAGCAAGCTGCTGTGCTCACTGCCTGCTACTCCCATGTCCTGCGTTTTACCGACAAAATTCATGCTATCCAAATTCAGATCGGCCGCAGTTTTTTCCAGTGGCCATAAGGGATGTTGAACGTAAAACGCGCTACCAAGCAAGCTCTGTTCTTCCGCACAAGGCCATAAGAAAATTTGCGTACGTTTCGCGGGATGTGTTACCGCTGCCTGCGCCATGGCCAGCAAGGCAGCTGCACCGGAAGCGTTGTCCACTGCGCCATTCCAGATTTGTGCGGGTTTGCCGGGTTCTTCCACGAACCCCAGATGATCCCAGTGTGCGGAATACACCACGGCCTGGTCTTTTAATTTTGCGTCATTGCCAGGCACCATGCCGATGACGTTTTGCTGCTCGACTTTACGCACGGCACTGCGCAAGGTGAGATGTATCCTTGCATCGAGTGCGACGGGTTTAAATTCACGGGTTTCAGCGTGTGCACGCAGCGCGTCCAAGTCCTGTCCTGCCGCAGCGAACAAGGCTTTGGCAGTATCTTCCTGTATCCAGCCTTCCAGCGCATTGCCATCCTTGCCAAGACTAAAGCGTTCGTGGCTAAAAGATGTTTGTGGCACGTTCCAGGCGTAGCTGGCTGAAGGCAAAGTGTGAATCAATAACACCCCTGCGGCACCTTGCCGTGCGGCTTCTTCAAACTTGTATGTCCAGCGGCCATAATAGGTGAGCGCCTTTCCGCCAAAACGATTTGGCTCGTCCATGGTCGGCTGAGGATCGTTGACCATCATTACCAGCAATTTGCCTTTCAGATCGACGCCTTTGAAATCATCCCAACGTTCTTCTGGGGCACGTACGCCATAGCCGACAAACACCAGCGGAGCATCGATATCATTGTCAGTTTTGCCGTTGGAAGAACCATACACAATGTCGGCCCCCATGACTGGCGAGAGGGTAGCTTTGTTTGTTTCAAAACGGAGTTGACTGCTACTCAGCGTTTGGCTGCCAACCAGTGTCACAGTTTGCCGATAGCCATTTGCGCCCGGTAGCTGCACCAGACCCATTGCCGCCGCTTGTGTTTCGAGGTAGCGTACGGCGAGATCACCGCCGCGTTGTCCGGTACCACGCCCCTCTAATAAATCGTCAGATAAGAATGCCAGATGTGCACGCAACGGCGCTTCCTGGACTTGCTGGGCTTGGGCCGCATGACTGGATAGAGCAAGATGTAAAACGATAAGGGACACAGCGGTCAACATGGGGTGCATCAGAAGTCCTATAAATTGAATTAATTTGCCGCCAGATCATATTACAAAACAGGTGTTTTTTTAAAATGGATATCAACGCTGTACAGAAACAGGAAAACAGCCAATGTTGCAGTACAAGATATTTTGGCTGTTATAGCGTTAGACCATGTTTTTCGTCAATTACTTCCCTTGTGGTAATGATAATCTTGCTTGTTTGACGAATAAGGGGATAATTATTTCAAAATATACATGTATCGTGAAAACAAAAAGGAGGATTCAGGCCCTGACTTGTTGCCGAGGACGCTTTGAATGATGATTATTCTGATAATGAACAGGATTTATTGTTGTTTTGCGAGTAATCTTGATTTATCCTGAAGCAATCGTTTCATCTATCGCAATAAGGAGTAGCAATGACTTCTGCAACGCTCGCCAACATTCTGTATGTGGAAGACGATGCTGACATACAAACCGTGGCCCAGATAGCGCTGGAGGTTGTTGGTGGTTTTAGCCTGAAAACCTGTAGTTCAGGTGCCCAGGCCATTGAGGTAGTCAGTGGTGGATACGTGCCAGACCTGCTGCTGCTGGATGTCATGATGCCGAACATGGATGGCCCGACCACGCTGGCCGAATTACGTAAATTGGCAGGCACCCAGGCCACACCTGTGATCTTCATGACGGCCAAGGTGCAGACCACCGAGATGGAATTTTATAAATCACTGGGTGCCATCGGCGTGATCGCCAAGCCGTTTGACCCTATGGAATTATCGACGCAAGTACGTAAGTTATGGCAGGAGAAGCCGTAAATGTCAGACAAAAATGATAGCCTGCAAGAAAAGCTGCGTGCCCTGGAAGCCGTTTTTCTGCAGAAACTACCGTCAAAAATACACGAAATCCTGAACACCTTGCAGGAGGTGCAAGATCGTCCGGACGATAGAGAAGCCATGGTCGTCCTGCACCGGCATCTGCATACCATGGCCGGGTCTGCCGGGACTTTCGGTTTTGCCGAAATCGGCGCAAAAGCCCGGGTCTTTGAAGCCGTGCTGAAGCCGCATCTGGAAGGCAAGCCCTGGACGGTAGAAGAGCTGAATGCCTATTCCGCCGACATGAATCGCTATTTTGACTATGCCTTGAAGCATGACACCACGCCAGTAAATGGCGTCGCAGAGAGCGTGCAGGAAGAAGAACGGTATATCAGTGACCCCCACCTGATCTACCTGGTGGACGAAGATGAAGCGCAGAACCAGGAAATTACCGACCAGCTTGAACACTTCGGTTATGAAGTCGTACGCATCAGCCATCTGCGGGCATTGGCAACGGCGGTAGCCGCCAGGCGCCCGCATGTGATCGTGATTGAACTCAGCTTCCCCGAAGGCAAAATCGCCGGCGCAGAAGAAATTGCCCGCATCAAACAGATAGAACGCTTCCGCATTCCTACCGTGTTTGTCTCGCGTTCCAGCAGTTTTGAATCGCGTTTGCTGGCGGTACGTGCCAGCGGTGATGGTTACTTCACCAAACCGGTGGATGTGGTGGCCCTGACCGAGCGCATAGAAGGCATCTTGCAGTTCCATGAAAACAAGAGCTATCGCGTGCTCATCATTGATGATGATGCCGTTACCTCGAAATTTTATGGCGCGATTTTGCGCGATGCCGGCATGAATGTCTACCTGCTGAATGACCCTACGCAGCTACTGACGGTGATGACTGATTTCCGTCCCGAACTGGTGTTGATGGATGTCTATATGCCGGTCTGTAGCGGGGTTGAGTTGTCGCGCATGATACGCCAGGACAATTCGTATGTTGATGTACCCATCGTGTTTTTATCCAGCGAAGCCGATCGGGCCAAGCAACTCGATGCCGTACGCGCCGGTGCCGATGATTTCATCACCAAGCCGGTTGCACCAGAATACCTGAAGTCATCGCTGTACAGCCGGGCAGAGCGGTATCGCTCTTTGCGCGCCTTGATCATGCGCGATGGCTTGACGGGCCTCTACAACCATACCGCCATCAAGGAACAACTGGCTTCCGAGATATCGCAAGCCAGTCGCAACGGTGCACCGCTGGCATTGGCGATGATAGACCTGGATCACTTCAAGGAAATCAATGACACCTATGGCCATCCCGCTGGCGACCAGGTTTTGCGCACGCTGGCACGCCTGTTGCGACAACGTCTGCGCCGCAGTGATCTGGTCGGACGTTACGGCGGTGAAGAATTTGCCGTGATCTTCCCGGACACGACCGCGACCATGGCACGCAAGGTGCTGGACCAGGTCAGGGTCGCATTTGCCAAGATACAACACCATTGTGAAAACGGCCATTTCTCGGTCAGTTTTTCTGGCGGTGTGGCGGATCTGGAATCAACGATCGATGCCGCCGAATTGATTGACGCTGCCGATGCCGCCATGTATGTGTCCAAACAGAGTGGCCGTAATCGCATCAGCATGGCTTAAGTCTTAATGGCTGGATAAAACGGGCTACCATCACGGTAGCCTTTTTTATTTCGGTGCGATTTAGCGCAGCGTAATCGCACGTAGTGCGCCCGACAATGACGAAGGCGCTTCAAAGGGACTTGCCTTATATCCCGGCGGAAGAACTTCACTGTTTTGTATTTTCTTCAGCAAATAAGCGGCTGTTGGCCTGCAATCAAAAGAACATGGCGCTGGATTTTTTGTTGCGCAATCCCTGTGTGATGGGCGCGCATGCCATTTGTTTCTTCTGCTTACATATTAAAAAAACAAGTGCGGAACACGTCGGTGTACACTGGCATATCTTTATTGTTGTCCAGGTTGATCAGTGTTTCCCAATTTTCTTGCCGGCAATCCTACCGTGGGTGCCATGTTGATGCTGTACCTGTTGCTGGCTTTCGCAAGTGTGGGCGTAGGCAGGCATAGCGCACCCCAGAGTCAATTGCGCAAGCAGGTGAATGCCTGGTGGTTTATTTTCCCCGTGGTCAGCCTGAGCCTGTTCCTGTATCCCGTTGGCCCTTTGCTGATGGCGCTGCTGATCGTGGTGCTGGCGGTGCGTGAATTGTCGTTGCACTATACCGGGCCACGCTGGCGTTTCTTGTTGTCTTGCCTGCTGCTGGTATTGCTGCAAGTCGGCTTGCAATATGTGAATGTCTTTGATGCCAGCCTGATTTTACCTGCCTTGTTATGCCTGCAAGCCTTGCAGTTTTTCATCTGGCGGCAACGCAATCAATTGCTGCTGATGCTGTTTCTGCTACTGTGCTATGGCCTCAGTTTCATGCTGAATTTGTTGACCTTGCCCTTTTCAAACGAAGTCCGGCTGGCCTGGTTTTTTTACCTGTTTGTCGTCACGGCCCTGAACGATATTGCCCAGTTCGTCAGCGGAAAAATATTCGGCAAGCAGACCATCGCCCCCACCATCAGCCCGAATAAAACCTTGCAGGGTTTGCTGGGCGGCGTCGTGATATCCATGCTGGTATCGACCGGCCTGGGTAGCTATCTGCATCTGGCCACCCCTCTGTATTTGCTATTGATGGGCATCTTGCTGTCTGTCGGTGGTTTTGCTGGTGATCTGATTTTTTCAGCAGCCAAACGCTATCTCAAAATCAAGGATTTCTCTGAACTGATACCAGGCCATGGCGGCATACTGGACCGGGTGGATAGCCTGGTGCTGACTGCGCCCTTGCTGTATCTGGGTCTGCTGTTTTAAAAAATCAGCGTTTACAAAAAATGATAGCTAATGAAGGACAATGCATGACAACTGAACTACAAGCCAAATGGCTATGCAGTGAATCCGGCTTTGACAGCCACGACAGGTCGCACCTGTTTTATCGTATCTGGAAACCCTTGGCGATTGCTGCAGACCAGGCACAGAAATCACAGAAGGCGCTGATCTTTCTACACCGTGGCCATGAACATTCTGGTCGCATAGGGCCGCTGGTCGAGCAGTTTGGTTTTGTGAATGACTGGGCTTTTGCCTGGGATGCACGTGGCCATGGCAATTCGCCGGGCGAACGTGGTGATGCCCCTGATTTTCAAACCATGGTGCGTGATTTTGACAGTTTCATTGATCACATCAGCAGTCACTATGGCATCGCCAAAGAAAACATGCTCATCGTCGCCAACAGCGTGGGTGCGGTGATCGCCGCCACCTGGCTGCATGATTATGCGCCGCGCGTGCGTGGTGTCGTCATGGCAGCGGCAGCATTTGATATCAACCTGTATGTGCCGCTGGCAAAGCCGGCACTGCGTTTTGCCACCTGTTTCAAGCCGGATCTGTTTGTCACCAGTTATATACGTTCGTCCATGCTCACCCATTCTGCCGAGCAGGCCAGGGCGTATGATGCTGATCCACTGATCACCAAGAATATTTCTGCCCGTGTTTTGTTGGACCTGGCCGATACTGCCAAACGGGTGGTGCAGGACGCGCAGGCGATCGACGTACCGGTCATGATGCTGGTTGCCGACAAGGATTATGTCGTCAAACAGGCACCGCAAAAGCAGTTTTATGAGCGCATTTCTTCGACCCTGAAGCGCTATGTGCTGATAGAAAATTGTCACCATGCGATTTTCTATGAGAGCGATGCACAGGTGCAGCAAGCAATACAAGCGGCCAGGGAATTTATCTTTGAATGTTATGCGCGTGATGTACCACCTGCACAGCATTACTTCAAGGCCGATACACAAAGCCAGAGCGCGCAGCAATACCTGGCCCTGCAGCAGGGCAAGTTGGGCGGCGCGCTGGAAAATGCCTTTTACGGCCTGCAAAAATTCATGCTGGGGCATCTCGGCAAGCTAAGCAATGGTATGCGTATCGGCCTGCAACATGGTTTTGATTCTGGTGCGTCGCTCGACTATGTCTACCGCAACCAGGCCGGTGGCCATTTGCTGATAGGTGGCATGATAGACCGTGGTTATCTGGATGCCATAGGCTGGCGCGGCATACGCCAGCGCAAAATGCAGATGCAGCAAACACTGTCTGATCTGATACAGCAATGCCCGGCAGACCAGCCTGTACGCATACTGGATATTGCTGCCGGTGGTGGCCGCTATGTGCTGGAAACCATCAAGCGTTTCCAGAACCGTGATATAGAAATCAGCCTGCGGGATTTTGACCAGGTCAATCTGGATCAGGCGCGTCAACTGGCAGAACGCCTGCAATTAAAAAACACTATCAACTATCAATGTCGCGATGCTTTTGCCGGCACCAGTTATCCGGTAGAAGAGGGGACGTATGACATCGTCATCGTATCCGGTCTGCATGAATTATTCAGCGACAATGTGCTGGTGCTGGCGTCGCTGCGCGGCATACAGCAGCAATTGAAAATCGGTGGCCACCTGATCTACACCGGCCAACCCTGGCATCCACAACTGGTGATGATCGCCCGCACCCTGAATAATCACCGCGGTCAATCGTGGCAGATGCGGCCACGGCCCCAGGCAGAAATGGATGCCCTGGTGGCCAGCATAGGTTGCCGCAAAGTGGCTACCCAGTTGGGTATTGCCGGAATATTTACGGTGTCGGTGGCGCAGCGGGATGCGGCAATGCCCGTTTTATCCGATTGAACAAGGTCCATAGCAAGAGCAGCAGGACTATCCCCAGCACGGCATTCAGCCAGGTGGCTGTTATTTGAAAGGCCACCAGCAGGGCCAGCAAACCAAAGGCAAAAGCGCGGTCGCTTTTGCCCATGGGACCGTCAAAACGCCGGGTAGACCCTGCCAGCAAGGCCGCCACACCGGCAAATTCCGCCAGCAGCGCCAGCATGGCAACCGCAATCAGCAAGGGCAGATGGATCTCGCTTACCAGCGCAAAGGGCAAGACCAGAACCGCATCCGATACCTGGTCAGCCACTTCATTCAGGATGGCACCAAAGGCCGTTTTTTGCTGCGTAAAATTGGCCAGCATGCCATCTATCGCATTCAAGGCCATACGTACCAACATGAACAGCGGCAGGCCCAGCCACAGTCTTGTGTCCTGTGGAAAGCAGGCCAGCGCAATACCATACGCGATGGACAGCAGCATCGCCAGCAGCGTGATCTGGTTGGGCGTGACACGCCGTTTTGCCAGGCTGGCCAATACAGGTTGCAGCAGTTGCTGGAAGCGGGGTTTCAGTTGGTAGATGGAAAAGCTCATTATCTGGCAAGTGTCCCTTGTGACATATACAGTTTGGCCAGCAATATACATCGGCTATAGCCCATGGCGCAATGCAGGTAGACTATCTTGCCGGCATCCATTTCTGCACGCATGTGTTGCAATACCTCACGCACGGTATCCGGTGCCGGTGTCAGCAAATCCATCAGGGGAAAATACCGGTAGGCATCGGTACGCAGGGCAGTGGTTTCGCTCAGTTCATTGGCCAGGTCGATGATGCTGCAATCTGGCGGTAACAGGCGGGCTTCCCTATCGCTGAGGCGACGGCCGACCCATAATTGTTCCGTGAGTTTGATGACAACTGGCTTGTGCCGTTCACGCCAGACCACCGCATGCCAGGTCAGCCGGTAACCCAGCAGATACGGCGCATACAAGAGCCAGATCCACCACGGATGCCGGCCGTCGTGCTTATGCAGAAAATTCCGGTCACGCCGGAAATACGCCAGGCTGATCAGCAGCAGACTGCCTGTCAGGTAGAGCGCTAACGGGTTATGCCAGGCCAGGACCCCGGTAGACAACAGCGCACAGGCTGCCACCAGATAGTAAAAAGCCACATGGGGTTCACTTTTCTTGGGGGTAATCATGATGATGCAAAAAAACGCCAGCAAGACACCCCCCACCAGGTCCAGCACATGATGCTGGAAAGTGAAGACGGTAGAAATAGCAGTCAGCGTCAGCCAGGCTGCCAGCGCTATGCGTCCAGGGCGGGAGCGTATGTGCGGGTGCAAGGCCTGCCAGAACAGGATGCAATAACAGACATGCAGCGACGGTAACTGGTTATAGGGCTTGTCCATCAGCGTCAGTGACGCATACAGATACGCACACCAGGCTGACTGGATGGCAGGTCTGGGCCAGCTGAATTGCAGCGGGTAGATCACAAACAGTATCGCTGCCACCACCGTTGCCAGCAACAGGCGCTGGCTGATGACGCGCAATTCGTCCTGCGTCTTCACCATAAAGAACACCAGGCAGAAAAATATACCCGAACTCAGGTAGGGCAGTATCATCCATTGCAAAAATGGAATGCTTGCCTCAAATGGCAAGGCGGCATGGCGCACTATGCCCTGCTGTTGAGCCAGCAAATTGGCACTCAGGTAGCACAGCGCAAACGTCAAGGCATTCAGCAGCAAATGACGCAAGCGGTGTTGCACAGTTGCAGGTAGAGACGGCATTTAAGGTGCGAATAGTCTTAACAGTGTGCTATTTTAGCAGTATGAATCAAGTTAAAAAATATAAACGCTGCATGGTATTGGCAGGCGGTGGGTTTCGTTTTGGCATTTATTTGGGAATGTATGCGGCTGCCTGTGAAGCTGGCCGGGCACCTGACATCTTGCTGGCAAGCTGCGGCGGCGCACTCGCGGCCAGCATTATTGCGGGTTTGCCGGACGATGTGCAACGCAAGGCCTGGCTCAGTTCTGAAGACATGTACCATTACTGGGGCGGCCTGACGTCGTCACCCAGGGCAGGCATCGTCCGTACCCTGGCCATGGCGGCCAAGCGCGGTTTCATACGTGACTCTGCCACGGTCATCCCCGACCTGTTCAATGAATACCTGTTTGAAATCCCGCCCAAGCTGCCGTTGCCAGAGGTCGCGGTCAGCCAACTCAGCCAACTCAGCCAACAATCCGTCGCCACCGCCATCATCGGTGGCAAGCTGCTGTTTGATGAAAGCGAAGCCGGGCAGCCGCGTGGCCAGCGCAAGCTGTTTGCCGAAACCGTGTTTTGTGAACCCAGGGCTGCAGCCTTGCTGGCAGGCATGCCATCCCCATTGGCCGACCCACGCTGGGGCGATCACGCCATTTCAGAAGAATTGCTGTGTGACGTGACTACCCCTACCAGCCTGGCGGCACGCATTTCCATCACCGACATGTTTTACTTCCGCTGCCATGCACATACCGACGGTAATTACTTTGGCGGCGTGCTCGATCTGTTCCCCATCGAAGTGGCAAGAAGCCTGGCCGATGAAGTAGTGATGGAATTCAAGCAAAGCTTCGACCAGGCCTTTTCCATTCCCGCCTGGCGCACCGTTCTCGGCCTGGACGGCAATGACCGCCTGCGCTATGTGAATGGCCAGCCAGTCGATGTGCGCATCGACACGTCCGATGTGGCAACGGTGCTGGACAAGGAAGCCGTACAAAAGAAACTGAACTGGTTGCAGAACCGTATCAGCTTGCAAATGCCCAAAGATTACGCCACCTATGTTGCGTATATGGACGCCCAGTGGCAGTACGGTTATGAGCGCGGCATGGAAGCCTTTACCCGGCAAACCGCCTATGACGAATCGCATATCCGCAATAGCGACAAGTACAGCCGGGGCAGTGCATGAAGATCATGATCATCGGCGGGACCAGCGGCATCGGTCTGGCCCTTGCTCGCTATTATCTGCAACACGGCGCCAGCGTGGCGGTATGTGGCCGTGATCTGCAAAGGCTGCCGCCTGATCTGCATGGCGCTGCCGGTGTGCTGCCTTTTCAGTTTGACATTGCAGACCGCAGCGCTGTGGCGCAAGCCATCGATGACTTTGCCGTGCAAGGTCTGGACATGTTGATTGTCACCGCTGGCATCTATTTCAACACCCGCAGCCACCTGCTGGATGAGGCAACAACCCTGCGCATGTTGCAAACGAATGTCAGTGGCCTTGGCCATGCATTTGAGTTGGCCGCTGCCAAAATGTTAAAGCAAAAGTCAGGTCAACTGGTGGCCATTTCATCCATCGCCGGTTTGTTGCACGACTATCCTGGTGCCTCTGTCTACAGCGCCACCAAGCGCAGTGTGCTGAGTCTGTGCGACACGTATCGCATAGCGCTGAAACCTTTCTCCATCGCTGTTACTGCGATTGTGCCGGGCTACGTGGATACCGCCAAACTGCGGGCGTTGAATGCGGGCGATGCCAGTCATAAGCCTTTTATCATGTCAGAGCAAAAGGCGGTGGGCTTGATTGTGAATGCCATTGCCAGGCGCAAGGACAGGCTGGTGTTTCCGTGGCAGATGAAGTGGCTGGTTGGGGTGTTGAATTTGTTGCCGAGGTGGGTGTTGAGGGTGAGGAAGTAGGGGGCATTACCAACAATCATATTATCGTCGCTCCAGCGGCGTTGTTTTTGTGCCGTACTTTGATTAAAACGATTGCCCTTCGTAGACGCAAGCCGGGTCTCGGCCCGGCGGCCGAATTCCTTTCTTTGCTTCGCCAAAGAACGGAATCAAAGAAAGGCGACCGCAGACTCGCTCCCTGCGGGAGTGCCCATTTATGTAGTGCAAAAAATGGGAAGGTCCGAAACTCGCTACGCTCAGACACCGGCCCTTCTTTTTCCATTTTCTGCACTACACAAATGGCTTCGTCCCAAGCGGATTAGAGTCAACAACAACCTCAACATCAAAAACAACTGCAACCCCAACACCATGGTTGATCGATGCCACTCAAATAAATATGACTAGTGGTTGTGTTGACGTTGGTTTTGACTTTGCTGTTGCAGTTGTTTTTGACGTTGTCTTTGACTCTCATCCGCTTGGGACGATGTAATTTGTGCTTCACAGAAAATGGAATCAGAAGAGCCGATGTCTGAGCGTAGCGAGTTTCGGATCTTCCCATTTTTTGTGATGCACAAATTATGCTGAAGCGCAGCGTAAGCACCCGTAGGGCGAGTCTGCGGTCGCCTTTCTTTGATTCCGTTCTTTGGCGAAGCAAAGAAAGGAATTCGGCCGCCGGGCCGAGACCCGGCTTGTGCCCACGAAGGGCAATCTTTTAATCAAAGTACGGCACAAAAACAACGCCGGTAGAACGCCAGCCCGGTGGCTAAATTACTCCATTTGCAATTTCATTAAAATTCATCCCATTCATCGCTAGCGGCAGCATTGCCTGACTTTGACTGTTTGAGTGGACGAACATTGCTTGAAATGCGTTTTGCCGGGATGCTTTGGGGGCTGGTTTTTCTTACTGCAGGTTCGATGCGCCGGCTGGCTTTAATGGTGGGGGCAGATTCCAGCAGATTTCCTGGCAGCCTAAAGACACTGACAACTTGTGTCAAAATCTGTGCCTGTTCTTCCAGCGAAGCTGCTGCAGCAGCAGCTTCTTCAACCAGTGCGGCATTTTGCTGGGTGACTTCGTCCATATGTGTCACCGCCTGATTAATTTGCTCGATGCCGGAAGTTTGTTCCTGGCTTGCCAAGGTGATTTCACCCATGATGTCGGTCACGTTTTTGATGCTGGATACGACCGAATCCATGGTTGAACCTGCCTGGTCAACCAGGCGCGACCCAATTTCGACCTGTTCCACAGAGTCATTGATCAAAGTCTTGATTTCCTTGGCTGCTGCTGCCGAGCGTTGTGCCAGGTTGCGTACTTCACTGGCGACCACGGCAAAGCCGCGGCCTTGCTCACCAGCACGTGCTGCTTCAACGGCGGCATTCAAGGCCAGGATATTGGTCTGGAAGGCGATGCCATCGATGACGCCAATGATATCGACAATTTTTTTCGATGAAGTATTGATAGAGCCCATGGTGTGGACCACTTCATTCACCACTGCACCGCCTTTGACGGCAACTTCAGACGCTGAAATGGCCAACTGGTTCGCTTGCCGGGCGTTCTCGGCATTGTGTTTTACGGTAGAAGTCAATTCTTCCATCGATGATGCGGTTTCTTCCAGCGAGCCAGCCTGCTGTTCTGTCCGCGAAGACAAGTCCAGATTGCCGGTTGCAATTTCGCCAGTTGCTGTATTGATGGTCTCGGTACCGTTACGAACCTTGCTGACGATATTGATCAGGTTCTCGTTCATGTCTTTCAGCGCCTGCATTAACTGACCGGTTTCATCGGTAGACTTGACTTCAATATCCGAGCTTAAATCACCTTTGGCAACCGTTTTTGCCAACTCAACTGCAATACCAATAGGAACGGTAATGGCCCTTGTGGAAAACCAGGCGATGGCTACTCCGCATACAATCGCCAGTGCAGTAATGGAAAGCGTCATTGTCAGCGCGGACTGGTAAGCTTTTGCTGCCGCTTCTTCATCGGATTGACTTTTCTTTTCTTGCAGGTCCAGGAACTCTTGTATGGCATTTTGCCATTTGGTATTGGCTGGTCCTGCTTCCTTCAGCAGAAATTGTATAGCCTCATCTTTATTGCTTTTTGCCATCTCGGCGAATTTATCATTAAGCGCTCTCGACACAGTCTGGTTTTCCTTGATCCTGGCAAGAAAGTTTTTTCCTGCTTCGTCCAGAGGCATTTTTTCCAGCGCAGTAAAGGCTGTGTTGTAGAGTGCCCGTGCATCATCAATTTTTTTATGTTCCTGTGCTGCCTGTGCTTCATCCGACAGTAAAGCGATGCTGCGTATCACACGTGCAACGATGTGTATCGATTTCGACATATTTTCAAGGGCATCCATTTTTTTAACGTTGACAGTCACAACGTGGTGCAAGGCTTCATTGGACTGTTGCATGCCGTTAATCCCGAGATAGGCGACACTAAGCAACATGAGCAGTATCAAAGCAAAGCCTGCTCCGAGTCGTGTTCCAATAGGTAGGTTTGACAGTTTCATACATTCTTCCCGGGTTGTTTGATATGTGGCGGCTTTGTATCGTTTTTAACTCTGTTGATTTTTTAATGCCCTGTTTTTTTATGTCTTGCTGCACCATTTCATGCATTTTCCTGTGTCAGTTTTCTTTTACATTCTCTGCGGCGACTAATTCTGGAGGCTTCGTTGCTTTTGTGATGGCATCCAGCAGGACATCGTCGTTAACTGGTTTTTGTAAAACAGCGATTGCAGTAGACAGACTGCTTTCCAACTGGCCAATGTTGATCTGATGTGCCGTCATGATGACAACCGGCAAATCGGGCGCATAAGTCTTTAATTCTTCAAGAACGGCAAACCCGGACATTTCTGGCATATGTAAATCCATGACTACACAAGATGGCATAGTATGTTGCAAACTTGATAAAAAACCCTGACCAGAACGAAATGCCTGTGCTTCCAGCCCAACTGAACGAAAAAGTCGTAATAGCGCACGACGAATGCTTTCTTCATCATCAACGATTGCGACCCATGTAGTTTTATTGCCCATGAGAATCATGGTAGGCGTCTATGCGCAATCTGGATATAGGACCTTGGTCCTATATCCAGGCTACGCTATGTTGAAGGGCAAGCAGAGGGGGAGCCGTCTTTTAACAGCACTTTATAAGGCGGTATGGAAGGGGAAATGCGGGAAGGGGAAATGCGGGAAGGGGAAATGCTTGCCAGGTCAACACGCGCTGGTAAATGACAAAAACCTGAATTCAGTTTTTCAGTTTCTCTAGCTGATGGACGAGGCTGGCTACCGATTTTGCTTCCATCTTGCTCATGACGCGTGCACGGTGAATTTTAATGGTTTTTTCTGCAATTCCCATATTGTCTGCGATCTGTTTATTGAGTTTGCCGTCGGTGATGTGTAGCAAAACCTCGTGTTCGCGTGGCGTCAGTTCAGCCAGGTGTGCAGTAATTTTGTCGCGCTCCGCGCGTATTTGCCGCGCTGTCTGGTTGCGGGCAAGGGCGCTTTGTATGGCGGCCAGCAGTTTTTCGGCATCAACCGGTTTGGTCAGAAAGTCGTGCGCACCCTTTTTCATGGCTTGCACGCTGCTGTCTATACTACCGTTTCCAGTCAGGAAGATGATGGGCATGTCACTTGCCATACCCCCAAGGCGCTCTTGCAACATCATGCCGCCCATCCTTGGCATGCTCAGATCCAGTACCAGGCAGCCTGGGGTTGTTGCATTGCCGCTTTCCAGAAAATCTTGCGCCGAATTATATGTCTCGACTTCGAAACCCATAGACACGATCAGCCGCGACAATGCCTTCAAAATGCTTTCCTGGTCATCAACCAGGAAGACACGAGATTTCAATATCATGATTTGTTCTTGCATTTGCTTGATTGACTGAGGCTGAAATGGAAGCTGGCACCGCTGGTGTTACAGCTAATGTCATCACTTGTTGCATTGTTTTCACACCAGAGCCTACCTCCATGTGCTTCGATAATATTTTTACAAATTGACAGGCCCAGGCCCATTCCTTTTTCTTTCGTCGTATAAAACGCGTCAAATAACTTACTCTTGTTTTCTTCCGGGATACCTTTCCCGTTATCAATGACGCTGACACGGATCCGGTCTGATTCGACCTGATCTGTTTTTATGGTAACTGTTCTCTCGCCAATTTCAAGATGAGAAACGGCATCACAGGCATTCATGATTAAATTGATGATGACCTGTTGTAATTGCACCGCGTCCGCAATAAGCCAGGGGTTGGCCGGATTGAGTTCTGTTGACACATTGATGCTACGGTTAAGCATATCATTTCGTAATATATGCATAACCTCCATGATCAGGGCATTGATGTCTATGTTTTGTTCAAGCTTGTCATTTTTATTGAACAGGCGGCGCAAACGCTGGATGATTTCACCGGCACGCTTGTCTTCATCAACGATATCTTGCAAGATATCCCGCACTTCATTCAAATCGGCATTCTCACGCATGAGAAAGCGTTGCGCTGCCTGGGCATTACTGAGTATGGCGGTCAGCGGCTGATTCAGTTCATGCGCCAAGGCACCGGATAATTCTCCCAGCGTCACTACGCGTGACAGATGGGTAACTTCAGCACGTTTTTGTTCCAGTTCAAGTTCGGATTGTTTGCGTGCAGTGATATCCAGCAATACACCCCGTGTAAATTTCGGTTTTTGTCCGGCATCAAATTCAACTTGCGAAACGGCAGCAATCCAGCGAATTTTGCCATTCTCTACGACGATGCGAAATTCAGCCTGATACCGGGGTTTTTCATCGATGCTGAAATTGCTGGTCAGTTTTTCCATCGAACTCCGGTCAGCCGGATGGATGCGTTGTAATACGTCGTTGATGCCCAAACGCTGGTCCGCAGAAAAGCCGAAGATGGATCGCCATTGTGGTGAAGCCCAAATTTCATCACGCTCCAGGTCGCGCACCCAGACTCCCAAATTGGCAGCATCACTGGCCAGGGTGAGACTTTGACGTACGTCGTGCAAATCGTTTTCCGTTACCTGCAAACGCGCGTTTAGTTGTTGCTCACGTTGCTGGCGCCCGTGCTCTACGTCAGTGACATCCCTGACAATAGCGATGACGGAGTCAGCATTATTGGGCGCAATCCGGGCTTCAAAGATCATTTCCTTTCCGTTGATGACATCGGTAGAGAATTGAATTTCCTGCACATGCTGGTTGTGGTGGGCGGTTTTTACAGCGCGCAGTAAATGGCTTGCTATTTCTGACGGCAATGTATCAGCAAGCTTTGTATTGATCAGTTTTGTCGGGTCAGCGAAAATGAACCCGGATTTGGGTGCATGGACATCCAGAAATCTTCCATCGTGGCCGATAGTAAAGATGAGATCGGGTATGGCTTGTATTAATGCCCGGTTTTTGGATACGCTTTCATGCAATTGTTTTTCAGCCTTTTTATAGGCGCTGATGTCTTCACCAACTGCCTGAAAAGAGACGAGTTTATTCTGTGCGTTGAAAAATGCCTGATTGGTCCATCGGTGATAAATCAATTCACCATTCGGCATGGGGTAACATTGTTCATGAATTTCAAACGCTTGCTCTGGCGTCAGCGAGCTCAGTTTTACTTTCACCATTTGTTGATCGGCAGCCGGCAGGAGATCAAAGAAATTCCTGTCCAGCAAAGCAGATTTTGTCGACGACACTGCGCTCGCAAACAGTTTATTGACGTAGGTCAGCGTACCATCGGGTAAAAATGTGATGACAAACAAGGGCATGTCTTCTGCCAGAGTGCGGTAATGTCTTTCACTCTCCAGCAAGGCCGTTTGCGTGCGCTTAAGCACGGTCACATCAGTAACCAGCGCAAAAAAACCGAGCACGACACCATCCGTTTTATGCACGATATATTGTGCCCAGGTATGCCCGGTTTCACCGTTGGCCTTAATTAATGAACGTTCGAATTGCTGGTCCATTCCTTTTAACGCACCATTGATATAGGCAATATTTTTTTGAAATAACTCCGGCCCCATCAAGTCTCGCATATGCATGTTGTGCATTTGGTCGATACTGCGCCCAAACCAGGTCAGGTATTGCTTATTGGCAAAGGTGCAGCGCAAGTCGGCAGTCCAGTACGCCAGCATGCCGGGAATATTGTCGGCAATCAGGCGGTTGAATTCTTCACTGGCCGGCAATCCCATCCCGCTATGTTGTCGTTGGCTAATATCTGATAAATAAATACTGACCCACGGTGCATGCTTGCTGCTATCCAGTCTGTGGAAGTTGAATTGCACCAATATCAGGTTATGGTCCGCCCGCATGACACGTAAATCATGCTGCGGTGCCATACCGGTTGCTATTACTTGTCGATAAGCCTCATTGAAGAGGCTGGCGTCGGTGTCAAATAAATAGCTACTGAGGTCTGTATGCAACAATGCGGGAAGAGATGTTCCTAACAGCGTTGCCGAGGCCAGATTGGCCTGCCTGATGACACCGTCTACCGAGATGCCCAGGTGTGCTTGTGGTGAGTGGAGATAAAAATCCTGGTGCAGGTCTGCCCTGGCAGGCAGATCAGTCTTGTGGGCTGAAAAACTGGCATCCTGGCTATCTGCCAGATTGAGCATGTCGTCGGCAGTGGTATTGGTATTGGCCTGATCAGTCATTGACCTTGTCCCTTATACGTATTACAGGTATTTTTACTGCGCCGATCACTATACCGATTACTGCACCGATCAATGTATCGAATTTTTACCTGTTGATCATAGCGCACTACCAGGGCAAATAGGGTTTGCGAAAAACCACTATGGTCACATTGTCGTTCCCGCTTTTTTGTTAAAGTGTGTGTTATCTAACAAAATGGCTTCATTCAGCAAGAGATGTTGAATGAAGCCATTTGTACAAAGCGTCGGGCGGGGTGTTGCTACTCTTTCGCCACTATCCTTTGCAAGCCGCTGGCCTTGATCCTGGCTTCCAGCGCCTTACCCTTGCGTGCACGGGCACCTATGTGGATGCCAAGACCGTTGGCGCTGAGGCTGACTTCCTGCGGTTTGCCGCCACGGCCCAGGCCGATGACGCGCACGCCGCGCTGGCTGATGGCCTGGGCGGCCAGGAGACTTTCCTTGTCTTCCAGTTGCATCAGGATGACGCCACGGCCACCGCTGGACAGTTGCTTGATTTCTGTCAGGCCAAATACCAGCAGGCGGCCTTTTTCTGACAGGCAGGCAATTGCGCTGGCATCACCGGCGACAATGGCTGGTGGCAAGGGCAGGTCGCCTTCTTCCAGTGTCATGAAGGCCTTGCCGGCTTTCATGCGGCCCACCATGTCACCCAACTTGGCCGTGAAACCATAGCCGGCGCTGGAGGACAGCAGCAGGCTGATGTCGGCGCTGCCGGCAAAATAATGCAGGATCTTGGTGCCGGGTGCCAGGTCGATCAGGGTAGTGACCGGGACGCCGTCGCCACGGGCGCCGGGCAGGGCGGCGACAGGGACGGAATACACACGGCCATTCGAACCAAACACCAGCATCTGGTCTACCGTGCGGCATTCAAACGTGCCATACAGGCTGTCACCAGCCTTGAAGGTGAACTGGGCATTGTCATGGCCATGGCCGGTACGGGCACGTACCCAGCCTTTTTCAGAGATGACGACAGTCACCGGTTCATCGATCACTTTTTGCTCTACCGACGCCTTGGCAGCTTCTTCGATGATGGTGCGGCGCGCATCGCCATATTGCTTGGCATCGGTTTCAATTTCCTTGATGATCATGCGCTTCATCGAAGATGGGTTGTCCAGCAGGTCGTGCAGGCCGGCTTTTTCCTTGCGCAATTCATCCAGTTGCTGCTGGATCTTGATGGATTCCAGTCTGGCCAATTGGCGCAGGCGTATCTCAAGAATATCTTCAGCCTGTATATCCGACAGCTTGAAGGCTGAAATCAGTGCAGGTTTAGGGTCATCAGACTCACGGATGATGCGTATGACTTCATCAATATTCAACAGCACCGCTTCACGGCCTTCCAGGATATGGATGCGGTCATCCACCTTCTTCAGGCGGAACTGGGTACGGCGTGTGACGGTCGTGAAGCGGAAAGATACCCATTCACTGAGGATGTCCAGCAAGCCTTTCTGTCGCGGGCGGCCATCACCACCTATCATCACCAGGTTGATAGAGGCCGAGGTTTCCAGCGAGGTATGCGCCAGCAACATCTGCATGAACTCGGTCTGGTCCTGGTTCTTGGATTTTGGCTCCAGCACCAGACGTACCGGTGCATCCTTACCGGATTCATCGCGTACCGTATCCAGCACCGACAGGATGACTTGCTTCAACGCAACCTGTTCTGGCGACAGGGCTTTCTTGCCCAGCTTGATTTTTGGATTGGTCAGTTCTTCGATTTCTTCCAGTACCTTTTGTGAAGACGTGCCTGGCGGCAATTCTGTCACCACGGCCTGCCACTGACCACGCGCCATTTCTTCTATCTTCCAGCGCGCCCTGACCTTCATGCTGCCACGACCGGTGGCATACATGTCATTGATGGTGGACTGGGGCGTGATGATTTGTCCGCCACCCGGGAAATCCGGGCCGGGGATGTGTTCCATCAGCTCGGCATGTTTCATGGCCGGGTTGCGTATCAGGGCCACGGCGGCCTTGGCCACTTCAGTCAGGTTATGCGAAGGAATTTCTGTCGCCAGACCAACGGCAATACCGGATGCACCGTTCAGCAGAACGAAGGGCAGGCGGCTTGGCAGCAGTTTGGGTTCTTCCGTGGTGCCGTCATAATTGGGCTGGAAATCAACCGTACCCTGGTCGATTTCATCCATCAGCAAGCGCGAGATAGGTGTCAGACGGGCTTCGGTATATCGCATTGCCGCGGCGCCGTCACCATCGCGTGAGCCGAAATTACCCTGGCCATCTATCAGTGGATAGCGCAGCGAAAAGTCTTGTGCCATACGTACCAGCGCGTCATAGACGGACTGGTCACCATGCGGATGCAGCTTACCCAGTACATCACCCACCACGGCAGCAGATTTGCGCGGTTTGGCAGCAGAGTTCAGCCCCAGTTCATTCATCGCAAACAGGATGCGGCGCTGCACGGGCTTTTGACCATCGCAGACATCGGGCAGGGCACGGCCCTTGACGACCGAGATGGCGTAATCCAGGTATGCGCGTTCGGCGAAGGTCGCCAGTGTCAGTGTTTCACCGTCGCCGGGTGGGGGCGGGGCTTGATCAAATAAATTTGCTTGTTCGCTCATAATTCTTTTTCGTATTTTTGATACTGTTATATTCCATATAGCTGTTCAGAAGTCGCTGAGTAAGCGTAGCGAGCGGCGTTAGTTTGAGTTAAGACGCGCAGTCGTACGAACGTACGGCGAGCATCGCAGGCTCAAAATCACGTCGCGCAGTAGCTTAATCAGCGGCTTCTTAGATGTCGGCTTCAACGGCATTGCCATGCTCTTCTATCCAGGCGCGGCGGGCAGCGGCTTCGCCTTTGCCCATCAGCATATTGAATCGGCCTTCAGAAAAATCCTGGTCAAACTCGCCCAAGGATACCGGCAGCAATCGGCGGGTGTCCGGGTTCATGGTGGTTTCCCACAATTGTCCGGCATTCATTTCACCCAGACCCTTGAAGCGGGAGATACTCCAGCCACCGTCCTTGACACCATCCTTGCGCAACTTGTCTTCGATGGCGATCAGCTCACCTTCATCCAGCGCATAGATTTTTTGTGCCGGTTTCTTCCCACGCGCCGGCGCATCGACACGGAACAACGGTGGACGTGCCACGCAGATATGGCCACGCGCGATCAGTTGCGGGAAATGCCTGAAGAACAGGGTCAGTAACAAGACCTGGATGTGCGAGCCATCGACGTCCGCATCAGAGAGTATGCAGATCTTGCCGTAGCGCAGATTGCTCATGTCAGCAATTTCATTGAGACCATGCGGATCAACCCCAATCGCTACCGCGATATCATGAATTTCATTATTCGCAAACAGGCGGTCGCGTTCAGATTCCCATGAATTCAAGACCTTGCCGCGCAGTGGCAGGATGGCCTGGAATTCTTTATCGCGGCCCATCTTGGCAGAACCACCGGCAGAATCGCCCTCGACCAGGAAGAGTTCATTGCGGGCCAGGTCGCTGGATTCACAATCCGTCAGCTTGCCTGGCAAGACCGCCACGCCCGAGGATTTTTTCTTTTCAACTTTTTGCGCTGAGCGCAGGCGTGACTGGGCTTGCTTGATGACCAGTTCAGCCAGTTTCTTGCCGTATTCAACGTGGGAATTCAGCCACAGCTCCAGCGGTGGTTTGGTAAACGACGATACCAGGCGCACGGCATCGCGTGAATTCAGCCTTTCCTTGATCTGGCCCTGGAACTGCGGGTCCAGCACCTTGGCGGACAAGACGAAAGATACGCGGGCAAACACGTCTTCCGGCAACAGCTTCACGCCTTTCGGCAGCAGCGAATGCATTTCAGCAAAGCTCTTGACTGCGCCAAACAGTCCTTCGCGCAAGCCGGATTCATGGGTACCGCCAGCCGGGGTAGGGATGAGGTTGACATAGGATTCACGCACCACATTGCCTTCTTCCGTCCAGGCCACCACCCAGGATGCGCCTTCGCCTTCGGCAAAGCCGTCGCTTTCAGAGGTGGCGAACTGTTCACCTTCAAACAGCGGGATCAATGGGTCACCATGCGAAGACTGGGCCAAAGCTTCCGTCAGGTAGCCACGCAGGCCCTGGTCATATTGCCAGGTCTGGCTTTCACCGGTTTTTGCATGCGTCAGTGTCACCTTGACGCCGGGCAACAAAACAGCCTTGGAACGCAGCAGACGCTGTAATTCACCCTGCGGGATATTGGCGCTGTCAAAATACTTGGCATCTGGCCAGATGGTGACGCGGGTACCGTTCTTTTTATCACCACGTGCCAGCGGCTGGCTGCGCAGCGGCTCTATCACATCGCCATTGGCAAACGTCAGCTGATGCAGGCCGGCCTCACGCC
Organism: Undibacterium sp. Ji50W; assembly: GCF_049340445.1. Taxonomy (NCBI): domain Bacteria; kingdom Pseudomonadati; phylum Pseudomonadota; class Betaproteobacteria; order Burkholderiales; family Oxalobacteraceae; genus Undibacterium; species Undibacterium sp. Ji50W. The sequence goes on along the minus strand of NZ_JBMPOX010000006.1, from coordinate 1,810 downwards.
AGACCGTGATTTCCAGGCGTTTCGACAGCGCATTGGTGACCGACACACCGACGCCATGCAAGCCGCCAGAGAAGGCATACGCACCGCCAGAACCTTTATCGAACTTGCCGCCGGCATGCAGGCGGGTAAAGACGATTTCTACCGTCGGCACACCTTCTTCAGGGTGCAGGCCGACCGGGATGCCGCGGCCATCATCTTCTACACTGATACTGCTGTCAGCATTGATGGTGACGATAATGTGCTTGCAGTGTCCGCCCAATGCCTCGTCTGAAGCATTGTCGATCACCTCTTGAATGATATGCAGCGGGTTTTCGGTGCGGGTATACATCCCCGGTCTTTGTTTGACCGGTTCCAGACCTTTGAGTACTCGGATGGATGATTCGCTATAGTCGGACGGAGAAGTATTTTTTTTAGTGGCCATGCGAATGAAAATCTGTTGTTTTGGTTAATCTTGTGATGATATTTTGCAATTTTTTTCTCAGGCTGGCAGAATAAAGCGGTATTCTGGCAACGTTTTTGCAGCTATTGTAGCTGCAATGATTGTAGCCGCAATAAGTAGGTGGAAAAACGATGTCAACAAAAACTCCAACGATCGCGATCCGACTGCTTGGATTTTCCCAAAAAGAGGAAGAAACCTTTTCAACCGTTCTTGCCGTTCTCCGCGAGAAGGGTTACCGCTATCTGGTCTTAAAAACCGGTAGTCTACAAGATCCTGACCTCCATATTGTCAATGCAGAGGATATTAAAGCATTGGCGACCTTGTCGGACTTAAATCTGGGCGATGCGCAGCCAGTGTTGCTTATTGGCAAAACTACCATCAGTTTGCCCTATCCCTTCATGCCGCGCCCGATACGCTGGCGCAAATTGTTTGATGTGCTGGATGAGCTGATCGACCGTCGCCAGTTGCTGCTGACCACCCTGAGTGCCTACAGCGCCGTGGCCGTGCCCGAACGCCGCCGCCGTGAACGCCTGGATCTGGACCTGAGCGACCCTGTCGATTACCAAAAAATGCGCCGTCCCACCGTTACCCGGGGCGGCATCATGATCGTCGACAAAGACATGCGTTTCCGCGAATATGTGGCCATGATCATGGATAGATACAATATTTCCGTAACCCTGGCCTGTGACGAACGTAGTGCCCTGATGCTGGACAAGAACAACCGGCATGCGATGACCATGATCAACACTTCTACCCCTGGTCTGGACCCATATCGTCTGTGTAGCGAGCTGAAAAAACAAAATACGGACCGCAGGACGACGGTGATTTTACTGGTCGATAAGGTATTTGTTTATAAAGTTGCCAATGCGCAACAGGCGGGGTGTGAGGGGTTTTTGACCAAGCCTTTGTCGCGTAAGCAGGTGTTGTCGACGATACAGAAGTTTTTGGAGTTGAGGTAGGTTTGGTCAGTTACTGGCAATCATAATCTGGTCGCTTTAGTGAAGACTCAGTGCTGTCCGGAATAATGTGCTTGACAAAAAATGACCGGGAAATCCCCTCCCTTTCAAGGGGAGGGCTAGGGTGGGGATGGGTTTCTTTCGATAAGCGGCAATCATATTAACGTCGCTCCAGCGCAGGCTGGAGCACAGTGTCTGTGTTTGTATACCGTGTCGTTAATTAAAGCGATTGCCTTCGTGGATACAGGCCGGGTCTCGGCCCGGCGGCCGAATTCCTTTCTTTGCTTCCGGTGTGTGTCAAGGTAGTTGTCGCCTCAATTTAAATTAAGCAGCCTTCATGTACGCCTTTTCTTCTACACGAGCCTTCTCTGGATTGAGATAGACGCTGTCCCCCAGTGACCAGTTCCGTGTTTCT
>NZ_JBMPOX010000005.1:0-268802 GCF_049340445.1 Undibacterium sp. Ji50W | reverse complement strand
TCAACATCCAGCCGGGGCCGACTTCGCCACCAAATTCTTCATCATAGGTAAATAACAATTCCAGCGTGCCAGTCTTGGGCTTGGCGACAGCTTCCAGTGCACGCAGGGCAAAGGTGTAGGTAGAAAAGTCAGATTTGCTGACGGCAGTGGCACGGCCATAGATATGGCCGTTTTCTATTTCACCCCCATACGGGGCCTTGGTCCAGCCTTCACCGGGGGGAACCACATCACCATGGGCATTCAGCAAGATGGTCTTGCCGGGGCCATACACACGGCGTACCAGCAGGTTGGTGATGCTTTGCAGGCCAGCGGCTTTGACTTCACTGTCAGGGACGCTGTGTTTTTCTGCGGTGATCCCCATGTCGTGCAGCAGATCAGCAGTGCGGTCTGCATGCGGGGCATTGTTGCCGGGTGGGGTATCGGTAGGGACGCGTAACAGTTCTTGCAGGAAGCTGACCTGTTCATCAAAGTGGCTGTCGATCCAGGCGTCGAGTTGTTGGTAGTGGTTCATGGGTGGAGAGCTTTCTTTTGTGCTGACGTATTGACTGGCCTACTTGGCACCAGCCTGAAACCAGGCGCCGATAACGGCGCGTTCGTCTTCTGTCATTTGCGTCAAATTCGCGATAGGCATGGCTTTCAACTGCACTGCCTGCATATTCACTTTGACGGCGTTTTGATGTATCAGTTCAGCGGTATCCAGCCTGATACCAGCCGGTGCAGCGGCAAAGCCGGGCTGGGTAGGTACTGCCGCGTGGCAGGCGACGCAACGCTGATGGATGATGGATTGCACTTTGGCAAACTGGACTGCGGCGGCATCCGGGCCAGCGGCTACAGCAGCAGCTACCGGTGGTTTGGGCGCGATGGCGATGGCTACTGCCAGCAACAAGAGCACGCCAACGGCAGGATAAGCCCAGTTGGTAATGCCCTTATGGCGCAGGTTGAAGAAATGGCGGATGGATACGCCCGCAGCCATGATGACGGCCAGTACCAGCCAGTTATAGGCATGGTTATACGTCATTGCATAGTGGTTGCTGATCATGATGAACAGCACCGGCAGGGTGAAATAGTTATTGTGGACGCTGCGTTGCTTGCCTTTTTGGCCGTGTATCGGGTCCGGCGATTTGCCTTGCTGCATGGCTTCGACCAGCTTGCGCTGGCCGGGGATGATCAGCATCAGCACATTGCCGACCATCATCGTACCCATCATGGCACCGACGTGGATATAGGCAGCACGGCCACTGAGCAATTTAGACAGCACATAGGCGACGGCAACAATAAATACAAACATGATGATGCCAAGCAGGCCATCGCGCTTGCCCAAAGGCGAGCGACACAGCAAGTCATACACGGTCCAGCCCACCAGCAGGGTACCCAAGCCTATGCCTATGGCTTGCCAGTTCGTCAGGTCGGCGACGGACTTGTCTATCATCATCGCCGACGCATTAAAGTAATACACGATAAACAGCATCGCGAAGCCTGATAGCCAGGTGGAATAGGCTTCCCATTTGAACCAGTGCAGTTCTTCCGGTAATTCCTTGGGGGCGACCAGGTATTTTTGCGGGTTGTAAAAGCCGCCTCCGTGCACGGCCCACAGTTCGCCGGATACGCCCTTGTTGGCCAGATCAGAACCGGGTTTGGGTGGGCGGATCGTGTTATCCAGCCAGACGAAGTAGAAGGATGCGCCTATCCAGGCGATGCCGGTGATCAGGTGCAGCCAGCGGACGATCAGGTTCAGCCACTCAGTGCCATACGCAAGTAAAAAAGCTTCCATGTGTTCTCTCATGTTTGAAGCTCGTCTGCCTCCGCGGGCTCTTCAGACGAGAGGGATAAAAAATCCCAAAGTGGTCGCGAACCATGACAGCTCCGCTGCGACCAGGACAATGACTTTCAGAAATGTCATTTTTATTGACGATTTTAGTACTGAAAAACCACAGTTGCTCTTTAGTTGTGTTTTATTTGCAGCAGATCGCCACTATTGCCGCCTGCCGACTTGTGGTCGGCAAGGGCGATAGGAAAAAAACCTGAGGATGTTTATCAACGATAAACTTTTCCCCGGCAAACTATATAGAAAACACAGTATAGTAAAAATACGGATTTCGATATAGACAAGACTTTATTGCACAATCAATTCGGTCAACACGCTCTAAGATCGTAAACAGGTTCTAACTACCCCTGTAGGTGGAATACGCCCATGGCGACACCACCAGCGGCACATGGTAATTCTGGCTGGTATCTGCCACGCCAAATGCCAGGGTCACGCGGTCTATGAATTTGGGGTTGGGCAGGTCCACGCCCTGCTTATCGAAGTAATCGCCAGCGGCAAAGACCAGTTCATACTGACCGGGTTTCAGGCTGTCACCCTCCAGCAGGGGGGTGTTGCAGCGGCCATCCTGGTTGGTGACTGCTGTTTTCAGCAATGTTTTATGGCCTGCCTCAACTGCATACAAGGCCACTTGCACACCCGCACCGGGTTTGCCTATGCTGATATCGAGCACATGTGTACTGAGCTTTCCCATTGTGAACTCCTATATTGATGTCTTGAAATACGCTATCAGCCAAATCTTATACTCTCAGCAGTCTATCAATATACTATCGAAGATATACACATCATGAAGATGACAACATGATACCGGCAAGCATTTTCAAAATTTAGCCTAGGCCTGAGCGATGACGACTACCACCCTGGACCATCTGAACCATCTGAACAACTGCACGGCGGCGGAATTTGTGCAAATTTTGCATGGTATCTATGAGCATTCCCCCTGGATACCGGAAAGAGCCGCCACGCAAAGACCGTTCACCCGCATCGCGGCGCTGAAGCTGGCCCTGCAAACGGTGGTGACCGCAGCGACGCAAGATGAACAACTGGGCCTGATACGCGCCCATCCGGAACTGGCGGGCAAGGCTGCCTTAGCGGGTGAATTGACCAAAGAATCTACCGGCGAACAGGCCAAGGCCGGTTTAAATAACTGTAGCCCGGAAGAATTCGCCACCCTGCATCAGTTGAATGCTGATTACAACAGCAAGTTCGGCTTCCCCTTCATCCTGGCCGTCAAAGGGCCGGATGGCAAGGGTTTTACCCGGCAGGCCATCATTGCCACCTTCCAGCGTCGTTTTAAAAACCAGCGTGAAGATGAAATGGCAGAATGCCTGCGCCAGATAGGCCGCATTGCCGAACTGCGCCTGAATGATTTGCTGGGCCATACGCTGCAATTCGGCCCCGTCATCATGGAATGGTCAGAAACCCTGGCAAGCTGGAGTGATGATGCCGAAGGCCTGACCTGCGCCTATATGACGCCCACGCACCAGAAAACCGCAGGCCAATTGGCGACCTGGATGCGCGAAGCCGGCATGCAGGTGCATATCGATGCCGTAGGTAATGTGGTGGGGCGCTATCTGTCTGATGTACCGGATGCCAAAACCCTGATGACCGGGTCCCACTATGACACCGTATGCAACGGCGGCAAATATGACGGGCGTGAAGGTATATTGCTGCCCATCGCCATCATCAGGCACTTGCATGAAAGAGGCGAGAAATTGCCTTTTCATCTGGAGGTCATCGGTTTTTCTGAAGAAGAAGGTGTGCGCTACAAAAGCACCTTCCTCGGCAGTAATGCCATCATCGGCCAGTTTGACCTGGCCTTGCTGGATAAAACAGACGCTGCCGGCATCAGCATGCGTGATGCCCTGACAGCTGCCGGACACGATGTGGGCCAGATACCCGCGATCGCACGCGACCCCGCACAAATACTGGGCTTTGTCGAAGTGCACATAGAACAGGGGCCAGTCTTGCTGGGGCGCGATTTGCCTGTAGGCATAGTCACCTCGATTGCCGGTAGTTGCCGTTATCAGGTACAACTACAGGGCGTGGCCAGCCATGCCGGCACTACACCCATGCATATGCGCAAGGATGCCGCCGCCGCCGCGGCAGAAATCATCCTGTATGTGGAACAGCGTTGTACAAACGGGACATCCCTGGTCGGTACGGTGGGGCAATTGCAGGTACCGCATGGTTCGGTGAATGTGATACCCGGTGCCTGCAATCTGTCACTGGATATACGTGCTGCCGATGATGCCCTGCGTGATGCCGCCGTCAATGACATCCTGGCGCACATCGCCACCGTCTGTCAGCGTCGCGCCATAGAAGTCAACGTGGTCAGGGCTGTGGCAGCATCGGCTGCCCCATGCGCACCCTGGCTCATGCAGCAACTGGCTGCCGCCACGCAAAGAGCGGGTTTGCCAGCATTTGAACTGCCTTCAGGAGCAGGGCACGACGCCATGGCCATCGCCAGGATGACCGATGTGGCCATGCTGTTTACCCGCTGCGGCAACGGCGGCATCAGCCACAATCCGCTGGAAACCATGACCGCCGATGATGCCGACGTATCGGCGCAGATCTTGCTGGATTTCTTCAGGAACTTTAAGGCAAAAGTTTAAATCTTCACTAGGCTGCAATTGCTTTACGTATCTCGGTTTTTTCCAGTTCAGTAAAGTCCAATACGGTCAGTTGTTCATCCAGCAGGATGAGGTGATCGGTTTCCGGCACCCCGACTGCCAATGCGACAGCGTGCTGTTCAGACAGAAATAGCGGGCGTTCATTTTTGCGCATGAAGTTACTATGTTCTTTCTTGATGCCGCCGATATGGGTTTCAAAACTGATGTTGCGCTCGTTTTCAATTTTGGTGACACCGACCAGTACGGGTTTCAGTACCAGTTTGTGTTTGATAATGCTGCGCAGCTTGTAATCTTGCCAGGCAACCAAAAAACCTCTGACAGAAAACCCGCCGAATAGCAGGCCAAAGACCAGTATCATCAGAAAGCGATTGGTAATATGTTCAGTCGCGATTGATGTGGTAATCATCGACGGGTCTTTTCTGTACCTGAGCACTTCGGTTTTCATCGAAGGGCTGAAACTGATAAACCAGAAACTGTGTTCGATCTCTTTGACGGTGCTGTCTTCCGGCGTGGCCAGGTATTGGATCTTGACATCACAATCAACAAAAATGAATTTACGCGTCTTGCATGAACCGTGTATTTCAGATTGCGTATCTACCACCGGGTCTTTGGATACCTTATAGTCATAGATCAGATCCGGCACAAAGAAGTACGCGATCACCGCTGTCAGGGCAACAAACAACAAGCCCAGGCCTATACTGGTCATCAAGCCTTGCTTGCCAGTGGCGAGTACGGACATGCGACGTTTGGGAAAGGCTGAGGCAATGCTGGCGAAGTGGTCGGTCGCTGTCGTGGTCATGTTCTGGGTTCCCTGTTTGTTTGGAAAAAATTTCGCCTGTATCGGCGATAGGTTCAAGAGTTGCTACCAAAGTATAACGGAAGCTATATTTTCAAAAAAGCACTACTGTAAATTTTTACAAATCGCCATAATGTATCAATCAGGCACGAAAAAAGTGGGTTGGCTTGCCTGATCCAAAGGTAAGCCGTCTCTTTTATCTTCCCCTGACTGCGTTTATCGTTAAAATCATGCGCTTGTCGCAAGCCTGGCAAGGCTGGCTTTGTCTCTGGCAAAGTAGCCACATGACATGTCGTCATGAAAAGGAGAAAACATGAAACCTGGATATATTATTTTGTCTTTACTTGCTGCTGCGTCTTTGTATGCGGTGGCCGCTGAATCGGTAGAGAAATTGGCCGAACCCTGGCTGCTGGCTGGCGAAACGCCGAAGTCTTACCAGATCGGTATCGACCGCAGCCAAACCATCAGTGGTAAAGGTGGTAAGTTCATACGTTACGTGAGTGGCGAAGGCAATAGCTGGGGTACGCTGATGCAGATGGTTTCTGCTGACCAGTACCGCAACAAGCGCGTGCGTTTCCAGGCCAGGATAAAAACCAAAGATGTGGATAGCTGGGCAGGCCTGTGGATGCGTGTCGACACCTCTTCACGCAATGAAATGCCGTTTTACAATAGCGAAGACAAACCCATCACCGGTACCACCGACTGGCAATTGCGCAGCGTGGTGCTGGATGTGCCGGCCAACGCCAACTCGATCGCTTTTGGTGTGATTGATGGAGGTAAAGGCCAGGTCTGGCTGGACGATTTGAAACTGGAAGTAGTCGGTAATGATGTGCCGGTAGATAAAATGAAGCAGGGCAGGCAATTGCCCACCGCCCCCAGTTTATGAAATTGGTGTTATTGAATTCCCTGGCTACAGCAGGCAGGCGCTTGCTGTGGGCCAGCCCCACCGGGGAAAAATGTTTTCCTGTTTTCGCCGGTGAGTCTAATGGTGATGTGGCACGGCTTGTGTCCGGCGTGCTGGGTTTTTCCAGACGGCAGGCGCTGCTAAGTGCAGGTTTGCTGGTGGGTGCTATTTTGCTGGCATTCCTGTGGCAGGCCCACGCCTGGCTGGGGTTGTTTGGTTTGCTGGTTTCGCCCTTGTGCATAACGGGATGGATATTGCTGGTCAGTCTGCGCCTGTCGGGCAGGTCGCATAACTGGCTGTGGGTATGGTGTTGCTTGTTGTTGCTAGCTGTATTGACATCCTGGACTGCGGTGAACGCTTATCACTGGTGGGTGGATGCCAATGAATTACGTGGCTTGAATACCCTGCAGGGTTTTGTCAGCGCCTTGATGTTGACGACCCTGTTGCTGGGTTTCCCCTTGTGGCGGGCGCAGACACAGTCGCGTGACTTGCAGATCGCCAATTTGAAACAGCTGGCACTGGCGGCTGAACTGAAAGCTTTGCAAGCCCAGGTTGAGCCGCATTTTCTTTACAATACCCTAGCCAATAGCCGCTATCTGGCGCGTCACGACCCGGATAAGGCAGTGCAGATGCTGGACCACCTGATCGCCTATCTGCAAAGTGCCTTACCCGATTTGCGCAGCCCCATGTCTACAGTGCAAAGAGAATTTGAACTGGCAGAACATTATCTGGCACTGATGGCCATACGTTTTGGTGAGCGCCTGCGTTTTCAATTACAATTTTTGCCTTCATTGAATGAAGTAGCCTTGCCACCCATGATGCTGATGTCACTGGTGGAAAACGCCGTACAGCACGGCGTTGAATGCCAGCCAGGACAGGTGGAAATCATTGTGCAGGCGCATGAGCAGGCCGGATACCTGCATATTACCGTCAGCGATGATGGTGCCGGGCTGGAACAAAAGGTCCTGGGCAGCGGTGTAGGTTTGCGCAATTTGCGTCAGCGCCTGCACGCACTGTACGGCGACAAGGCAAAATTTGAATTACGTATGGCACCAGACCAGCGCACGGTGGCAGAACTGGTCCTGCCATTGACTGCAATCAGAATCGAATCATGAATAATCCCGACAGAAGGCCGCGTGTGCTGATCGCAGATGATGAACCCTTGCTCAGGGCAGAACTGCGCGAGTCGCTGGCGCTGTTATGGCCGGAAGCCGATATCGTCGCCGAAGCCGTCGATGGTTTTGAAGCGCTCAGGCTGGCCAGGGAAATGATGCCGGACGTCGCCTTCCTCGACATACGCATGCCCGGCCTGAACGGGCTGGAAGTGGCGAAAGCCTTTGCTGCCCGCACCCATGTCGTGTTTGTCACAGCATTCCAGGAACATGCCATCGCTGCCTTTGAAGAAGGCGCACTGGATTATGTCGTCAAACCCAGCAGCCCGGCCAGGCTGGCACGCACCATCACCCGGGTGCGTGAGCGTTTGGGCACGCCACCACCTGATATCAGTCGCGTCATGCAGCAAATACAGGAAAAACCGCACAACAAGACGCAGTCCCCGGCCTGGCTACAGGCGGCGGTGGGCAATACCATTCACTTTATCGATCTCAGCGACGTTATCTATTTTTGCGCCGAACTGAAATACACGCGCGTGGTGACGGATACCATCGAGGCACATATACGCACCCCTTTAAAGGAACTGGCAGACACGCTGGAAGAGGCCGGCTTCTGGCAGATTCATCGCGGCTACCTGGTGGCCGTCAAACGTATTGCCAGCGTCAACCGCGATGCTGATGCCGCCCTATGGCTAAGCCTGCGCGACCACAGCGCCCGCTTACCGGTAAGCCAGCGTTATCAATACCGGTTTAAGGGAATGTGATTTGCCAGCGCCAAGATCGTAAACAGGTTTTGAGATAAGGTATGGCTGGTCTCATCTGACCAAACTGACTCAACTGACCGTGATGCTGTGTACCTGGCCGGTTTGGCGGTCTATATCGATCAATTTTCCGCATTGATCGAAGATCAGTATGTGGTTCAGCTGTACATGGATGTGTGCCTGTGCTGCTTTGCTCAAGCTGATATTGGCAAGTATCTGGTTGAGGGTCGCATGGATGATCATGATGCGTGTTTCATTTGCTGAATACAGTTTCACGAACAGATAGCCATCCTTCAATTCCACTTCTGGCTCGCTGTCGAGTGTACCCAGGGTGAACTGATGTTGACTGCTGGTGCCAAATTTCCGGATGACCAGCGATGTGATGTCATTCGCAAACATCAGGTACAACCTTATCGGCTCTTCAGAAATGGCAACGGGGAATACTTTCCAGACATCAGAATCTGGCAATGCCCAGGCATCGCGCTGGTTCAACTGCCGTTTGGGTAACAGGTAACGCCATTGTTCTAGTTCCCGCTCAGAAGCGATCAGCATAGTCTGTGCGTTGACGGTTTCGACAAAGGCAATCACCTTGCCAGGAAGATCCGCCACCTGCCAGTGGGTCGTCAGGTGGGCGTTGCTGGTATCCACCGCCAGCAATTTATTTTGCATGACGATATTCCAGTTGATACCGTCGTAGCGGTCAGACCAGAAACTGATTGGCAGGCTCAGCCAGTCAATGACCTGATGACCAACCAGGTCCAGAGTGCTGACACGTTTCACCGTATCACGTCTGGCCAGCGCCAGTGCACGCAAACCATTGTCTGCAATGACCAGATGGTGGGCAGGCACTGGAAAATGCGTCAGTTGGCGTCCGCGTCGGTTGATCTGTATGACACCACTTTCGCCCAATGCCAGCAAATAATCGCCGCCTGGCAAATGGACTGCATCGTGGATGGTGGCCAGGCCGCTATCCTGTAACTTCAGTTCGAGGGGGCTGGTTCTTGTAACGAAAGAACTGGTCCGCATTTCCTGTCCGGAAAACTTCAGTTCGGGTAAATCAGCCTTCAGTGCATCGGAATTTACCAACTGATGCAGTTGCCGGATTTCTGCTGTTGTCAGGCTGCTTTGCTCTGCCTGCTTTTCTGCGATTATGTGTGGCAACAAGGCGGATGCTACGCGTCTGCTGGCCTGTGAATGATTCTTTTGCTGTATCAGTTCCATGGCAAGGCGGCTTCTTTGCATGATGCCGTCGTCGTCCTGTTGATACAGCAGGTCTTGTATCATGAAGGCACTGTCTGCCAGCCCTTCTGGATACAGACATAGCTTTCTTACCAGTGCGCGCAAGCTGATAAAACCACCCGCCTGCTCGGCCTGCAATAACCATGACATTGCCTGCGTGCGGTGTTCGGACAGGGGCCAGATGGCTTCTGCCGCTTCGCACAAGTCGCCACGTGCTGCCAGGTATTGTGCCCAGTGCAGGCGCATATCATTGGCCGTACCGGCGTGCTTTTTTTCCAGTAGTTTGATGGCTTCGGCAAAGGCGTTGTACATGCCGGCCAGCTGTATCGCCCGCTTGCTGTCACCAACCAGCGTCCATAGACGTATCATGATTTCCGGGGCCAGATTCAGGGTTTCAGCAAGTTCTGCTGCCTGCCTGATGCGCCCTTTTTTCTCCAGGTAATCAACCGCCTCGCCGCCTGCTCTCAGCAATTCAGCAAGTACAAATACGGCTTCGTCTATCTTGCCTTCACGATCAAGTTTTTCGAAAGTCTGTCTGTATGTTTTTCTCAGGTGCAGTTCCAGTGGATCTGCAATGTTGATCTGGCTGTTTTGGCCAGAGTTGCCGAAGATCGAAAAACTATCCCTGCGCCGGGGAACAGAAAAAGCCTGTTTCGAAGGCTTGCCGCCTAGCGTATCCAGCTTGCTTAAGGGAATGGCGTGTCTTAACGCCTCCATCAGGTCACCATGGTCAAACATGTCGAGCATCTTGCGCAGATAATTCGCCTGCCGCTGGCTGAGTATTTTCGATACCCCCGTCATCACTGCCGCTTTGCTCAGCATGTCATTGAGTTTTTGTTCAAAGGCGGATGGCGCAGATGGACGGCCCGGCACTTTTACCCCGCCATCTTCGCTGCCCTGGCGACGCTGAAGCATTCTGGCGAGCCAGCCCATGGCTTTTTCGGCAGAATCTCTTGCCATGGCACGTGCGCCAGCGAGCAGCGCCTGCTTCACATCCAGCTTTTTCGAATTTCTGGGTGTGGTGAAGTTCTTTTCTTCATCCAGAAACCCCTGCACATGTGCTGTCGCATCGGGGCTGTCTTTGCCCAGTATGTCGCGCAAGGTCTTGCCGGGTTTGACCTCGACATCGGTGCCGGCTTGCTGCTCTTGTGGAAATTCCATGGGAACCAGAAGCGGCAGCTTGCTCAGATCCAGCCACAATGCGGGATCCAGTTTTTTTACCGTGTTCAGGTTCTGGGTATAAATCAGTGCCCCGCGTACGAGGCAAAAACTGCCTGGCTTTACTTGTCGGCGTTCTTCCGTACTCAGTGGGGCGCTGCTCAAAATGCCACTGACATCGCAGATGGCCAGACCATTCAATGTGGCGCAGTGCGCGCGCAATGCTTGCGGAAATTCCAGGAGATAGCCATCGAATATCTGATACAGACGTGAGCCGGCGCGCCATTCTTGCAGCACCCGTCGCTGGCCTTCGGTGTCGGCCATCATGCTTAAATCGAACCACAGGCCATGGATGTGCTGGGTACCTTCAAATACCGGTCTTTGTACCTTGGCTTGTAGCGTATTTTCTACCTTAGTTTCTATATTACTGAGCATGATGCACTTTCTCCGCCCTGACACGCAGCAGCGGGCGTTGTTCGTACAGGCTACAGACATGCAGTTCCAGTGTCGCTTCCACTACCCATGCCAGCTTGCCAGACAAGGCCTCCATGCTGATGTGGAGGATGGGCTGCGGGGATTTGTGCAATACGTGCAGGCCGCGCAGGCTTTTGAAAAAGATGGTTTTTCTATCCTTGTGCAAGACCACCAGACCATACTCTGCCTGCGCGGTTTCGTGATAGCGGACAACCCCCACCACCTGGGCGGCATCCACCACCTCAATCTTGTGGTTGCTGCCTTCACGGCTGATCAGCCATTCTGTATAACTCAGTTGCAGGGCCAGCAAGCCCGTTTTTTTGCTGTTCCAGGATGATTGGTCACCAAACAGCAGGCGCGTGCCGGAATAGGCTAGTTTTTCCATCAATACCGGTGCTTCCTCGTGCGCGTACCATCGGTATATCAGGGTGCCGATTTCTGTACTGGTTCCAAAAATAATTTTTCTATCCAGGTATCCTGTACCAACGACTTTTTCAGCAAGCTCAGAAAATTCTGGCGTGGACGTATCATCACTAACAGGATTAGACGATTTGCTGTCGCCGAATGTCCAGCACACCAGACGTTGCTCGGTATCCACCACCAGTACGCGACTGCGGTTAACACCTGCAACTTTGCCTGGCAGGAAATAGCAGGGCAGCATCCTGTCAGCATCAGCCGGAGGCTTGAAGGATGCAGGGTCGGGTAAGCTGGTCGATACACGTTCCAGGTAAAAATGTTTTTTCGGAAATCCCACAAAACACAAATCTCCTTCCTCTTCTTTCAGGATAAGGTAGGCTGGATTTTTGCCAAGCAATTCACAACTGATCATCCGCTCTGGAGTCGGCATGCTGACGGTACGTAGTTTGCCCGGTGCTGCTCGCGGTGAATTGGGGACATGATAAATTTTCAGGCGCTTATCTTGCTGAGCTATGGCTACCCAACCGCCGCCGGGTGACAGACGCGGGCTGTGTTTGTCTGAAGGACGGGCATCCGCGTCTTCGATATGCCCCAGCAAATCGAAACGCCTGAATGGCTCACGCAGCAGGCGTACGCTATGGCCAGGTTCTGGAAGCTCAAGTTCGATGTCTTTCCGGTTGCTGGCAGCCGACATTTGCAGGCGCAGGCTATTCTTCAGCAAATCCATGTTGATACTGACCAGTGCCGTGGCTTTTTTGACAGAGCCGGGTGCTGGTGACGATACTTGCCAGCAATCGCAATTGACAGTGATGTCGTCTATGGCCTTGTTCCATGCCTGTAGATGCGATTCTGTGGGGCTGACCAGGGTCTTGGCTGCCAATAATTTTTGTATGCCTTCTTTGCCGTTGCTGTCATGCAGGACGCCGGGTTGTTGCAATATGCCCCATTTGAATTCTGCACCAGCCTCATGCGCGCGCCGCGTCAGTATGATGAACAGGGCCATATGGGCAAGGCGGCATTCGCCCAGTTGCAGCGGGCCAGCATCGAACAGGGCAAGGCATAGTTGCGAGCGCAGGCGTATATCAGGTTCCGGACCAAGAAAAAGTAATTCATTGCTAGCCGCACGGCGCAAGAACTCGTCCGGTTCGGCGTCAGCAAACAGCCATTCTGTCATCAACAGACGATCGTAGCTGCCACGTCGCACAATATTGCCGACACCTGTCAGCACATCCCGGTTGGGAGTGGCGGCAGCCTTCAATTTGCCTACCAGCGGGTGCAGGCGCAACAGCAGTTGCCCCATGCTTAAGCCTAGTTCCGGTGGAAACAGGCTTAGCCATTGACGCCATTCTTCCAGTGCAGGAGGCAGGCTGAGTGGCGCAGGATTCATCCCAGCTCCCTTGTCAGCCAGTGCAGCAGGCCCTGGTGTATTTGTGCCGGTCTGGCCAGCGGGACGATACAGGCAGGATCATGCCATAGCAGAATGGCCTGCGCGCCTGTACGTTGCGCCAGATGGGTTTGCAACAAGTCGGCCGGCAAGGTGGGTCGGCACAGCGTCGGCAGCCAAAGATTGCGTGCAGTTTCATGCGGCGCGCAATAGCGCACACCATCAACCCAGGGCAGATCAGCGGCGTTTCCCAGCACAACCATCAGGCTGCGGGTGGCGACGATGGACAGCGCGTGTAATTCGTCGTCATGCAGTTTTTGCATGCGCTTTAACAAGGCGCTTGCATATTTGCCGTGCGCAACCACACCGGCAGGTGGCGGTGCATCACCACCTGTAGAAACCCATTGCAAATCATCCATCAATTTGCTTCCAGCAAGCCCATCAATTGCTGACGACGTTCTTGCAGTGCATCAGGCAGGCTGCTTTGATCAAAATTGGCATCAATTTCACGCAATAGCGCTTCCACCGGTTTAACTTTATTTACGGCATCGGTTTCCGCCAGCAGTTGATCCGCAGTTTCCAGCAGCCGGCCCAGCCTTGCCATGGGTTGCTGACTGGCGACTTCGACCACCGCATGCAATAGCGGATGCTGGGCATGTGCCAGTGTGTCACGCAGAATTTCCCTGGCATTGCGTTGCCCCATCGCAGTCGGGATGACATAAATCAGTGGCCACAGGTCTGCCTTGCTGGCGATTTGCCTGCCAGCCAGCACAGTTGCTGCCGCAATCAATTGCTGTGCCTTGACAATGCGACGATCCGACAAACTGATATTCGCCTGCCGCAGCTGGCGTATCGCTTGTGCCAGGTCGCTACGTATCGCATTCATGTCGACCAGCGGCCCGGCCCGGTTCAGCACATCCAGCGAGGCCAGATCGGCACAGGTACTCACCTGGCGACGATTCATTTGCCAGCCACCTTCCAGCAAGTCTTCCAGCTTGGCATCTGGCACAGAATCGATAAATACATGTAACAGAAAGCGGTCTGCAAAGGCAGCCAGACCTTCGTCTTCTGGCAAATCATTGGCGGCACCGACGCAGATACGCAAAGGGCAGCGTATGCGCGTGTGGCCACGACGGAACTGGCGTTCGTTCAGCAAGCCCAGCAAACTGTTCAGAATGGCGGTGGAGCCAAGAAACACTTCATCCAGAAACGCTATTTCTGCTTCTGGCAGCATGCCCGCAATATCTGTTTCTACCGTGCCTTCGCGCAACTTGTTCAGATTGACGGGTCCAAACAGTTCAGCCGGTTCGGTAAAACGCCCCAGCAGGTATTCAAAATACTGCCCACCCAGGCTTTGCGCCACCCGCCTGACAACCGCACTCTTGGCCGTACCCGGCGGACCGATGACCAGTACATGTTCCTGCGCGACAGCGGCCAGTATCATGAGCTCCGCCAGGTGATCACGGTCTATCAGCCCCGTTGTGGCTTCGCGCATGGCATTCCTGAGCCGCTGTGCGGCTTCACTGATGGCTACTTTGAGACGTGCATTTGCTTCATTGACGGTGGTGTTCATTATTCTTGTGCGTGAGCCGTTACGAGTGATGGGTGGAATGGCATGAAGCTTTTGTCTGAAGGGCAAGCGGTATTATTCAGTTTGCCAACCTGTTTTGCTGAATCAGACATAGTAAAATGAAAAGCCCATAACTTCAACTGGCACTGTGCATGCGCTGCCAGCCTGATACATGCTCAGATTGTGACTTCGAGATTTTAGCCGAGTAGTTTGTCTGATCTTGCTTGTACCAATATGAAAACACGGACCTCTTTACACCCAGATGACATCGCAGCTTTGCAAAAGCAGTTTTTTCATTCACTGACCCTGGGAACAGGCAGGGCGATGTTGCTCATGAGGGCACATCCGCATGTTGAATTTTCAAAAGAGCTTATTGCGGCGGCGACCGGAAATTTGGCAAATGACCCTCAATCCGAAGGCAGCAGGGCTGATTCTTTGTTTCGTCTGATTAAACGGTCCAAACAACAAGACTTGATTGTAAATGTTGTTCTTCAAAAGCTGAAAATCAGGAAGCGGGACAGGTTTAATCTTGCTCAGCTCTGTGACCTTGCTGTTTTCTTATACATGGATGGAACTGTTGGTGCGAATGAGGTGCTTATACAGAGATTTGAAAAATCCTTTCATGCTGATTTTGATGCGTGTGGGGAATCTCAAATACTGCAATTCGAAGATTTACAGGGTTTGTTCAGACGGGCTGAAAATATCAGCAAACTTCCTTCTGATGAACGGAAAAATTGGGAAGACCGCTGGTTGCTTGAAGATTTTCAAGAAGAAAATAAATCTCTCGATGCATTGTTGGAGTTCACTTGAATTTAGTTGTTTTTAAAATCACAAATATTTTCAAAAATAGTTAGATTGTGATTGTATTAAAAGCATGTAACAATTATTATTGTTGGTAATGTAACATGTCAAACGAACCCTTCGATGTTGAAACCATGTTCCGGAAGGGGAGGCTATTGCTGAAGCCAAGTCTATGGTCGGTTCACCAATCAAACTACTTGGGGTGTCCGGATGGGTCATTACAGTTTTTTTCTTCTGATTTTTTACAACTATTTTTTTCCTTGGCATAACTAAGTACAGTAAAAAGGAGACTGTCTTTGGCTATGTTACAACCACTGATGGCAGTTACAAAGTGACAGCACTTCATTCTAGGAAAGTCATGAACTTCCGATCATGTAAAGATTTACTATTTTTATCGACTCTATTAATATTTTCGCGTTTGGCCTGTGCGCAAACTACCGTAGATATATCGGTTCCGCACGCGCATTGGGCATCACCAGTTGTTGAAATATTTAAATTACAGTGTCCTGACGTTCTATACGAACTAGAATTAACTTTAGACCCAAAAAAACTAATTCTACGAGTCCAGGATAAAGGTGTAGTGACTACAACTGATTTATCAGACACACTGCTGCTGACCGATTGGTTAAACGACAGATATGTTTGGAAGCCTGTTTTTCTTTGCGGCCAAGGTAGTCTTGGATTTAATTTGCAAGGAGTAGACTTAAACGGTGGACGAAACAAACTTGAAATCGTAAGTGCCTACAGTTTTATAAATAAAGATGGGAGTCTCAAAAGGTACGCAAGTGTTCAGCCAGAGCCAAGAGATCATCTATTTAGCTATATTAAATAGGGCGTTTGGAACTCAGTGAGCATTTTATTACGCCAAGATGAAACCACTGAATGTGGTCTCGTATGCCTAGCCTTTGCATCTCAAATGCTAGGTGCCGAAATCAGTATTGCCGAATTAAGGAGAAAGTATCAGATTTCTTTAAGAGGGCTACTCAAGGCGACAAATCCTGCCTGACAACCTGAAACGGTCACTAACATGAAAAACTACTTAACCCGCAGTTCCCTGTGTTTGGTGTTGACGCTGTTGGCAGGCTGCTTTATGCCGGTACTGAGTCATGCGACCGATATTGTGGTTAAACTGGCTCAGGTAGAATTCAAAGCCAGCCCTGAAATGTTAGCCCGCGTGGAACAAAGCCAGCGACTGGTGGAAACTTGGTATCCGTTAATCAATAGCCTGCTGTTTGATGAAGGCCATGCCTTGCCTTATGCGGACGTTGGTATCGTGCTGATGCCGGGATTTGGGCCGGAACTGGCAAATGTTGTTGCCTATGCCAGCGATAATACCATTTACATTTCTGCTGAACAGGTGGCGGCCATGCCCGACAATTTCCAGGCCATGTTGGTGCACGAAATCACGCATATCAACCAACAATACCTACCATCGAAGCACCAAATCGGCTGGTTGGTGGAAGGGATCGCTGATTATGTGCGCCACAAGTATTTTGAAAAAGATATCAGCGCCACCTTGCAGATCAATGCGCAAGACCAGCTGACAGGCTATCAGCCTGACGCGCGTTATTTTTATATGCTGGAAAAGCACGGCGTCAATATGAAGGAACAGGGTTATCTGAAGGCTTACACTGTTGCTTCCAGTTTCTTGTACTGGCTGGAAGTCAACAAGGACAAGGATATCGTAAAAAAACTGAACCGGGCGCTTAGCAAGGGCGAATATACGCCTGAGCTGTTTGCGGCATACGGCGGTGCCACGCTGGATACCTTGTGGCAGGAATTTATCGAGGCATCTAAAGCGGCAACGCTGGTGACAGCGACGACCACCAAATCCTGAATACCCGCGAAAGCAACCGAAAACTCTGTCTTACCAAAAGCTTTGTCTTACATCTGCTGGAACAAGTGCGTATGGTTGCGGCTGACTTCCAGTTTTTCGGTATGGCCTTTCAGCGCAATGAGCTGGCGGCCACGAAAATCCCGCGTTACTTCGGCAATGGCAGATACGCGTACCAGGGTGGAACGGTGTATGCGCCAGAATTCCTTGGGGTCGAGTTCGTCTTCCAGTTCTTTCAGTGATTTGCGGATCAGGAATTCTGCCTGTTCGGTTTGTACCAGGGTATATTTTTCGTCAGAGCGAAAAAACAGGATTTCTTTGGTGCTGATCATGCGCAGGCTGCTACCCACGCTGGCCTGTATCCAGCGCAGGTATTCGCGGTTTTGGCCCTGATGTTGCATCAATTGTGTGAGCAATTGTTCTACCTGTGTTGCCTGGTTGGGCGCAGGGGCAAGCGCTTGCTTAGCTTGTTGCTGGCGCTGTTCCAGTTGTTTTTGCAGGCGCTGGCAGGTGCCGGCCAGGCGTTCAGCTTCTACCGGCTTCAATAAATAATCCATGGCACCGCGTTCAAACGCCTGTATCGCATATTCATCATAGGCGGTGACGAAGACGATCAGTGCCTGTTTGGCCAAAGTGCTGGCAGCTTCTATGCCATTTTTGCCAGGCATGCGTATGTCCAGGAAGATGATGTCGGGCTTGTCAATTTCAGCCTGTTCGATGGCGGCAATACCATTCGCTGCTTCGGCAATGATGGATAGCTGTGGCCATGCCTGTTGCAGGCGTGAACGCAATTGCTCGCGCATCGGGGTTTCATCATCGACGATCATTGCCGTTGCAGTTGTTGTCGCTTTGATTGACATGCTTTTGCCTTATGTCTAATTACTGCTTGCCGTCCAGAGGCAGTTGTATGCCTACCACGGCGCCGCCGCTTTGAGGTGCTTCAATGATGAGCTGTGCCTTGCCTGCATACAATACTTTCAGGCGTTCACGGATATTGCTCAGGCCCAGGCCATCATCTGCATGCATATTGAAACCCATGCCATTGTCGCGGACTTCGACCAGCAAGTGGTTATCCAGTTTTTTTGCGGTGATGCAGATATGGCCGCCCGTGGTCTTGGGTTCCAGGCCATGCTTGATGGAATTTTCCACCAGGGTTTGTATCATCATGGAAGGGAAGGGCAAGAACTCCAGTTCAGAAGGTAATTCTATCTGATAAGTCAAACGTTCCTGCATGCGTGCCTGCATGATGTTCAGGTAAGCACGACACATTTCCATCTGTTGCCCGAGCTTGCCATTGCCCTTGTCGCGCATTTGTGGCAAAGCAGAGCGCAGGTAGGTGATCAGGTGCTGGTGGACCTTGCTGGCTTCAGCCGGACTGGTTTCTATCAGCTGTCCTATCAGGGCCAGGGTGTTGAACAGGAAATGTGGTTCTATCTGGGCTTGCAGGGCAGCCATTTCCGCTTCCAGCACTCTTCTTTCCAGCGCTTCGACATCGGCGCGCGTGGCGGCTGCCGTGGCCGCAATTTCGGCCCGTCGCTTGCCGCCAGCCAGGCTCTTGACGATGATGGAAACAATGATCAGCAAGAATACCGGCCCGCCCAGGCCCAACATGCCACCTATGATCAAGCTCAGCAAAGCCGTGACCATCAAGTAAGTCCAAGACTTGACTGCCAGCCAGTCAAAGAATTGCCACCACAGCACGGTCATCGTTTCGATGACGTCCGTGATGAAATCCAGCACCTTATTGTCGTTGTGGTGGTTCATGATCATTTCTCGATATCTTGTTCACGGCCAGCCTGTTTGCCTGGTTGTTAATTAAACCTGAGACGAAGTCTGTTTGTCTTTATTGGCAAACAGTTTCACCAGAATGGCACCAAAGACTGCGGTATTCGCCAGCGATGACAGATGGATCAGGCCGCCGGTGAGAATGGTCAGCAAGGATACCAGCAACAGCTTTTTCCAGGATGCCTGGATGATCCAGTCAAATGCCTGTTGTCCGACATAGGCCAGTGTTTCACCCAGATTCTTGATAAAATCCATTGTAGGGTTGCTGTGAGCGTTGTTCATGGTGTTTTCCTCTGTTGTTGTGTGGTGGATGGTCATTAAGTCATTGCCTGGGTTCATGGTGTGCTCCTTTGTTTGCTGCCATGGAGTGACTATAGCGATACCCATTTGCGGGCGACAGCGACTTGTGACCAACTGCGTAATGGTGAGGTTTAATGGTAACCGGGGAAGATAAGTGGGGCGCTGGCATTTGCCCTGTTATGGCTTACAAGGGGTAGTAAGGGGTGGCAATGGGTGGCAAAGTGCAGCAGGTGTAAGGATGACGGCTTTTTTAGATAGAATGGCGGTTTCTGCTTAAAAGAATAATAAGATGGTCATCAAGGAATTGATTAAATTTGCCATGGTCGGCTTATGCGGCACGGCAACCCAATACCTCACGCTATGGCTGGGGGTTGAGTATTTGCATATTTCTCCTACCATTTGTTCGGCAACCGGCTATCTGCTGGGCTCGTTCTTGAACTATGCATTGAATTATTTTTTCACCTTTGAAAGTGATGGCGAGCATCTTTCATTGGCCCCCAAGTACTTTGCCGTGCTAGGTGTGGGCTTTTTGTTTAATGTCGTAGCGATGTGGTTCCTGACTTCACATTTGCAAGTCAATTACTGGATTTCACAGATATTCATTACCGGGATCGTTTTCTTGTGGAATTTTATTGGTAGCAAAATATGGGTTTTTAAATGAACCCCGGTGTGCGTTAGCTCATTTTTCTTTAGAACGTGTTTACGATCTGTAGCGAGCGAGCGTCAGCGGGGTGAAGAGCCGCGCAAAAAGCGGAATGTACTTAAAGTACATGAGCATTTTGAGCAGCGCATGAGCCCCGATCACGCTCGCGCAGTAAGATCGTAAACACGTTCTTGGAATGTGAATTGCTTCGTTGATAAGAATTACTTTGACCGGAGGTACACATGCATAAAAGTCGATTGGCAGGTCTGGTGATAGATTGCCAGGTAGATGACATCAATCCGGCTGCTACGTTTTGGGCCGGTGCCTTGGGATATACGGCGATTGCGTCTGATGAAGAATGGGCATCCAAGTATGTCTACCTGGATGTGCCGGGGGAAGAGGCAAGATTACTGTTACAGAAGGTTGAGCACCTCAGCCGCGTGCATCTGGATATAGAAACAGACAATATCCAGGCCGAAGTACAGCGCCTGGAAAAACTGGGTGCCAAAATCGTCCAGGTGATGGAACGCTGGACGGTGATGGAAGCACCCACCGGACATCGGTTTTGTGTAGTGAATCCCCAGCGTTCAGATTTTCATGAAGCCGGGGATGTGAATGTCTGGAAGTGATCTGGCTGCCGGGTCAGCGCTGTCGTGATGACCCGGCAGTTCAGAAGGGCGATCCTACATTTTCATAAGCTTGATTTGTATTTCTGTTGCAAAGCATGAGGCGATCTTGCGAAAGCCTTGACGGCTTGTTCGCAAGGCAAAATAAAAAAGCCCTCTGAGTCAGGCTGAGAGGGCTTTCTTCACAATTACGCAAGCAATAACCTTCCCAGCCACAGATGTGACTGATGATGGCGTGCATGCAAAGCGAATGTGATAGCAAATTTCATGAGCCTGATCTTAGATTTTCAAATGAATTCTGTCAACCTGAAACATAGTAAGTTTTTTCATCTCTTCTATTGTGGTCATCATGTCGATATTGCTGCCTCAATCGTGTTCACAGTATCAATATCGCCCTGAAATCATTGACATTGGTGCGCGTCGGGCCGCTGACGACCAGGTCATCGAGGGCACTGAAAAAGCCGTAGCCGTCGTTATTCTCCAGCAGGCTGCGGGCGCGTAGTTGTTGTGCTGCTGCACGATTGATGGAGTCGGGTGCGTACAGGGCACCGGCATTGTCTTCGGAACCATCGATGCCGTCGGTATCGCAGGCTATCGCATGGATGTCAGGATGGCTGTCCAGCGCGACTGCCAGGCTCAGCAAGAATTCTGCATTACGGCCACCACGTCCTTTGCCACGCACGGTGACGGTGGTTTCACCGCCAGAAATCAGTACACAAGGTTTCTGGAATGGCTGCCCATGTTTGGCCACCTGTTTTGCCAGTGCGGCATGCACCAGCGCCACATCGCGCGCTTCGCCTTCTATGCCGTCGGACAAAATATAGGGGGTGATGCCAGCGGCGCGTGCGGTGGCGGCTGCGGCTTCCAGTGCTTCTTGCGCGGTGGCGATGATGTGATGGCTGTGGCCACTAAAGCGCGGGTCGTCGGGCTTGGGGGTTTCACCCTTGCCGCTGTCCAGATGTTGCAAAATCTCAGCCGGGATGGCGATGTCGTATTTGCGCAAGATTGCCAATGCCTCGGCACAAGTGGTCGCATCGGGCAGGGTGGGGCCGCTGGCAATGATGCCGGGTTCATCACCGGGTACATCGGATATCAGCAGGGTCACCACGCGTGCCGGGGCGCAAGCCAGTGCCAGACGGCCACCCTTGATGGCAGACAGATGTTTGCGCACGCAATTCATTTCAGAAATCGCTGCACCGCTTTTCAGCAAGGCTTTGTTGATGGCCTGTTTTTGTTCCAGGCTGATACCGTCTGCCGGCAATGCCAGCAGGGCAGAGCCGCCGCCAGAAATCAGGCATAGCACCAGATCGTCTTTGCTCAGCCCTTGCACCATGTCCAGTATGCGTGCTGCTGCCTGTTTGCCTGCTTCATCTGGCACCGGGTGGGCGGCTTCCACCACTTCTATCTGGTGGCAATCTGCACCGTGGCCATAGCGTGTTACTACCAGGCCGGACAGTTCACCTTGCCAATGCTGTTCCACCACTTTAGCCATGGCTGCTGCGCCCTTACCGGCACCGATGACCAGCGTGCGCCCTTGCGCTGGCGGTGCTGGCAGAAACGCAGGCAGGCATTTTTCTGCACTGACGGCAGCAACGGCGCTGCTGTAGAGGTCAAGCAGGAATTGGCGAGGGGCGAGGGTGCTCATGGTATGGCTTCCATAAAATTGCAGGCATCTTATATAAAAATGGCATAGCGAAGTTGCTGCAGTCCTTATCGCTTGCTATTCAAACAAAACTGAGTATGCCTGACAGATTGCCGCCAAATTGCCATTCATGGAATGAAATTTTTTCGTGTGTGCCTGGGCAATCAGGTGCATACAGGGCGCGGGTGCAGGCTATCGTTGTGTGCTTCCGGGAGGTATTCAGCAGTTTTGTGGTTAAATCATTCATTTGATAAAACTGAGCGGTGCGTCATGACAGTAAAAGATAACAAACAGCACATATTCGCCAGCCTGCAGGAAGCAAAAGTGGCGCTGGACAATTTGCTGGCGAATGAAGAGGCGCTGGCCTCTATCGAACAGGCTGCACGGATACTGGTTGGCGTGTTTGAAAACCAGGGCCGTGTGTATAGTTGCGGCAATGGCGGTTCCATGTGTGATGCCATGCATTTCGCCGAAGAACTGACCGGTCGCTACCGCAAGGACAGGCCCGCGCTGGCTGCCATGGCCATCAGCGATGCCGGGCATTTGAGCTGTGTCAGCAATGACATGGGTTATGAACAGGTATTTTCCCGTTTCATAGAAGCCCATGGCCGGGCCGGCGATTGCCTGCTGGCCCTGAGCACCAGCGGCACCAGCAAGAATGTGATCCGCGCGGCAGAAGTGGCACAGGCGCGTGGCATGCATGTCATCATACTCAGTGGCCGGCACAGTGAAGTGCTGAAAAATTTGAGCAGCGCCTACATTTGCACACCCGGCGGACAATTTGCCGACCGCGTGCAGGAACTGCATATCAAGGTCTTGCATATCCTGATTGAGATGGTGGAGCGTCATTTTTTTCCGCAAAATTATGCCTGAGCAGCGGGTAAAGCAGCAGCTAAAGCAACGGGTAAAACAGTCGGCCATCCACATACGCCATGCGGTCCAGCATGATAATGCACAGATACGCAACATCGTTAGCGCATCGCTGGCTGACTTTGGCATCAGTGTTGAGTTTTCCGGACTGGATGCAGCCATAGGCGCTGCGGGTTTGCCAGATAGCAGCAATGCGATAGAACTGGTGGCTGCCCGGCAGTGGAAGCCCTGCCTCCTGCAAGAAAGCGGCCATCGGGGTATATTCAGGACTTCCTTGGCTTCCGTTTATTCCGATGTCAGAACCACGTACCGTCATCCTGCTTGGCAGCGCGCGCAATCCGGGCAATACCTACCATCTGGCGCAGGCGCTGGCCGATAAGCTACAGGCCAGCCTGCTGGATCTTAATCGCTATCAGATCAAGCCCTTTGACTACGCCTTCCATAACCAGGACGATGATTTCCCTGGCCTGATTCGCGAAGTCCTGACCTATGATCGCATCATCCTGGCCAGCCCTATCTATTGGTATGCCCCCAGTGGCAGCATGAAAATATTCATGGACAGGTTGTCTGATCTGCTGAAAATCGACAAGCCACTGGGTCGCCAATTGCGCAGCAAGCGGGCTGCCGTTCTCGCTACTGGCTCTGATGCCATCCCGGCAGACTGTTTTGAGCAGGTATTCAAACTCAGTTTTGCCTATCTGGGCATGCAGTATGAGGGCATGCTGTACGCCAGTTGCGACGAGAATTTTATTCTAGAGCAGCATGCAACAGCCATCAACGATTTTTGCCGGAGGCTGCATGCTGGATGACGTACAAATACAGGCTTACCTGGACAGAATCGCGTATACCGGCCCGCGTGTGGCAACGCTGGACGTGCTGGCGGCTTTGCATGTCGCCCACTTGCAGCACATCCCGTTTGAAAACCTGGATATCAGCCTGGGTCACAAGCTGGATTTATCCACACCGGCATTGCTGGACAAGCTGCTGCAACAGCGGCGCGGTGGTTTTTGCTATGAATTGAACCAGGCATTCAGGCTATTGCTACAGTCTTTCGGTTTCCAGACCAGCCTGATTGCTGCGCGCGTATTCAATGGCAAAGACTATGGGCCGGATTTTGATCATATGCTGATACAGGTGCAGCTGGATGGACAAGGCTGGATTGCCGATGTCGGTTTTGGGGACAGCTTCCGTGCACCGCTCACTATGAATGGCCAGCCCGTCACCGAACTGGGCATGCAGTATCAGGTACAGCCCGAGCCGGGGCTTGGGTCAACTACGGCATGCTTCAAGCTGATGCAGGGCAGGGATGACAAGAGCATGCAGCCGCAGTTCCGCTTTTCCTTGCAGGCTTTCGAGATCAATGATTTTGCAGCCATGTGCCTGTATCAACAGACTTCGTCACTATCGCACTTCACGCAAAAAACCATTTGCTCGATAGCCATACCGCAGGGGCGCATCAGCATCTCCAACAACAAATGCATCCGCACCGAGCGTGGGGTCAGACAGGTGCACAGTATTCGTGACGAAGATGAATACCGCTCCCTGTTGCAACAGCATTTTGGTATCCGCCTGGCCGCCGGTGCCGCCGTCCAAAGGCTGATGGCACGCCACCCGGTCTGAGTTGACTGACTACGCTTAGTCAATGATGCGCATCTTGAATTGCCTGCCCTTGATATTCGTGCGGCTCAGGCGATCCACGGTCTTGACGGCGACATGGCGGTCAAGTGCTACATAGGTGATAAATTCGGATACATTGATTTTACCTACCTGTTCTTTCTTCAAACCCAGGTCTGCCGTCAGGGCACCCAGCAGATCACCTGGGCGCAACTTGTCTTTTTTACCGCCCATGATGCAGACGGTCATCATCGGTGCTTCAAGGTGCTGTGCATCCTGATTCTGTAGTTCATGAATATCGGCCCAGGTGACAGCTTCACCCTGATATTCTTCTATCAGCTTCACCCATTTCTTTTCACCCGGCGTTGCCAGACTCAGCGCCAGACCTTTTTCACCGGCGCGACCGGTGCGGCCTATGCGGTGGATATGCACTTCGGTATCTTTGGATACATCGACGTTGATGACGGCCCCCAGGGTTTGTATGTCAAGGCCACGGGCGGCGACGTCGGTGGCCACCAGTACAGAACAACTCTGGTTGGCAAAACGGATCAGCACTTCATCACGGTCGCGCTGTTCCAGGTCACCATGCAGGGCCAGGGCGCTGATGCCACGGGCATGCAATTCTTCTGTCAGTTCGCGGCAATGAATCTTGGTATTGCAAAAAGCAATGGCGGATGCCGGTTGATAATGATGGAGCAACTGCGCGACAGCAGCATTGCGTTCTTCCGGCGTTACCAGGTAAAACAGTTGTTCGATATGATTGGCCGCATGTTGCGATTCAACCTTGATTTCTACCGGTTCACGTAGTAACTGCTCGCTGGCCTTGCGGATGTTATCCGGATAGGTGGCAGAGAACAGCAGGGTTTGCCGGCGCGGCGAAGTGGCCTCAACGATGTTATAGATATCATCATAAAAGCCCATGTCCACCATGCGGTCGGCTTCATCCAGTACCAGGGTCTGGACAGTTTTCAGGTTGATGGTGCCACGGCTGATATGGTCGATCAAGCGCCCTGGCGTACCAACGACGATATGTGCACCGTGTTCCAGCGAAGCGATTTGTGGGCGCATGGCGGTACCGCCGCAAAGAGTGATGATCTTGACGTTTTCTATGGCCCTGGCGAGGCGGCGCAATTCATTCGCCACCTGGTCTGCCAGTTCTCGCGTCGGGCAGATCACCAGGCCCTGTACCGCAAAATAGGTGGGATTGAGTTTTGCCAGTATGCCCAGGCCAAAGGCCGCGGTCTTGCCACTGCCGGTTTTGGCTTGGGCAATCAAATCCTGCTGTTGCAGGATGACGGGCAGGCTGGCAGCCTGTATGGGGGTCATTTCCTTGTAGCCCAGGCTTTCCAGATTACTGAGCAGGGGGACGGACAGGGACAGCGAGCTAAAAGCGGTAGATGCAGACATGGGAATAATTTCAAAAATAGGAGTGGCGCTTGTGCTTGTCCGCCAATTGCTGGACCGTGGCGAGCCGATGACAGTAGCGCAGGATATGCCGCCATTGTAGGTGAAGCGGGCGTCGTGGTGGGAAAGCTTTATGACAGCAGTGCTGATAGCAATAACAACAAGGCCCGCATTGCGGGCCTGTTTTGTGTTGCAGATAGCGCTGTAGTGCTGTAGCTATGCGGAGATCAGGCAGTGGCGTGCCACAGCAGGTATTCTATGCCGTTCTGTATGGCACCGATGACCAGTGCCTGGTTTTCGGTACTTTCGCAAAAACTGGCGAGTGCACCGGCCGCGGTGATTTTGTTGGTATTGAGCTGATCCAGCCAGTAATTGAAGCCGGATTGATCCGGCGCACGGTGCAATACATTCTGGTAAAAATTCGTGACCAGCGTGGTATTGGAAGGCTTGCTGCCATACAGCTTCTGAAATTCCGCCGATTGCATGAAGCCAGCCGCCACCGTAGTCAGGTTGGAGCCATTGTCCATGTCGGCAATCCAGTAACCCAGACCCAGCATGTCCGGCTTGCGGTCAAAGGCTGCTTGATACAGGCGATATGCCTGGCCGGCGGTGCCGGTGATATCCAGTGCAATGTTTTCATCGCTGAATTGCAGGCGTTCCACATTGATCAGATTGTCGGCACCGTCCGTGCCGGTTTTTGCTTTGATGTACGCAGTATTGCTGACGGCCGTCAGCGTGTAGTTGCTATGCAGGCCATTGTAGATGGCTGTATCAAGACCCAGGCCGCCGTCTATGGTGTCATTGCCACCGTTGCCGGTGAAGGTATTGTTGATGGAATTTCCTATCAGGGTATCGTCCCCGGCACCACCTATGGCATTTTCTATAAAGGTCTGGTAGGCGATACCCAGGTTAGCTACACCATTATAGGTGGGTACTGTTCCCCCGACGAAACCGGCGGGGGTAGGGGCAGACACCATGCGTATGTCGGAATAATTACCCGGTGTCAGGTCAATCTTGCAGCCCAGGGTGAAATTGGCAACCGAAATCGTATCATTGCCACCTGCATCCCATAGCGTTTTCAGGAAAGGCTTGTCGGTTTCAAAGGTGTAGACATCATTTCCGGTTTTGTAAGTCATGTTGGCGCCATACATGTCTTGCATGGCGGCGATGTCGGCAACCATCGGTGTTTCTGGCACGATATTCTCGTAAGTGAAAATCGGTTTGCCATTCGTGCCATAGGTAATGGTACGGAACAGGTCGTTCGCCTGCGCCGTGTAAGACATGATGGTGTATTGCCGCGTATCGAATGCGGTCGGCATGATGACACCGTCTTCAAACGGATGCTTCAAACCCAGCGCATGACCCAATTCGTGCAAGATAGCCTGGTAATTATAGGAACCCACTGTCCAGTCCGTATCCTTGTTTGCGGAGGAGGTGGAGATCCAGATATCGCCGCCTTCCGGATAATAATTGGACGGATTATATGCCCAGCCCCAGGCCGCTTTACCAGTGCTGGTTTTATCGGTGGCAGAAGTCAGGGCAATACGGATATCACCGGCTGAGCCGCTGTTATCTGCTACCTGGGTGAACTGAATATTGGCAACGTCAGACCAGGCCTGCATGGCGGTTTTCGCTGACTGTTGCTGTACTGTGTTTAATGCCGCGTGGGAGCTGGCATTCGGTTCATCGGTCGTCGAATAATTGCTGGACCCATTATGACCAAAAAAATAGGAATCGCCGGTTGACCATGGAAAACTGTAGGCGAGCGAAATTCCCGTTTGCAGCCCGGTACCCCATTTGGCACCTGCAAGCAACGCATCGATCAAAATAACACCGGTAAGTGGTACGTTGGTGGTGGGTACGGTGTTGTATGGGGTAGGCATGTCGCTTAAAAATAAAAAGTGGTTGAACCCTGGGATCAAAAACAGATCGCTGTAATGTTGTTTATTGTAACGGGGAAAAAACCGATTATTATGAGGATTGTGGTAATTTGATTAAGGTTTCAGCGCTAAAAACACACATCTGTGGTTTTCGCAGGATGCAACTGGTAATAATGTCATTGTCGTTTTAAGCTCAGCACTTGTTTCTTCAACCCCGGAGTCAGCTCATGATAATACTTGCCATACTCGTGCTTTTGCTCATCGCCTTTCTGCTGTACATCGCATCTTTGCCAGATGCTTTCCGGGTTGAGCGCTCGCTGGAAATCAATGCCGCCAGTGAACAGATTTTCCCCTTGATTAATGATTTCCACGCATGGGAAGCCTGGTCGCCATGGGAAAAAGCCGATCCCCAGGTCCAGCGCAGTTATAGCGGTAATGACAGTGGCCCCGGGGCGGTGTATGCCTGGCAGGGGAATAAGCAACTGGGCGAAGAGCGCATGGAAATTCTGGAAACCCGGCCACATGATTATTTGCGCCTGCAAATCAATTTCTATAAGCCTTTTGCGGCCCAGAACACCATAGAATTCAAGCTGGAAAGCCAGGCTGGCAAGACCGTGGTCAGCCACGCCATGTTTGGCCCCAGTAATTTTATGTCCAAGCTGATGGGCACATTTTTTAATATGGACAAGATGGTGGGCGGCAAATTTGATGAAGGCTTGCAAAGCCTGAAAGCGATTGCCGAGAAATCGTCGACATCGGCTGCCGGAAAATAAACATGGCCAGGCAACGTAAATTGTATGCCTGGTTGTGTGATCACAGCGTGGCCTGCTTTGTCTTGCTGACAGTCAGTTTTCTGGTGTTTGGCAAATTGTCTTTCGACCTGATACACCTGTTCAGTGCCAATGCCGACTATCTGCTGGACAACGGCTGGATAGGGCTGATGGAAGGTGGCTTGCAGCAGTTGCTGGAATTGCTGGCTACCTCTTGCGGTGCCATGATCGCTTACCTGCTATTCAAACTGTGCGAAAACGCCCTGGTAGAGCGGCTGCGCCATCGCCAAAATGAGTAAAAATGAGCAAGACTGATCATGCTTGCGCGATGGGGCTTGCGTAAGCTGTGATCTGTCAGGGGGAAGCACAGTGAATATCAGGGATGCGGCGTATCAAATCAGAATGCTGAAGGTCTTGTATTACATCGACCAACATCTGGAACAAGACTTGTCGGTAGAGTCATTGAGCGCAGTCGCTGCATTCTCAAAGTTTCATTTTCACCGGCAGTTTTCTGATTACTTTGGCATAGCGGTCATCAAATATGTGCAATTGTTGCGCTTGAAGAAGGCTGCGCATGTGCTGGCTTTTCGCCAGCACCGTCAGGTCATCGATATTGCTCTTGAAAGCGGATATGAAAGTAGCGAGGCATTTTCTCGCGCGTTCAAGAAAAGCCTGGGGCAAAGCCCTGCGCATTTCAGAAAACAGTCACAGTGGACCGCCTGGCAGAACAGCTACTTATCCCTACACCACATGAGAGAACAGCATATGTCAGCCCAGCACCAGCTTGATGATGTGAAAATCATCACCTTCCCCGCAACCAGCATCGCCGTATTGGAACATCGCGGCGACCCCGCGCTGCTGAATAGCAGCATTCAGAAATTCATTGCCTGGCGCAGACAAAACAAATTGTCGCCGAGCGTCAGCGCAACCTTCAACCTGATTTATGATGATCTGGAAAATTGTATTCCCAGTCAATACCGTTTCGACTTGGGGGCGGCGGTACAAACGCCAGTAGAAGAGAATGCTGCCGGCATCGTCAATAAAATCATACCGGAAGGGTCTTGTGCCGTATTACGGCATACAGGATCAGATGCCTTGCTGGGTGCCAGCATACGATTTCTATACGGACAGTGGTTACCGCAAAGTGGTGCCAGCTTGCGCGACTTCCCGCTATTTTTGCAGCGTCTGAGTTTTTACCCGGATGTGCCGGAACATCAGATGATGATCGATATATTTTTGCCCTTGAATTAAAGCGCGTTGACTTGGGTCAACACGCTCAAAAACAGGGGGTTACCGCAAGTCGGCATGACTTGCGGTAACCAGCAGACAATTATTTCAATGTCCAGGCAAACGCAAGGTCATTCCAGCCTTGTGCTGCGCCAGTCTGGAAGCGGCATGCTTTCAGTGCCAGCAGGGATGCTTTATCGAGTTTGCGGAAACCGCTGGAAGCAACGATTTTTGCATCAACAACGGCACCTTGTTTATCCACTACGTAGCTGATCTTGACCAGGCCTTCTTGTTCGTCAGTCAACGCACGTTGATCATAAGATGGGGCTTCGCAACCGGATTCCGCAAATGGGTTACGGACTTCTACAGCGAATGCCGGTGCGGTGACCAAAGCAAAAGCCAGTGTGGATACTATTGCATAGAGGCGGAAATGTGAGGACATAATAAACTCCTGAAAATAATGAAAGCTATCGATGAATTTGCTGTTGCCCCTGGGGCAATTGACTGCCACCAAACCGAGCAGGTGTTTGCACTATACGTCGTGCCAACGCAGCTAAAAAATCAATAATTCGTATAGGCATTATTTCCAAAAAGCATAATTGTTGCGTCGCATCAATTTGGTGCATTTATCTCATCATTACCTTCTCAAAAAATCACATGCTTGAGCAAATAGGCGGTAAATTGGGCCAATTTTGCATTTTTCTGTTCTTGCTGGTGCAAAAAACGGCATAAGATGGCATGAAAATATTTTTCGAAAAATTGTAAGCAAATGCTGCAAGTGCAGTATTTTTTTTCATGCCTATATGAGAAAATTAAATGTTTATTAATATTTAGCCTGCTCTATGCTCATCAATTCAATTGCTGACCGGCAATTTAAACGTTTCTCAAATTCATTGTTGATGCATATTCATAACGTGAAGGTAATCAAAACCTTCCCATACTGTTGTGTACTTGTATGACAAGCTGTTGTCTTCAAGCATATTTGCCTCAAATCAATTTTTTCGCGGTAACAAGAATCATCTTCAGGTTAGAATTGCCCTCAGTGTAATAGTGAATACGTGATGACCAGTTCACCTTGCTTTGTTAACCAAAATGCTTTATTTCACTGAAATTTGTTGAATTTGTGCAAACACTACAAGATTTTTTACAGCGTTGGCAGCAGCGAGGAATCTATACCCGGCTATTTGTACCGCTCTTTTTCTTGATATTTGCCGTCAGTGGTTTGCGCTACTACTTGCTGCTTGGTGCAGAAACCCTGGATGCCCGCCAAAGGTCAGAGGCAGAGCTGCGGCATTCTTTTCATTACCTGATCCCGGTATTGAGTACATTATCGGCGCAAGGTGATAGTAAGGGCATACATACTTTGCTGGATCAGGAAGTACGTTCCAGCACCATCATTACCCGTATTATCTGGAGTTATGGTAAGCAGCAGTTTGTCGGGCAAGATTCGCAACTCCAGCGTGCTGCCGTGCCAGCCTGGTTCAATAAGGTGCTGTCCTTGCCTGAGGAAACAGTTGCCAATGAAGTCAGACTGGCCAATGGGGATGCCGCCGTGCTGCGGCTTGACACCACGGCCGAGTATGAAAAAGAACACATCTGGGAAAAGTTCATTACCCAGGCAAAAATCTCGCTGGGCATCATTTTCACCATCTACCTCTTGCTGAGCCTGATACTGCGCTCGAATGCCAGAACCATCAGTCGTTTGGCCAACGTGACTGAGCAATTCAAGCAAGGTCAGCATGCGGTACGCATGTCGGTGTCGGGCACGGCTGAAGCACGCGCCCTGGCCCTGACCTTTAATAGCATGGCAAATGAAGTGCAAGCCTTGCTGCTGACTTTACAACGCAGCCAGCGCGACCATAGCGAGCAATTGCATTTCACCTGGCAATTGCTGAATGCCTTGCCGATACCGATATTCTTCCAGGATCAGCATGGCATCTGCAGACGGGTGAACCATGCCTGGGAACTGATGTTTGAACTCAGTGCTGAAGAAGTCATAGGGCAGCCCATGCCAGCCCTTTTCAGTGATAAGAACATACCTGGTGTATCCAGCATGCCCCTGATGCCGGATGATGCCGGCGATGCAGTGAAACGGGTGACAGAGGCCAGGGCCCATGTCTCCGGCAAGCATCTGGATGTCATTTTTTACCAGGCGAACCTGACCAATGTCGATGGTGAGCCAGTTGGCAGCATCGGTGCCATGATCGACATCAGTGAACGTATTCAGGCGCAGGCAGCATTGGCCGCAGAAAACGAAAAGGTGGAAACCACCTTGGCTTCGATTGGCGATGCCGTCATCAGTACCGATGTCGATGGC
The DNA here is from genome assembly GCF_049340445.1 of Undibacterium sp. Ji50W. Classification (NCBI taxonomy): domain Bacteria; kingdom Pseudomonadati; phylum Pseudomonadota; class Betaproteobacteria; order Burkholderiales; family Oxalobacteraceae; genus Undibacterium; species Undibacterium sp. Ji50W. The sequence continues at coordinate 236,819 of NZ_JBMPOX010000005.1, read as the reverse complement.
CGCATCCTGATGCTCAACAAACTGGCGCAGCAACTGAGTGGATGGAGTAGGGAAGAAGCATGCGAGCATCACTTGCAGGATGTATTTTTCCTGGCCGACTCGGTCAGCCGGGTTGGATTGGGTGATTTTGTCAACAATATCTGCAATAGCGAAGACGTCTTGCAGGCCAGTAACCAGATTCTGGCGGCGCGTGGTGGCAGGCAGATCGAAGTGGATTACACGGCGGCACCGATACGCCAGAAAGATGGCAGCGTCACCGGTTGCGTCCTGGTGTTCCGCGATGTCAGTGAACGCCGGCAACTGATACAGCAACTATCCTGGCAGGCAGGCCATGATGTGCTGACCGGGCTGGAAAACCGGGCCTCGCTGGCCGAACGCTTCAGCCTGGCCATCAACAGCGCCCGTGAACAGCAATGCTGGCTGGCTGTTTGCCTGCTCGACCTCGATTATTTCCAGGTCATCAATGAAAAATACGGCCATGAATTTGCTGACAAACTATTGCAGCAGGTCGCGCGCCGCCTGGAAATCAGCGTGGGGTCCAGCAATAGCGTAGCCAGGCTGGGTGGCGATGAATTTGTGGTGCTCCTGCACAACCAGACCGATGTCGCCGGGGTAGAACTGAACCTCGCCCTGCTGCTGGCCGAACTGGCACAACCCTATGAAATCGAGCAACGCATGGTCAGCATGTCGGCCAGTATCGGCGTGGCGATTTACCCGCGTGATGATATCAATGCCGATACCTTGTTGCGCTGTGCCGACCAGGCCATGTACCAGGCCAAACTGAGCGGACGTAACCAGTTCCATCTGTTCGATGCCGAGCAAGACCAGCAGTTGCGCACCCACCATAATCAGCGCGCCCGCGTCAGACAGGCTTTGCACCAGAGTGAACTGTGCCTGTATTTCCAGCCCAAAGTGAATATGCGTCTGGGCCATGTGACAGGCATGGAAGCCCTGTTGCGCTGGCAGCACCCGGAACATGGCATCGTCGGCCCACTGGAATTTTTACCCCTGGTCGAACACACGGATCTGATCATTGATATCGGTGACTGGGTCTTGCAGCAGGCCATGGAACAACTGCGGCTATGGAATCGTGAACACCAGCAATGGATAGTCAGCGTGAATATCGCTGCCCGTCATTTCCAGAGCAAGAATTTTTTACCGCGCCTGCGCAAAATACTGGCTGACTATCCGGATGTCGCGCCCGAACGGCTGGAAATAGAAATTCTCGAATCCGCCGCCATACAGGATATTCAACATGTACGCGAAGTCATGCTGGCCAGCCAGAAAATGGGTGTAAGTTTTGCGCTCGATGATTTCGGTACAGGTTATTCTTCCCTGTCTTACCTCAAACGATTACCCGCCAATACCCTGAAAATCGACCAGAGTTTTGTGCGCGATATGCTTGAAGACAAAGATGACCTGGCCGTGATCAGTGCCGTCATCGGTTTGGCGCGCGCGTTTAACCGTGAAGTGATTGCGGAAGGGGTGGAAAGTGCCGAACATGGCGTCGCCCTGATGCGACTCGGCTGTATGCTGGCACAAGGGTATGGCGTGGCGCGACCGATGCCAGCACTGCAGGTCAGTGACTGGGCAAAAAATTACATCATGCCGCCGATATGGAGCCAGGGCAAAGACCTGCATTGGGAAGGTGCCTGAACACTCTGTTAGCAGATAAAAAAAGCGAATCACCTCAATGATTCGCTTTTTTTTGCGATGAAGACTTGCTTACTTCGCCGGGTACCTGATCGTCATTTCCTTCAGTACATTGTCGGCATGATCAACTTCGCTCATAACCCACAGCATATAGCGGATATCGACATGGATGGCCCTGGTGATGGCACTGTCAAAATACCAGTCCTTGGTAATTGATTCATAAGTGGAATCAAAATTCAGGCCCACCAGTTCACCATTCCTGTTCAACACAGCAGAGCCGGAATTGCCACCGGTGGTATCTGCCGTCGACAGGAAATTTACCGGAACAGTATTCAATACCTTGTCCTTGAATTGGCCATAGTGCTTGTCCTTGATGCTGGCCAGCAGATTGACGGGTGCCTCGAACGGCGCTTTGCCGGTATCTTTTTCCAGTATGCCTTCCACCGTGGTGAATGGCCCCTTGCTGATGCCATCACGTGGTGTGTACGGAGCCACCGTGCCATAGGTGACGCGCAAAGTTGAATTGGCATCGGGATACACCGGTTTGCCTATGGATTTCTTCCACGCGATGACAGCCTGCATGTATTGCGGGATGATGCGTTCCAGGTTGCCATCCACTTCCTTGCGCTGGTTTTCCAGCGTCATATCAATTTCATGCAGCTTGATGGCCAGACGAATGAAGGCATCGTCTGAAGCGTCGAACGCAGCGCGGTTCTTGCTCATCCAGCCCAATCGCGTGGCCGTGTTACCCAACTGGCTTTGCTGATACAAGTTGACCACGCTTTCCGGCGCTGGCAGCAAGGCGTCCAGTCCTGCCGGATGAGCATGTTCTGGCAATTTGCTATAGCGTTGCAGGGCGGCGGTGAAACGTGCCTGATCGACATTGGGCAGATAAGATTGTTCGAGGCGGTTCAGGCGTCCGGCGATAAACGACAATTCGCGCTGTTGATAGTCGGCATGCCGTTCGACATCCGGTTTTTCGCTTTCGATAGCGACACGGTAGAGCGTGCGCGCACTTTTCAGCATTTCACCGGTATGGATGATGGTCCATGCCGTTTCTTGTTCAGACAGCGTCATGTCACTGGCGATGACCGCGTCCAGTTCTGACAGCAAAGTCTTGTTGTCGCCATGCTGTTTATACCAGGCACGGAAGTCGGCATCCTGGCCATCCTTGATGGCGGCCAGGTCTTTGCGCGCAAAGCCAGCCAGCAAGCCTTCAGTTTTTTTCAAACCGTTGTTGATGCCTTTGACGACGCTGGCGTAACGTACTTCTGCAGTCTTGTCACCAGCGCTTGCGGCCTGGATGACAGCAATATCGGCCGTGGATTCAGTCACCTTGGCCGGATAGCTGCGGTCACGCGCAAAACGTATTTCTGCCGGCAGTTTATAACGACTGGTGCGTCCTGGGTAACCGGCCAGCAAGATCGGGTCACCATTTTTCAGACCCTGTGCCGACACCACCAGGAAGTCTTTGGACTGATACGGGATATTGTCGGCAGACGGGTCAGCAGGGCGACCGTCCTTGCCCACATAGGCACGCAAAAATGCATAGTCGCCAGTATGACGCGGCCATTCAAAATTATCGACTTCACCCCCAAAATTGCCAATCTTGTCAGAGGGTGCGTACACCAGCCTGACATCCCGTATCATCATCTGGCGTATGCGGTAATACTCCAGTCCGCGATGGAAGCTGGGTACGGAACAACGATAGGCTTTGTCCTGTTCACATTCAGCAATCAGGGCCTTGATGCGGTTTTCCACCTGTTCATAGCGGGCACGGCCAGACATGGTGGCCGTCAATCCCTTCAATACCTGGTCGGTGACGTTGTCTACCTTGTCGGTGATGTACATGTGTGCATCCGGTCCGGCCGGTAATTCCTCGGCCTTGGTGCGGGCCAGGAAACCGTCGCTGATGTAATTCTTTTCTGCCGTGGAATTTCTCTGTATAGCTTTGTACGCGCAGTGATGATTGGTTACAACGAGACCGCTGTTTGACACGAAAGAGGCAGAACAGCCGCCCAGCGACACCATGGTATTCAGTGGGTGCTTGCTCAAATCCGCCAGTTTTTCAGCCGGGATGCTGATGCCTATGCGTTTGAGTTCGGATTTTAACTGGGGTAACTGATGTGGTTGCCACTGACCTTCGTCAGCATGGGCGGATGAAAAAGCACCGGCAACGGCCAGCGTGAGGGCGATAACTTTGAACAAATTGGTCTCCAACGAGGTAAAACATACGGGCGGCAGTACAGCTGCACCCATCAACGAAAATAATCAGTGTGCAGCAAAATACAGCGAAATACGGTGACTTGCGGTCAAATTTTCAGTTTGCTTATTAAAATGGCAGAAAATCCTGACAATAGCAGTCAATTACAGACACATCTCTACAAATTTAGTTCCTGTCTTGCGCGGCGACCAGTGCAGATTATTTCCATTATTCCGCTAAAAGGAATAATGAATTATAAATGATGGGGATTCTAATCCTGCTGACTTTGCTACAGAGTAGATGGCAGGCGTTCATTTTACGCCAACTACCTGATTGGAAACCATCATGTCCCGCGCCTTTGCCGATATCAGCTTCACACCCAGTGTCAAAGCAGCACAAAGCCTGTATGGCAGCCGGGAAGACAATCTTGGTTTTGAACTGGTGGATGAAAAGCGGGATCATTTGCTGCAGCGTGACATTGAATTCCTGCAGGCGCGCGACAGTTTTTATCAGGCGACGGTGTCTGAAAATGACTGGCCTTATGTGCAGCACCGGGGCGGCCCGGCGGGCTTTCTGCAGGTATTCGATGCCAAAACCATAGGCTATGCCGACTTTTCCGGCAATGCGCAATACCTGAGTGTGGGCAATCTGTTTGCAAATGACAGGATTTCCCTGATCCTCATCGATTATGCCAGACGGCGGCGTATGAAAATCTGGGGCCGGGCCCGCATCGTTCACGAGAATGAACAAGCTGAGCTCATCGCCAGACTGACAATGCCGGCCTACCGTGCCCGGGTTGAGCGTGCCGTCATCATCGCGGTAGAGGCGGTCGAATGGAATTGTCCGCAACACATCACCCCCAGGTTTAGCGAAAGGGAAGTGCAGGGGATGATGGCGGAATTGCTGGAAGAAAACCAGTTGCTCAAAAAGCAATTGCAGCAACTGCAGCAATTACAGCAATTGCGGCATTTGAAGGCTGCCGGTTAGGGAAGACTGTGTGCGGGATAGTATTTGCTTGCTATCCCGGCATCGGCTGCCCGGGGGCGGCTATAATGGGAGACTCACAGCAAAGACAGGCACCATGAAACTCTATCGTTATCTGACCGGCCCCGACGACAAGGCATTCTGCCTGCGTGTATCTGAAGCGCTGAATAAGTGCTGGACCCTCTATGGCGGACCGACCCTGAGTTTTAACGGTGAGGACACGATAGCCGGTCAGGCCATCATCAAGGAAGTGGACGGCGAATTTTCAGCCGGTCTGGACTTGTCGGCTATGTAATGCTGCTAAGTAATGCTGATATGTAATGCTGCAATGTACCGGTCATCCGCTACAGCACCAATTCTGGTCTTCCCTTCCTATTTATGAAACAGCAACACGATCAATTTCCCTCGGCGCTGGAAGCGGTTTTTCTGGTCGCTTTTCTGATGGGCGTGGAATTTGTCATCAACGCCGCTTTTTACGATATGCGTTCTGTGCTGGGCATGGACCCCGCGCATATGATAGGCATCGTTTTCCTGCTGGCCAATGCCGTGTTATTCACGGTACTGCTGCATTACAAGAAGATGACTTATTCATCCCTGTTTCATGCTTCCCCTACCCCGGTGGGGGCTACCGTTGGCTTGCTGGGTGTGCCGGTACTGATGCTGGTGCCGGCATTGTCGCTGCTGATCATGCTGCTGGAACAAGTGCTGGTGCAATGGTTGCCGGTACCAGCGGGGCAGCAAAAGATTTTTGAACAGATGATGCTAAGTGGCCTGTCGTCCATCGTCACTGCCTGCCTGATTGCCCCGGTGGTGGAAGAAATGCTGTTTCGCGGCATTATCCTGCGCAGTTTCCTGGGCCAGTATTCACGCTGGCAAGCGATCTGCGGGTCGGCCTTGTTGTTCGGTTTTGCGCACCTGAATATCTACCAGTTCTTTGCCGCCTTCCTGCTCGGCTGCCTGTGTGGCTGGCTGTATGAACGCAGTCGTTCCTTGTGGCCGGGTATCATTTTGCACGCCAGCTATAACAGCCTGGCCATGCTGATGGAGCGCTGGGCAGTATCCGGGGAAGACTGGCAACCGTCACCAGCGCATTGGTTGATTGCCATCGTCTTGTTTGTCATTGGCGCTGGCTTGTTGCACAAGCTGCTATTAAGACGAACATAATACGAACTTAAGGCGACGAATTTAAGGCGAACTTAAGGCCAGATTGAGGCGAACTTAAGGCCCGCTTTGCCAATGACAGGAAGAAGCGATCAGACCCTGCGGGAAAGGCACAAGCCCTTCCCCTGGCTGTTTAGTCTGGCTGCATTTCGCGCTTCAGGCGGCGCTGCACTTCCCAATCCAGTTCGGTTTCACGTTTCTTTTCCAGTGCATCGATATGGCGCAGTTTCTTGCCTTCGACAAATAGGCCGGACAACAGCAGGCGTGGCTTGCTGGTGGCGGACACCATACCATGTGTCGCCCAGCGTGAACGTGGCAGGGTGGTGCCAGCCAGGATGCCGTAATCGCTGCCGCAACTGATGCCTTTTTCACCAATCACAGATTCACCCGACTTGATGTACTTGGCCGCATAAATCGTGGCCTTGGTGGCGATCCAGCGTCCGCAATGGATTTCACCGCGCAGGCTGCTGATTTCGCCGGTGGCACGCAAGCTGCCCCAGGTACTGATATCACCCTGGCTGCACAGGCTGTCTACTTCCAGGTTGCCCTGGCAAATCACGGTGGCGGCAAACAGGCTGCCTTCTATCTGGACATCGGTTTCGCTGAACAATTCACCCTGACAATTGCAGTCACCGGCAACATGGATACCAGCAGCCGACAAATGTCCGCCGATAAACTGGATTTCGCCGGCTTCCAGCACATCGTCGAGTTGTACATTGCCATGACAATCCAGGTCGGCACAGGTCAGGTAGCCCAGCGCCTGAATATCGCCATAACCGCCAAAGGCATCATGATGATCATGCCGTGCCAGGATGGCAGGATGTACCAGTTGATGAATGAAATTACTGCCAGCCACCAAAGCCTTGCGCTGATCCAGTTCCAGCATGCGTGCCATCCAGTCGGCGCTGCAACCGGTCTTCAGCAGGTATTCGACTTCAATATTGCCACCGGCATCCAGCGTATGACCAATATACAGCGATTGCACGCGGATATCGCCGGTTACTGTCAATTTACCCAGGCAAAATACTTCTTCTGCTTCCAGGTCACCATCGATCAGGCAGTCACCACCGACGATAAGCTGGGTGGTGATCAGGGCATCGCCCTGTACATGGACGTCGCCCGTGCTGGCAAATTGCTTGCGTTTCAGGCGTGTGGTTTGAACCGGTAAGGGCGCAGGAAGTATGGCGGGCACGGTGATTTTTGTGGCCACGGTGGCAGTGCGCTTGGACATGGTAAGCCTTGCAGAGAGAATGGTAATCGGAGAAGCGTAAAGAAGAGCAAGGCGGCATTATCCCAGAGTTTTGCCGTCAATCGCCATTTGGATTGACGGTCTTGGCGGTGTTGCCGATGTTGCCATTCAACTCAGGACGGCAAGGCATCCAGCCTGCCGGCTTCTGCCAGCTCGCGGATGATGCGTACGGTTTCGACGTCGGCTTCGTGATAGGCCGATTTGCGATATTCGTCATACATATCATTTTCGGCATCGTGCTGCGCACTCTGGCCATTGTCATAGCTGAAACGCACGAACAGCGCCTGTGGCTGCGGTTCTTCTATACTCATGCGCAGGGTGGAATGCGGGATTTCTTTCTGCGCCGCCACATCGTAATGCACATGTTCCAGATGCACGAAACTGACACGGTCCGTGACTTCCAGCTCACCATACTTCAGCGTACGCGTCATGCCAGCTTCGGTACGCTCCATGATCAGGGCGTCGTCCAGGTAAGACACAAACATTCTTGGCATTTCTGCCCTTAATACCAGGCCGCGCCACAATTGCTCGCGGGTGATGACTTCTATCATGGGATTGCTCAGATCATTGATTTCTACCAAATGCTCAAATTTCATGGGACACCTTTTTTCAGTAACCCATAGTTTACCTCGCCTGCCCGGCGTTGTAAGCAAATTCTACGTCGGAGCACTTGCCAGGATGATAGCAAGCTAACTACTCAGGACCTTGTTTACCAGATCCATGAATTGCTGGTAACGGATGGGTTTTGCCATATAGGCATCGCAACCCGCTGCCATGAAGCGTTCTTTGTCACCATGCATGGAAAATGCCGTCAATGCCATGATACGGATATGCGCGGTAACGGCATCATTCCTGAGCAGGCGCACTGCTGTCATGCCGTCAATGCCGGGCAATTGCATATCCATCAAGATCAAGTCCGGCAACTGTTCTTTTGCATAACGCAGGCCCACTTCTGCATCAGCGGCTTGCAATACCTCGTGACCGGCATTGTTGAGCAGAAAGGAGGCCAGTTTCATATTGACAGGATTGTCTTCCACGATCAGTACGCGTGCCATGTCATTTTCCTCTGCCGGCCATGGCACGTCTGACTTCGCCGATGAAACGACCATGATTGAATTCGGATTTTTCCATTACTTTTTTTACATCGCCGTTCAGGCGTAGTTTGTCTTCAGTGGTGATTTGTTTGGCTGTCAATATCATAACGGGAATTCCGGCGGTGCTGGCATCTGCTTTCAAGGCTTCAACCACGTCAAAGCCGTTGACTTCGGGCATCATCAAATCCAGTACGATCAGGTCAGGCTGGGCGCGACGGGCTGTATGTATGCCTTCCTGGCCACCCAGGGCAGACAGGGTACGGTAACCGAAACTGTCGAGGTAGGTTGTAATCAGTTGTATCGCCTTGGGGTCATCATCAATGATCAGCGCACTTAACTGCCGCCCGCTGCTGCGCGATGCAAATCCCAGTTGCGCCAGGGCCGCATTCATGGTTTCCCTTGATACCGGTTTTTGCATGACCTGCGCTGCTCCCAGTGACATGCCACGGCCACGGTCAGCCACGATAGAAATAATCACCACCGGTACCGATGCAAACCGGGTGTCCAGTTTAAAGCGCTGCAAGAATTCCCAGCCATCCATGCCCGGCAACAAAATATCCAGGGTGATCAGGTCAGGGCATTCCTGTTCAGCCAGGGCCAGGGCACTTTCTGCCGAACTGGCCCGCACAACGCGAAAGCCTTCGCTTTCCAGTTGCAGGCGCAATACTTCAGCGGCCTGGTCATCATCTTCTATCACCAGTGCCAGCAGCGTACCGCTGGTATCGGCCGCCGGGGCCGGAATACTGCTATGGCTGACCGGCATGGACGCGTTGCCGACAATCGCTTCCACCTGAGCGGCAGTACGCAAAGGCAAGAGTACCGTGAAAGTGGAACCCTGGTCTGGTTCACTATGCAGTGTCACGCTGCCGCCATGCAATTCTGCCATGCGCTTGACCAGGGCCAGGCCCAGTCCGGTACCTTGATGGCGGCGTGCCAGGCTGCTGTCTATCTGGGTAAATGGCCGGAACAGGCGCGTCTGCTCTTCCGCCGACATGCCTATGCCAGTATCGCTGACGCTGATTTCAAGATAATGTTCATACCGTCCGCCCGCGATCTTCACGCCATCGACGCGGCGAGCAGCAATGCTGACTTTGCCGCCTTCAGGCGTAAACTTGACGGCATTCGATAACAGGTTATAGATGATCTGTTTGATCTTGACTTCATCCAGCCAGGCTTCACCCAGGTTTTCCTGTACTTCTGCACTCAGTTGCAGTCCCTGGATCAGGGCCTGTTCACGCACGATTTGCAGGCTGGACTGCACCAGCGGCGCGACGCTGACGGCTTCGAAATTCACATTCATTTTTCCGGCCTCGATCTTGGACAGGTCAAGAATGTCATTGATCAGGCTCAGCAGGTGCTTGCCACTATTGAAAATATCATTGATGCCTTCGCTTTGCCGGGTATTCATTTCTCCCATCAGGCCATCCCTGAGTATTTCTGAAAAACCGATGATGGCATTCAGAGGGGTACGCAATTCATGCGACATATTCGCCAGGAATTCGGATTTCATCAGGCTGGCTTGTTCTAGTTGCTGATTTTTAGCCGCAATTTCTTCACTGCTGATGCGCAGGCGATCAGCCAGCAATTTCAGGTCGTTATACTGACGCAGATTGTGCAGGGCGACACCCAGCTGTATCACCAGTTTTTCCAGAAACGCCTGGTCGCTGTCGATCAGCCTGGTGGTCGCCGCCAGCACCAGCACTGCCAGACGGCGCTCCTGATAAGTGACCGGCACCATCAACACCTGGGTCGGCGCGAAATCTGCCAGCCCGACCTCCAGCTTCAGGTAGCTAATATCCAGGAAATTGGTTTTTCCGCTCAGGGCTGCCTGACCCAGCAAGCCTTCGCCCAGCGCGAATTGACGTGGCACCTCGCGGCCCAGGCCATGCCCTGCTTCACAGCGGAACACGGCATTCCATTCATCAAATCCATACAAGGCAGATACGGCGAAACCATGGCGTCCGGCCAGCAGGTCCAGCAGGCCGGAAAAAATTTTCTCACGGTCAAAGCTGGTGGCAAACAGGTTTTGCGCCTGTACCAGGGTGTCGTCATAGTGGGCGGCAGCCCTTAACTTGCGCTCAGTATGGATAAAGTCGGTGACATCCACATTCACCGCCAGACCACCGACGATGCGACCGCTGTCGTCACGCAAAGGGGAGGTATTATTTGAAATGGTTTTACGGCTGCCATCAAAGCAGCGTATGTCTGCCAGTTCGTTCAAAATGGTTTCACCGTTTTGCAGGGTGCGTGCCAGCGCCCATTCATCTGCCGCGATGCGTTTGCCGCTATCTGGCCACCAGCCTACGTATTCGCCATATTGGTCCATGCTTACATGACGCGCACCGCCCCAGATTTTTTCGCCATACTGATTGATCTGGGTCAGCAAGCCGTTGCGATCTGAAATGAACACACCCACCGGCAAGATATTCAGTATCTGCTTGAGTAGCGATTCACTATCGTGAACGGCTTTTTCGGCAGCCGAGCGATGTTTGACATCAATCCTGATTTGTTGCCACAGCAAGAACCAACCCAGCAAAGTGATTACCACCATCAACGTGCCGACATTGCGCGCCTGCACTGCACTCTGTTCGGCCTGTCGGCTGCGCTGACTGAGCAATACCTGTTCTTCCTGTTCCATTTGCCTGATTTGTTCCAGCAGGCTCTCCATGATGATGCGTGGTGTCCCACCTATCAGTCTTTGCCGCGCGGCTTCAAAACCGGCTTCCTTATACAGGCGCAAGGTCTGGTCCAGGGTGGTCAGGCGTTCATTCAGTCTTTGTGCCAGGACTTTCCCTTGCAATTGCTGGCGTGGATTGTCTGCCGTCAGCTCAGTGATTTTTTTCATGGCAGCCTGTGCCTGTATGGTCTGCGCTTCGCGCTGGCCGATGAAGGAGGCATCACCGGTAATCAGATACAGTCTTTGCACGCTTTCCATTTCCAGCACACCTGATTTCATGTCATCCAGCGCACCCATGACCAGATAGGTATGTTCTACCCAGTAGGAGTTGTTGCGGTATTCCTGCAAGGCGCGATACAGTTGCCATCCGGCTATCAGCAGCAATATCAGGCCAAGGCCCAGACCAGTGACCAACCTGAATTCTGTACTGAATTTTTTCATGTGGTTCTTCCTGTGGAACTTGATATTGTCACTGCATGACCGCTATGAAGCTGATACAGAATGCTATGTATCCGGTGGACGTCCAAGGCTGGGTTCAGGAGCGAAAGCGATCAGGGTACCGGCAGTCAGTTCCAGCACGAAATAGTCCACTCTGCGATTGATGGCAGTGCGGTGTTGCAGGCGCTGACGGCGCGGGGCATGCGGCGCGTCCTGCAAGGCAGCGGGCAAGTGCGCCAGGCTTATACCGGGTTCTGCCGGGGTTTCTTCCATCTCCTGCAAAAACCGCCGTGCCGGTGCATTCGACAGGCTGACACAGTCATTCACCAATAGCAATGCACCTACCGGCAAATGATGTATGGCATCCGCTGCCATATCCTTGTGGATGGAATGCATGAGTGCATCCAGCACACGGAAAGCATGGGCACCTTCCGCATTGGCCAGTATGCCCTGGTATTCGCGCAGCAAACGTTGCTGTTCCTGTTGTTGTACCGCATGTTCCAGTGCCTGTCTGACCGTGCCCAGCAATTCTGCATCGCTAACAGGTTTAATCAACAGGCGGTAAGGTCTGGCCCGATTCAGCACCTGCAATACTTGCGGATGTTCAGGATGAGCGGTCAGGATCAGGCTGACCATATCGCCATCTGTTTCATGCATGTCCTGCATGAAATTAGCCACACCTGCGTCTGCCGGTTCCGCAATGAGCAAGCTGATGCGCTGCTCTGCCATCACACGGCGGGCTTGTGCGGGGCCGGCGGCGATGCAGAGCCGCTGTGGCAAAGCATGTAGCAAGATCGCCAGCCTGGCTTGCAAGGCAGGGTCGGCATCGATCAACAAAATACCCGGAGTATGCTCAGGCATCGTCATGTTGGTCATAAATGGCGGCAAAGCGATCGCCCTGGGCGACGAAACAGGCCAGCACGACGGGGTCAAAATGACCGGGTTCAGTTCGCCCATCACCATGGGCGATGATGGCCATGCTGCGCTGGTGGTCAAAGGCCGGCTTGTAAGGGCGACGGCTGCGCAGCGCATCATACACATCGCAGATTTGCATGACACGCGCAGCGATGGGAATGGCGGCGCCTTTCAAGCCATTCGGATAGCCGGTGCCATCCCAGCGTTCATGGTGATTGAGAGCGATTTCTGCCCCCATCTCTGTATACGGAGAGCCGCCGCTGGATAAAATACTGGCACCCAGCGCACAATGGGTGCGCATGATATTCCATTCATCCATGGTGAAACTGCCGGGTTTTAACAGTACGTGATCAGGGATGCCTATTTTGCCGATGTCATGCATGGGACTGGACTGGAAGATGGCATCGTGGAATTCCAGTGGCAAATTCATCGCCTGGGCCAACACCTGGCAGTAATAGCTGATACGGCGCACATGGTGGCCGGTTTCTTCATCCTTGTGTTCGGCTGCCCGCACCAGGGTAAATACTGTTTCGCGGTAGGCATCTTCCAGCTGGTTGGTGCGCTGTTTTACCTGTTGTTCCAGCAACTGGTTATGGTCATTCAGAAAATCACCATATTCCTTCAGCCTGAGCAAATTACGCACCCGCACATTGAGGTCGGCGCGGTCTATGGGCTTGGACAGAAATTCTTCGGCTCCCGCCTCCAGGGCGCGCAGTTTCGAATGGCGGTCATCCAGTGCAGTCAGCATGATGACGGGTACGTGTTGGGTCGCACTATGGGCTTTCAGCGCGGTGACAGTTTCAAAACCATCCATGCCGGGCATCATGATATCCATCAATATCAGGTCTGGCGGCGCGTTGACCGCCATTGCCAGGGCGTCGCGCCCGTTGCTGGCCGATGCCGTGGCATAGCCTTCTGACTGCAACAACACCTGCAATAGTTTGACGTTTCTTTCTTCGTCATCAACGATAAGGATACGAGCTGATTTTAACTCTTTCATAAAATGCATCCCTCCTGCGTTGAGAATAGTCTTGGCTTATGTAATTGTCTAGTGTTAACACTATTGTTAACAAAATTTTTACTTTTTTACTAACAACTTGATAGCCATTTCCATTATTGGGCTGTCGCCGGGAATCGATTGCTACTCAGGCTGATACTCTGAAGAAGGCAGGAATTGCCTGCACTCAAGTTACAATAGCACTTGAAAGTTTTTCCGGATGTGCTCCGCCTGCCAGTTATGTCTCATGGTCTGAATACCCCCCAGCGCAATGCAGTCAATTATATGGATGGTCCTTGCCTGGTGCTGGCAGGGGCCGGTTCGGGCAAGACGCGCGTCATCACCCAGAAAATCGTCAATCTGATCGAGCTGCATGGCTATGACCCAAGACATATCGCCGCCCTGACTTTTACCAACAAGGCCGCGCTGGAAATGCAGGAGCGCATCGGTAAATTGCTGGCAGAACCGCGCCAGGCCAAGCAACTGACGGTATCCACCTTTCACTCGCTGGGGGTGAAAATACTGCGCCAGGAAGCGCAGGCCCTGGGCTTGAAAGACCGCTTTTCCATCATGGATAGCGATGATTGTTTTTCCCTGGTGCAAGATCTGGCAATCACCACCGACAAGCAGTTGATACGCCGCATACAGACTGCCATGTCGCTATGGAAAAATGGCCTGGTCGATCCCGAACTGGCATTGAAACAGGCGCAGGATGAAGATGAAGCCATCGCGGCCCGGGTTTATCGCAGCTATGTTGCCACCCTGTCGGCCTATCAGGCGGTGGATTTTGATGACCTGATACGACTGCCGGTAGAATTGTTTCGCAGCAATGAACAGGTAAGGGACAAATGGCAACGCCGACTGCGCTATCTGCTGGTGGATGAATACCAGGACACCAATACCTGCCAGTATGAACTGGTCAAACTGCTGGTGACCGGCATCGGCAAGAAACCCATGTTTACCGCAGTGGGCGACGATGACCAGGCGATTTATGCCTGGCGTGGTGCCACCATAGAAAACCTGAAGACCCTGCAAGTCGATTTTCCTGACCTGGAAATCATCAAGCTGGAACAAAATTACCGTTCCAGCACCCGCATCCTGCAGGCAGCCAATGCCGTCATCGGCAACAATCCCAAGCTGTTTGAAAAAGCGCTGTGGTCAGAACATGGCCTGGGTGACCCGGTCAAGGTGCTGGGCATGCAGGATGATGAACAAGAGGCAGAGCAGGTCGCCATCATGATCTCAGCCCACAGATTCGAGCGCCAGGCCAAGTATTCCGATTACGCCATCCTGTATCGCGGCAATCACCAGGCGCGCGTGATCGAACAGGCGCTGCGGCGTGAACGCATCCCATATACGATATCCGGTGGGCAGAGCTTCTTTGACCGCGCCGAAATCAAGGACATCATTGCCTACCTGCGCCTGATCGCCAATGAAGATGATGACCCGGCCTTCATTCGCGCCATCACCACCCCCAAACGTGGGGTCGGCCTGGCCACGCTAGAAGTACTGGGCGAATTTGCTGGCCAATGGCAATGCTCGCTGTTTGCCGCAGTCTTCAAAGGTGGTATAGAAGCCAAGCTGCCTGACAAACAGTTACGGCCATTAAGAAATTTCTGTAGCTTTATCAACCAGGTCGAAGCCCATGCCCACCGCGAAGGCCATGCCACCGAACTGCTGGATGACCTGATGAAGGAAATCAATTACGAAGGCTATCTCTACGACAGTTTTGAAGACCGTGCGGCGCAAGGCAAATGGCAAAACGTGCTCGACTTTACCCAGTGGCTGAAAACCAAGGGCAGCGGCGGCAAGGATGGCAGCGATGATCACCGCAGCCTGCTTGACCTGACCCAGATGGTAGCGCTGATGACCATGATGGAAGGCAAGGATGAAGAACCCGATGCCGTGCGCATGTCCACCCTGCATGCTTCCAAGGGGCTGGAATATCCGCATGTGTTCCTGGTCGGTGTGGAAGAAGGCATTTTGCCGCACAAGGGCGACCCGGATGCGCCGGTAGAGACCATGGCTGCCCGCATAGAAGAAGAACGTCGTCTCATGTATGTGGGTATCACCCGCGCCCAGCGCAGCTTGCATATCACCTGGTGCAAAAAACGCAAACGCGCCGGTGCCCCGGTGCACTGCGATGTCTCACGCTTCATCAAGGAAATGAAACTGGATGAAGGTATCGCCTTGCCAACGGAAACCGAGGTGCTGACACCCAAGGAACGTCTGGCAGGTCTGAAGGCCCTATTGAATAAGCCACGGGAATAAACCTCGGGAATAAGCCAGGAGAACAAACGCACCGTAAAATTGCGTAAGAACCTTTTACGATCTTACTGCGCGTGCGTGATCGGGGCTCATGCGCTGCTCAAAATGCTCATGTACTTAGAGTACATTCCGCTTTTTGCGCTGCTCTTCACCCCGCCGACGCTCGCTCGCTACAGATCGTAAACACGTTCTAAGAAATCGCTGCCCTAAAAAGGTGAAAATGTTAGTATTACTTACCGGGTAAGGATGATGCACTGTTGCAAGTGTTGTGAGCTTGCCATTTTTGCGGAAGTGATTTATGCATCGTTGTCTGATTTTGCTCTTCTTCATTTTGTTTGCGCCACTCACTCAAGCGGCTGGAAAATGTGAACGCATGGTGATTTCGGCAGACCCTGCCTACCCACCCCTGCATTGGCATGATGGTAAAAATTTCCATGGTGCCAGCATAGACATTGCCATCCGCATCATGAAAGATCTGGGCATACCGTATGAAGTGCGTTATCTGGGCCCCTGGAAACGGGTCTTGAATGCAGCACAAAACGGCGGCATAGACCTGATCGCCACCCTCAAAACCACGCCGGAACGTACCAGTTTTTTACTCTTCAGCGATCTGGTGCTGGTTAATCCTGTGGCTGCCTTTGTCAGGAATGGCAATGCCTTCCCTTACAACAAATGGGATGATTTGATTCCTTATCGTGGCGGCATCGCCCGTGGCAACCGTTTTGGCCGGCCATTCGATGATTTCATGGATGGTCGTTTGGCCATCAACGAAGTGGATAACCTGGAAACGGCACTCAAGATGTTGCAGGCCAGGCGCTTTGATTATGTCATCACCGGTTATCATTCCGGCATGGCGTATATGGCGTCGGGCAAACTGGACGACAAGCTGGTACCGTTGACTCCCTACCTGATCGAGACCGCGAATTTACTGGGTTTTGTCGCCAGCAGCCCGTGTGCCGTTTATCTGCCGGCAGTGAACAAGCAACTGCAAAAACTGCAAAAAGAAGGCTATATAGAACGCATCCTGCTGCAGGCCAGGGAAGAATGGCGTCTCGCCCCTTACCTGGGGAAAAACTGAGCTGCCTTACACCACCATTTACCTACCATGACAATCACGCCATCCCATCTCATCACCACTGCAGAGCAACTCGCCGGGCTTTTCGATACCGTCGGCGAGGCTTCGCTGAAAAAGGAAATCAGCTATCTTCATCCGCATTACCAGGCGATGATAGCGGCTTCACCATTCGCCATCCTGGCCACCCATGGTGCAGATGGCATGGATGCATCACCCCGTGGCGATGCCCCCGGTTTTATCGTGGCAGAAGACCAGCACACCCTGTTGCTACCCGAGCGCCGTGGCAACAACCGTATCGACAGCCTGCGCAATATCTTGCATGACCCGCAGGTGGCGCTGCTGTTTCTGATTCCCGGCCTGGGCGAAACCCTGCGTGTGAATGGCAGTGCCAGCATTTCTGTTGATCCGCAGTTGCTGGATAAACTGTCCGTGGATGGCAAAGCGCCAAAATGCGTGATACGCATACAGGTGGAATGCGTGTTTTTTCAGTGCGCCCGCGCAATTTTGCGTTCGCAATTATGGCAACGTGCAGGCGCAGAGCGTCCGGCGGGCATACCCAGCGCCGGCACCATCCTGGCGAGCCTGAGCAATGCAGCCATTGATGGTGAAAAATATGATGTGGAATTACCTGCCCGCCAGCGCGCAACTCTTTATTAGGACTTACTGGTCGCGAACACATTTCTGCTATCCTGTGCCGCGTTGACACGTGGCACAAGGTCCCATTTTCTCTTTTTACGGAACATCCATAATGAATTTCAAAACTTCCTTTACCCGTCTCGCTGCCCGCTATCTTGGTATCGTCGGCCTGAGTCTGGTCTGTGCTGGCGTCAATGTCCCAGCCCAGGCCCAGACTGCCAAAGAAGACCCGGCCAAAGGTGTGCTGTGGGAAGTGAAGTCGGCTGGCAATACCGCGTATTTGTTTGGCTCCATCCATCTTGCCAAGGCCAGTTTCTACCCTTTGCCAGAAGCAGTGGAAAATGCCTACAAACAGGCCGATACCCTGGTTGTTGAAGTCGATACCTCTGACCCCAAAGTAGCAGAAAAAGCCATGCCGTTTTTTACTTACGCGGCACCGGACAAGCTGGAAAACCACATCACAAAAAAAACCTGGGAAGACTTGCTAGGCATGGTCGGCGCTGCCAGCACCCAATTGCAGGTATTGAAGCCAAGTATCGTGGCGACGGCACTCAGCGTTGGTGTTTTCAAGCAGCAGGGTTTTGATGCCAGCAAAGGTGTGGACCTGCACTATATGCAAAAGGCGAAGCAGGACAAGAAAGATATCGTCTCACTGGAAACCATGGAATTCCAGGCCAATGTGCTGGCCGGTTTAAGCGATGAAGATGGCGATGCCATGCTGGCACAAACCCTGGACGGCTTGAAGAATGGTGATTTGCTGCGCGAAACCAATGGCATGATCAATGCCTGGAAAGCCGGTGATGCCGAAGCCCTGACCAAGATCCTGCAAGACGCTGCCAGCAAGGATGCCGGTTCGCGCAAGGTCATGAAATTGCTACTGGATGACCGCAATCCCGGCATGGTGGAAAAAATCAGCGGCATGCTGGAAGGCGGCAAGAAACTGTTTGTCGTCGTCGGCGCCGGACATATGAGTGGCCCCAACAGCGTCACTGAATTGTTGCAGAAAAAAGGCTTTGAAGTGAAGCAGATCAAGTAAATCCACGATCAGGTCCAGGGGCCACAAGGTGCCCCCTGGAAATGGCAGTGGCGACGCCAGTAAACAAGAAAAAACAAGAAAAATTTCTTTGCTCAATCGCGCTTAAGATGCCAGGGCTGCAAAGGTATCTCGTCGGGAATCAGGGCATGCAGGCGCTTGTACAGCAAACGCGTTTCCAGCAAATTCGAGATTCTCAATATCGATTCGATAAAGTCGAAAGGCTTGGTCAGGAAATCTTTTGCGCCTAGCGCCAGCGCCCGGTGTTTTGCTTCCGGCATGACATCGGCGGTCAGTACCATGACGGGCCGGAAATCGTTTTTCGGTGTGCACCTGGCCAATTGTTCCAGCACGGCATAGCCATCGAACTCAGGCATCAGTTTTCCTGCCATGGCATGATGCCCTCCATATAAAAAACCGGGTGGCAGATTCCTCTCGCGTAGCATGTTTCTTTTTGTACTGGCAACTTCCCTGTCTGATACTGAATGTGCCTGGCAATTTGTGTCAGAATGCGGCTGTTGGTGCCCATACGCCGTCAAATTAAAATGACAGTTCAGAAAGTAACAAAGAAACAAGATAATGTTTAATGACAATCCGCAACCTGATGCTGTGCCAGACTTGCAAGAGCACCCCTGGGTCTCTCTGGAAACCGCGCTGGATGTCGAAGCATGGATGGATTTGCAACACCGTGAATTACAGCAGGCCCTGGGCAACAAGCCGACCACAGGGCAGGGCATCTGCCTGACTTTATTGCATGGCGGAGAACTGTATCTGCACACCAATTCTGATGGCGATGTCTTGCTGGACCTGACGCCGGAAGCACAGTGGGTGGCCCCGGTATTAAGCGCCGTGACCCAGGCTACAGCGCCACGTGGCCAGGTCTGGTGTCTGCAAGGCCATGTACTGATACAGCTGATGCTGGGATTGAATACCCTGGTTGCCAGCAGCAGGCTGGTGCTGAAGCATCAATACAAAGGGGCGCGCCACAGCATGCAATAGTGCTGGTTGCTACATACCAACTGATGCAACACTACACTAGCGCAATGCGTACACCCTGGCCAGTTCACCTTCCTGATGGGCACGTGCGATGGCGCGGTCGATTTTCTGTATCAAGCCCTGGTCAAGATCAGGCCGGACAGCGATATGAATATCCATGGAAGAAACCGGCTTTGGCAAAATACAAAACAGTTTTTCCTTTGTCTGGTTAGTAGTAAATTGTGTGGCGAATTTCGCCGCATATTGCCGGTTGAGTCGTTTTTCCAATTGGCTGATGTTGTTTGTCGAGCTATACAACAAAAATGCATCCATGCGCCCCAGGTAAAGTTTCTCCAGGCGCCGCGAATTATTGTTGGTATCGTCTTCCACCTTGAACAGCACATTGCTGAGCCGGTCAAATTTGTCGCCGTTGCTGGTGCCACGAACTATGCCTATGGTTTTATCCTTCAGGTCGTCCAGTGACTGAAATACAAATTTGCTATCGCAACGGGTGACCAGCAAGGACAGGTCGGTAAAAATTGGCTGCGAAAACTTGAAACTGCGTAATCTTTCCTGCGTTTTTGATATGCCAAAGATCAGGCCTTCCCCATTTTCCGCGTTTTCCAGTGCACGCTTCCAGGGATAGCGCCGTACGTCAAACGTGATTCCAGAGTGCTGTTCCAGGTAGCGCAACAAGGTCTTGACTGCTGCGGGTATCGGCATCACCTTGCCTTCGTCACTCTGCTCTTCACTCATCAGCAGTACCGCATGCTGGTTGGTCTGGGCATGCACCGGCGCTGCCTGAGACAGACAGGCCAGCAGCAGGCAGACAAATAAACGCAAAAAACAAGGCATGACAATTCTGGTTGCGGATTCGAAACTTATCTTAGCGTAATTTTTTGCCTTGTGACGCGGTCTAGGTAGTTTCCCTGATCATCCCGAAGAGCATTGTTCGGCGTATCACCTCTTTTTGAAAAGAAGACTAGAATTTAATTGCAAAAATAAAAATATTTCCATAAATTAATTGTTAAAATAGACATATTATGAAATGCCATAAAAATATGACTACGAATAACAATAAAGTCCTCTTTGCTGATCAGCTCAGGGGTCTGGCTGCATTGCTGGTGCTGGTTTCACACTGGTTCGGCGTGTACTGGGGAATGAGAGAGGCGGTTTCCTTTTACACTGCGTCGCCGGTTCATGGCGGGGCCAATCCGCTGGCATATGAGCTGGTGTCATTCAATCCCAATTTTGGCCTTGGGCCTTTTGGTGTATCGATATTCTTTCTCATTAGTGGTTTTGTGATCCCTATTTCTCTTGAAAAGAATCGCGCATCCAATTTTCTGATCATGCGATTCTTCAGGATATTTCCCACTTACTGGATCAGCTTGTCCATCGGCCTGTTATTCGTCTATGGTTCCAGTCAATTCTGGGGGCAGGCACTGTATTGGAATACGAAAATCCTGGTGTCCAATATGTTGTTAATCAATGACCTGTTGTTGCTACCAGGCGTTGATCTGGTCAATTGGACGCTGGCGATGGAATTGAAATTTTATCTGGTCGTGGCATGCCTGAGTCCGGTAATCAAAAGGGGAAAAGTTTTTCCGGTGTTTATTTTCTCCGTCTCGGTATTGATATTGAACTGGTGCTTAAACAGCGTGCCCAATGTTTGGACTTCCAATGAATTTGTAGCTGTCGCCAGGATGCTGGCCTCAGAGTTTGTCTACGTCCAGTTCATGCTGGTCGGGCTGTTTTTTTATTATGCGTATCAACAGAAAATTTCGAACAGGGAATTGATTTTCTATGTCTTGCTTCAATTGCTGCTGTTTTCACTGACATGGGGGAATAGCAGTATCCGCGATGAATTCCCGGTCGTGACCCTGATTTATTGGTATGGATTGGTGCTCTTTGCATTGGCCTATGTCTTCAGAAAAAAATTCCGGCAACATGCGGCCATCAATTGGCTGGCTGATATCAGTTTTCCCCTGTACCTGCTGCACTCACTGGTCGGCTATGTGATGATAAAAATAGGGATGTCTTACGGGTTTTCATTCTATGTGGCGATGTTGCTGGCGGCGCTGGTCGTTGGCCTGATTGCCTATGCAATTCACCGCCTGGTAGAAATGCCGACGAATGCGTTTGGAAAAAAGATATCAAACTTGCGGACATCCAGACTAAAGGTCGGTAATGAGCTTTAGTGACTGCGACAACGACCGTCCATGAAAAAAGCGTCCAGCCGCTGTCGCAGGCTGGACGCTTTAGCTGGTGCACTGACAATCAATGGTCAGTGCACCTGTGCGGGCAATTTCTAACTCTCTACGCCGTTGCGGTCTATTTTGACTATTCGTGAGCCGCCGGTTTTTTTGACATTAACTTCTGCTTCACCGGGGCCGGTGACCTTGATGCTGGCGCTGTCGAGCAGCAGTTCGCTGGCGCGCAGGTCGCCACTGCCGCTGACTTTGGCGGTCAGGCTCCTGGCCTTGCCTTTCAGGTTGACCTGTCCCGGGCCTTGCATATTCAGTTCCAGTGCTGCATCGGATTGCAATTCCGCATCAAGATCACCCGAACCCGACATATCTGCCTTCAGGATACCTTGTATGCCACGGAAGCTCTGGTTCGAGGGACCATTGTTGGCGAGGTGCAGATCCTTGATTTTCAGGTTTTCTGCATCCAGGTCGCCGGAACCGCTGGTGGTGACCGTCAAATCACCGACTTCACCTGTCAGCCTGATATCACCAGAACCGCTGGCACGCAGGCTTGCCTGTTCAGCCTTGATGCCCTGGATATTGATATCCCCCGATCCCACCGTTTCCAGTTGCAGGGCCTTGATATTACCCAGCAGACGCACATCGCCCGATCCGTGCTTGATCAGCCTGACGCTGGCTGCCTGCAGATTGTCGACACGCAGATCACCGCTGCCGCTGGAGGTGGTATCCAGCGATTGGCTGACGGTATCCAGGTGTACTTCACCAGAGCCGCGCATTTCCAGCTCAGCCTGGGCGACTTGCAGTTGCTGCATGTCCAGGTCACCGCTGCCGGTGGACACTAGTTTCAGGCTGCCCAGCTTGCCGGTGACCCTGACGTCGCCAGAGCCATGCAGGTTCAGGCTCAATTTGTCGGTTTGCAGATCATGTATATCCATGTCGCCGCTGCCAGAATTGGTGGCCTTGTTCAAACTCGCCGTCGTGATCCTGACGGTACCTGGCTGGTTGCTCCAGGTAAAGTTATAGGATTTGCGCTTGCTGCGTATGATCAAGACCTTGTTTTCCACCACGGTTTCAATTTCTGGCACCAGATTGTCGTCGCCACTGATCACCACACTCGCCTGCGGCGCGTTGGTGACCACCACATCAAAGAAGCTGGAATTTTCTATGGCATTGAATTCAGTCATACTGCGCTGTTCCGTAGTGATCTTGCCGCTGCCCTTGATGGTATCGCCTTTGACACTGATTTCGCAGCCACCCAGCAAGACTGCCAGCAGTGTGAGACATCCTAGTGATTTGATCATGATTTGACGTGATGAAAGAGTTAACAGTTTCCAAGTGTAGTAGGATTTATGCGGTTTTTCACTGCCTATACAGACAGACTGCACATTCCGTGTCATCAAACGCAAATTTGCCCGACGAAGCGTTGCCATATCAGCCAAAACCCGGATTCGGATGTACACTTGACAGCAGTTTCTTTAGGTGCAACCACGACGACACTATGATGCCAAGCCGCCGCCAGCTTTTAAAACAAGGTTTACTGCTCAGTGCCACTGGTTTGATCGGCCAGCCTGGGTTATCGCAGGCAGCGCAGGCAGCCCAGGCTGGGGAAAAATCCACCCAGCTAGCGCCACCACCGGATTTATTTGATTCCCAGGCACTGGATATTGAATTCTGGGTCAAGCCCCGCACCCTGGACCTGATACGACCGGCAACCGGTGAACGCAGCAAAATCCTGTACTGGAAAGACGGTGACGTGCTCGAATCTGCGTATCAGCAACTGTGTCATCTGTTGCGCGACGTGAATGGCAAGCAGACCGCGCCGATTGATCCCAAACTGCTGGAAACCCTGTGGGCTACCCAGGCCTATGTGGCACGCTTCGGTGTCAGCCGGCCACTGGAGATTTTGTCCGGTTACCGCACCCAGGCATCGAATCAGCGCCTGATTGAAGAAGGCGTACCCGCCGCCCGCAAATCCCTGCATATGGAAGGCAAGGCAGCAGATATCCGCATACCGCAGTTGCATGAAGAAATACTGGGGGAATTGATACAGAGTTTCCGCCAGGGGGGCGTTGGTTTCTATTACCGCCAGACTGCGCAAGGCGGCTGGATACATACCGATACCGGTCTGCAAAGAAGCTGGAAAGGTTGATTGCTCCTTCCGGCAAATTCCCGTGGTTTACGGTTTCTGGTTCATCTTTTTGGGGTCCCCCGTGGTCACGATGCTCCACAGGCCGGGTTGCAGATATTTGCGGCAGGCCTGGTTCAACTGTTCCAGCGTCAGGTTTTGAATGGCAGCTTCCCGTTGCGTATACAGAGTAAAATCCTTGCCCTGATGCAAAACGCCGTTCCACAAGCTGGCCAGGCGGCTGTCGTCGGCACGTTGCTGCTGGGTCAGGCGGCCCAGTGCCTGTTTGGCTTTTGCCAGTTCTTCCGGCCTGAAACCGCCGCTTTCCACCGCCCGCAATTCTTCCAGGATGGCGACTTTCAGCTTGTCCACATTGGCTGATGCAGCGGTGGCAATGATTTGCCAACTGGCGGCAGGGTCGTTTGCCTGTGCTTCAATACGCGAGCGCACGTGATAGCTCCAGCCTTCTTTCTGGCGCACCCGCAGGCCCAGTCTTGATTCTGCCGTCATGCCGCCTATCAGGTAGTTGGCCACTTCCAGTGCCGCATAATCGGGATCATTCTGGCTGATGGCCAGATCCAGGCGTCCCATGAAATAGCCATTGTCTTTACCCGGGGTAGGGATGAAGGTATTGAGTGGCAGGCGTTCGATGATACTGGTGTGGGCAAGCTGGAAAGGCGCCTTGCTTTCCCAGCCGGCGAATTGCTGGCGCAGGATGGTCGCGGCTTCATCCACGTCAAAATCACCGACGATGGCCAGGTGACCGTTGGACGCGCCATAAAACTGTTTGTGAAATTCAAGCAGGTCGGCAGGCTTGATGGCATTCAGTTCGGAAATGATTTGCTGGGCGGTTTCTTGCGCCCGTATATCGCCATCCGGGTAGGCATTGAAATGCCTGGCCATTTCATCCATGCCCATTTGCACCGGGTTGCCGCGTTCGCCAAACCATTTTCTCTTTTCCTTCTCGATGATCGTTTGTGCCTGTGCAAACCGGGGTTCTTTCAGGCTCATGACCATCAATTGCAAAGCCTGTTTCAGATGTGCCCTGTCGGTGGTGAACTGGGTCAGGCCGCCACGGATATGCGATTTTTCTCTTTCCGCTTCCAGGGCTTCCTTGCTAAACGGGCCGCTGCCGTGGAGCATGGTCTGGTCGGTCATACGTTCCAACCAGCGCTTGGCAAACAGGGATTGTTCATCCCCCCAGTGCAATGCCAGATCGACACTGACTGCCTGGCCACGGCTGGGCTTGGACAGCAGGGCCACATCCAGGTTACCGATTTTCAGACGCCGGGTCTGTTTCTGGATATTGGCGACGCTGGCATTGAAATCGCTGACCAGTGCATATTCATTGACATGCGAAAAATTCTTCATGACATCGCTGAGGGGCGGTGCCGGTGGGATACTGCTGTCCGGGCTTTTTTCGTCTGACAGCAAGACGCCCACGGTACGGTTTTCACGCACGAAATAGCGTCTTGCCGCATTTTGTACCTGTACCGTCGTCAGTTTGGCGATACGGTCTTTTTCCACGAATAACAAACGCCAGTCACCCAGCGCAATGTATTCAGAAAGCATGGTGCCCATTTTTTCGGCATCATTCATGAGCCTGGAAAAATTGTTGACATACTGGCTTTTGACGAAATCGAGCTCATCCTGACTCAGGTTTTGCTGGCCAAATCCTTCTATGATCTTGATCAGACCTTTGGCGTTTTCATCCGAAGGCGTACCTGCATAACTGTCGGTGGTAAACACGGCCAGCCCGGCTTCTGCATTGCCCTGCATGGAAAAAGAAGGCGCGAAATTGGTGAGGATGATTTCATTGTCTTTGTTGCGCTGCTCACGCCCGGATGACAGCATGCCACCGGCCACTTTCAGGGCCGCATGATCCGGATGCAGGGCAGACGGTTTGTGATAGGCCAGCATAGTAACGTTGTAGCTGGACTTTCTTCTGACGATGACTTGACGTTCGCCCAACTGGGCTGGTTCTATCGTGGGTATCACCGGCAGTGCTGTTTTGGGGGTTGCCAGGTGGCTGAACTTGCGGGCGATCACCTCCAGTGCATGGGCCGCATCAAATTTTCCTGCCACCACCAGCACTGCATTGTCGGGTCTATAGTAGGTGTGGTATAGCTGGCGCAATTGCTCGATGTCAACCTTTGCGATATCACTTTTTTCACCGCCGGTGCTGTGGCCATAGCCATGCCAGTCAAAGGCAACTGCCAGCAAGCGTTTGTTGAGGATTTCGCTCGGGCTGACCTCGCGCATTTCCAGCTCATTGCGCACTACCGTCATTTCCGTATCCAGCTCAGACTGCAAGACCTGGGCATTTTGCATGCGGTCTGCCTCCATCCCCAATACCCAGTCCAGATCCGCTTCATTGGCGTCAAAGTAAGCGATGTAATTGGTGTGGTCGAGGTGGGTAAAGGCATTCCAGCGTACCCCGCGATTACTGAGCTGGTTGGCAATCTGCGGATAATTCTTGCTGCCTTTGCACAGCATATGTTCAAGCAGATGGGCATACCCCGTCTGTCCGATGTTTTCATGTTTGGAACCCGCCATGTACACCATGTTGACCGTAATGGTTGCCTGGGAATTGTCCGGCATCAGCAAGACCTTGAAGCCATTCGGCAAGCGGTATTCGGTAATGCCTTCGACGCTGCTGGCCTGCATGACATTCACCGGCAGAGTGGTAGCAGCATGAGCAGGCGTGTGAGATATCAGCAGGGAAGTTGCTAGTACCAGCGATGTGAGAGTGGTGTTCAAGGCGGCCATATTGAGTACAAATAAAATAAAAAAAACCGGAAATCATCGATTTCCGGTTTCATCACCAGCCAGCTTTATTTGGCTGCTGCTGTTGCTGCTGCTTTCGCCTTGGCTTCATCACCGGCGATGAAGATACTCATCTTCGCCGGGTCTATATAGCGACGGAAAGCTTCATTGACTTGCTCTACAGTCAAGGCCTGTATCTTGTCATCCATGGCTTGTGACCAGCCCCAGTTGCGGTTCAGGTACAGGTTGCTGTTCCAGCCACCAGCCAGAGCGCCGTCACTGGTACGGGCTTGCAGTCGTTGTTGCAGCAGGCCGGATTTGGCTTTGGCCAGTTCTTCAGCGGTGAAGCCATCCTTCAGGGCGCGTTCCAATTCTTCCTTGATGGCGATTTCCAGCTTGGCCAGATTTTGTGGTGCCGCCGTGGCGTTGATGCTGAAGCTGCCGATGCGATCAATTTCACCGACACTCAGGTTGGAACTACCGCCATACGACAGGCCTTCTTTTTGACGGATGCGTTCCAGCAGGCGGGAATTCAGGCCGGCACCACCACCAAAAATATAATTGGCAACGCGCAGGGCAGGGAAATCAGCATCATCGTCCCGCATGCTGAGATTCATGCGGCTCAGATAGATCGCGCTTTCCTTGTCTGGCGTGTTGAAGGTCTTGCGCACCACCTCTACATCACTACGTTTGCCGACCATGCGGGTATACGGGGCTTTGCTGGTCCAGCCATCAAATACCTTGCTGACGATCTGTTTGGTGCTGTCCACATCAAAATCACCGACGATACTCAATTCACCTTTGGAGACGCCATAAAAATCTTGATGGAAAGCCTTGATATCTTCCAGCTTGACCGCACGCAGTTCTTCCAGCGCTTCATCCAGCGTCACGGCGGCGCGCATATCGCCTTTCGGGTAGCTGTTGAAGTGCAGGCCCACGGCGCGGCTGGCAACAGCGACTGGTTCATTGCGCGAAGCTTCCAGTGCGACCAGTGTCCTTTCCAGTGCCTGCTTGAATTCAGTTTCCGGATAATTGGCTTCTTTCAGCACGTGAGCCACCAGCTCCAGCGCCGCCGGCAAGTTCGCCCTGGTGGTCTGGAAGGAATACAGGCCGCCACTCATTTTCAGCTTGGACATTTCATCCGACAACTGCGCCCGTGAATATTTGCTGGTTCCGGTGGCCAGCAAGGAACCGGCGAAACCGGAAATCGTGCCTTTCTTGAACAGGCTCTTTTCATCACCCCAGTGCAGGGACAGTGACACGTTGACGGTTTCGCCACGGGTTTTCTTGGGTAATAGCGCCAGTTGCAGATTGCCCATGGTACTCAATTGCGTGCGCTTGTCGATATTTGCCGGGGCCGGGTCAAACGCTTCGCCGGTCAGGGTGGCTGCCTTGGGTTTGAAGTCTTTCATGACTTCGGCCATGGTCGGTGCCGCAGGCACCTCGGCACGCTGTGGATTGTCTTCCGGGATAAACATGCCTACCGTGCGGTTGTCGCGCACCAGATAGCGTTTGGCAGCGGCCGTCACCTGTTCGGCGCTGACATTGTCGCCATCATCCCTGTCCTTGAACAGATAGCGCCAGTCACCCATGGCGATATATTCGGACATGCTGATGCCTATGGATTCGTGGTTGTTCAAGAGTTTTTCGTAATAATTGGCATTGTTGCGTTTCTGGCGATCCAGTTCATCCTTGGTCGGTGGGCTATTTTTGAAATCTTCTATGCCTGCCAGCAGCGCATCTCTGGCCGCTTCTACCGATTCGCCTTTTTTTACTACCGCACCTATGACGTTGATGCCGGGTTCAACCTGACCCAGGCTGCTGGAAAAGACCTGGACCACCTTGCCGGTTTCCACCAGTTGTTTGTGCAGACGGCCATGTGGTGCCGTGGTCAGGATACTGTTGGCCAAACCCAGGGCATCGCGGTCTTTATGCAGGCCCGCCGGTACTTTGTAGGCAATCATCACCAGTTGTACATCACCCTTGCGGCGCACGACCACACTGCGTTCACCATCCTGTGTTGGTTCCACGGTCCAGAACTGCGGCAGGCTGCGGGTCGGCTTGGCGATCTTGCCGAAAGACGCATTAATCCATTGCAGTACTTTTTCCTGCTCGAACTTGCCGGCTACCATCAGCACCGCATTATCAGGTTGGTAGTAGTTGCGGTAAAAAGCCTGCAGATTTTCTATCTTGACATTTTCGATATCGCTGCGGTTACCGATGGTGGAATTGCCATAGTTGTGCCAGTCATAGGCCACGCTTTGCAGGCGCTTCATCAACACGCTACCAGGCGAGTTTTCACCACCTTCATATTCATTGCGCACGACCGACATTTCTGTGTCCAGGTCTTTTTTGGCAATGAAGGAATTCACCATGCGATCGGCTTCCAGCTCCAGTGCCCATTTCAGGTTGTCGTCACTGGACTGGAACAGTTCAAAGTAGTTGGTGCGGTCAAGCGAGGTGGTGCCGTTCATGCGCATGCCGCGCTTGTTGAATTCTTCCGTGATCTTCGGGTTATTTGGCGTGCCTTTGAACAGCATGTGTTCGAGCAAATGTGCCATCCCGGTTTCACCGTAATTTTCATGTCGCGAACCGACCAGGTAAGTGATGTTGACGGTGACCGTGGGTTTGGTTGCATCCGGCATCAGCAATACCCGCAAACCATTTGGCAAGCGGTATTCGGTAATGCCTTCGACACTGCTGACCTGGCTGACACCCTTGGGCAAACTATCTGCCAGGGCTAGCGGCGCAGTGAACAGGAAGACGCCACCCAAAACCAGTGCGCGCAAAACGGGTTTGAGTGAAAGCTGGATACCGGAGCGGACAGAATGCATAAAATCCTTCAGTCGAAAATAAAAGCAAAAAATAAATGATCCGGCCAGCGCTTCTACACTGGTGGGATCATTTCTGGATGGTAACGATTTTGTACAAGTGATAAATTCAATACAGTCAAAGTCGGCTTGCAACAGGCCAATGCGCGGCAAACCGATAATTGTGACTATGTGTTAAACGGACCGCATTGTCAATTGCTTCATGCACGGATTTCCAGAGTCTGGCTTCCACGCCAGTTTTCACCGGGGGCCAGGTTGACCGGGCGCAATATGCTGGCTGCTTCCACACACAGCATGCGTTGTTCGCCACCGGCTTCCATATCGCCGATGCTGGCCGCAGCGGCACCCGGGTTCCATACCACGGCATCGGCAAAGCCTGCACTGCTGATAAGGGTGGTTTGATGCGGCTGGCGCAATTCCAGACAGGCTGGAACACCCCCATAGATACGGTCGGTTTCTGCACGAATGTGCAGTGCAACATCCTTATCCAGGCAATGGTCCTTGCCGGTGACCGTGTCGCGGTAATGCAAGCCGTGCAGGCCGTGCAGGCTGACCTGGTTGATATCCCTGACCGCCAGATAGGTGTGCAAGGCGCTGCAAAAGCTGAAGTAAGTGTCGCCGGTGTTTTGTATCTCCAGCGTCATCTGCAGGATATTGCCATGCAGGGTAAAGCGCAGTACCGCACGGAATACATGCGGCCATATCGTCAGGCGGGCAATATTTTCCTTCAGCTCATACACGGCCTGGGCCGCACCGGTATCAACAGAGCTGGATTCAACTGCGCCAGCTTCCAGCAGACGCCATTCCGAAGTACGGGCAAAACCATGCTTGGGCAAGGTGCCCAGATTGGAAAACTGGGGAAACACCACCGGCACGCCACCACGTATGGCAATCCCTTCCTTGAATTCTGAACGACTGCTCATGAATAATTGTTCGGACCCACTAGCAGGTATCCATGAACATAAATGCGCACCCTGGCTGGCAATTCTTGCTTTGGCACCATCTTTTGACTGCAGGTCGAGGAAATTCATCAAGTCGGGCTTTCTGGTTGAATAGTGATAGCCTGAAGTTTAATGGATTTTGCCAGTTGCTTGTCAGCATCCACCTTTGCTGGCTTTCGGGTAGTATTGCAGGCACAAAAACGCCAATGAGGTTTATCTATGGATATGCTGCCCAGCTATCTTGCCATTAAACATTTGCATATGACTTGTGCTGCCCTGAGTGGCAGTTTGTTTTTGTTGCGTGGTATCTGGATGTTGCGTTCTTCATCGATGCTGGCGCGACGCTGGGTCAGGATACTGCCGCATGTGATTGATACCGTCTTGCTGGCTAGCGCGTTGACCCTGGCGATGTGGAGCGGGCAATACCCGTTCCGCCAGGATTGGCTGACTGCAAAATTGCTGGCGCTGATTCTGTACATCGTGCTTGGTACCATCGCCCTGAAACGCGGCAAGACGCCTGCCATCAGGGCCGTGGCTTTGGTGGCAGCTTTGTCGGTGTTCGTCTATATTGTCAGCGTTGCACTGACGCGCCAGGTTTTTCCCTGGTGAATGAGAAGAGGAATCAATTGATGAGATCCCGATTGCGTAAGTTCTATCTGAGTTTGAATCTGGCGCGGGCTTGTGCCTTGCCATTGTTGCTGGTACACACTGCGCAAACAGCGGCAGCCAGTGATGAATTGAGCGTACTGGCACAAGAGCTGCGCCAAGGGAAAATCACGGCACAAGAAGTGCTGGCAAGCTATCAAGCCAAAATCCAGTTAACCAACCCCTTGCTACAGGCAGTCATGACCATCAACCCGCAGGCTCAGACGGATGCGATAGCGATAGATCAGCAGGGGCCGCGCCGTGGCAGCCTGGCTGGGCTACCCATCTTGCTGAAGGACAATATCGATGCCAGGGGCATGGTGACCACGGCGGGTTCGCTGGCGCTGGCAGATAATCTGGTGCAAAAAGATGCATCCGTGGTGGCGCGCCTGCGGGCTGCCGGGGTCATCATTGCCGGCAAAGCCAATTTGAGTGAATGGGCGAATTTGCGTTCCAACCTGTCCAGCAGCGGCTGGAGTAGCGCCGGTGGACAGACCCGCAATCCGTATGCACCACAGAGCAGCCCTTGCGGATCAAGTTCGGGTTCTGGTGCAGCGGTGGCGGCGCGCCTGATACCGGCGGCGATAGGTACTGAAACCGATGGTTCCATTGTCTGCCCGGCATCGGTGAATGGCCTGGTGGGGTTAAAGCCTACCGTTGGCCTGGTCAGTCGTAGCGGCATCGTGCCACTCAGCCATAGCCAGGACACGGCAGGACCGATGACACTGACGGTACGTGATGCTGCCATGCTGCTGAATGCCATGGCCGGTAGTGACGTGCATGACCCGACGACACTGCAGGCGGACCGCCGTCGCAGCAAGGACTATACGGCAGGCTTGAAGACCAGCGCGCTGCAGGGTGTGCGGCTGGGCATAGTGCGCAAGATGGTCGATGGTTACGATGCCGAAACCCGCGCCCTGTTTGAGCGCAGCCTGGCAATACTGATTGCGCATGGTGCCACCATCGTTGACCAGATAGACCTGCCTTATCTGGAAGAACTGGACAAGGATGAATTGACCGTTTTGCTGTATGAATTCAAGGCTGACCTTAACACCTATCTGGCCGCTACACCGGCGGCAGTCAAGACCCGCACTATGGCTGATGTGATTGCCTTCAACAAGCAGCATGCCGCTACTGTCATGCCACATTTTGGCCAGGAATTGATGGAACAGGCGCAAGCCACGCCGGGTTTGCAGGATGCCGCTTATCGGCAGGCCGCAGCCCGCATCAAATCAAGGGCAGGCAAGCAGGGGATTGATGCGGTGTTGAAAAAATACCGGCTGGCGGCGCTGATCGCCCCCACCACCGGCACCGCCTGGGCCATTGACTATAAGCTTGGGGACGTGGTCGCCGGCAGTGCCAGCACTCCGGCGGCGGTTGCCGGTTATCCGCACCTGACCGTACCCATGGGCCTGGTGCGGGGTTTGCCGGTGGGGCTGTCCCTGTTCGCCGGTGCCTGGAGCGACGCCAGGCTGCTGAACATGGGCTATGCCTTCGAGCAGGCCAGGCCGGCTTTACCGGCACCGGCCATGCTGCAGCCGCCCCCCTGACCAGGTAAATCACCAGACGGGGAGGGTGTTCAGCTACCCGCCCGTATCATGTCCGCCGCCTTTTCCCCTATCATCATGGCGGGTGCGTTGGTATTGCCACCGATCAGCGTCGGCATGATGGAGGCATCCACTACCCGCAGGCCTGTCATGCCATGTACGCGCAATTGCGGGTCGACCACGGCCGTGTTATCCACCCCCATCTTGCAGGTGCCGACCGGGTGATACACCGTATCGCAGGTCTGGCGCAGGACCGCGCGGATATCATCGTCGCTGTGTACATTGGCGGTCTGGAAGTCGCTGCTGCGTGCAGCTACCAGCGCCGGGGCATTCATCAACTGGCGTGTCAGCTTGAAGCCCTTGACCATGTTTTCCAGGTCGTCCGGATGTTCAAGGAAACGCGGGTTGATCTGTGGTGCTGCCATGGGATCAGCACTGGCCAGCGTCACTTCCCCCACGCTTTTCGGACGCAACAGGCAGACATGGCAGGAATAGCCATGGCCCAGATGCAGTTTGCGCGCATGGTCGTCCAGCATGGCCAGCACAAAATGCAGTTGTATGTCAGGTGCTGACAGCGTCGGGTCGGTCTTCAGGAAGCCACCGCCTTCCGCCCCGTTGGAACTCAATATGCCGCGTCGCTGTTGTTGATAACGCCGGAATTCTTTCACCATGCGCACGCTGCCAGCGGCAGAAAAGCCCAGCAGGTCGAGGCTCTTGGCGCGGTATTTGAAGACGAAATCAGGATGATCCTGCAAATTCTGACCGACGCCGGGCAAGTCATGCACGACTTCTATCCCCATGTTCCGCAATGCCTTGCCATTGCCGACACCGGACAGCATCAGCAATTGCGGAGTCTGGAAGGCACCTGCCGCCAGCAGCACTTCACGCCTGGCTTTCAGTATCTTGATTTGCCTGCCCTGGCGATATTCGACACCGACGGCGCGCTTGCCTTCAAACAGGATGCGGGTCACGTGGCAGTCGGTTTCCACCTGCAGGTTCTGGCGCTTGCCCATATGTGGATGCAGGTAAGCTCGCGCAGCGGTCCAGCGCTCACCATTGTGCTGGGTGACCTGGTAGATGCCTATGCCTTCCTGGTCTTCGCCATTGAAGTCGGTATTGATGCGAAAACCGGCCTGGCGCGCAGCTTCCAGGTAAATTTGCTGATACGGATTGTCGCTGCGCAATTCGCTGACATGCAGGGGGCCAGACTGGCCATGATACGGGCCACCGTGGGTTTCATTGTTTTCCGAACGCTTGAAGTAGGGCAGCACTTCATCAAACGACCAGCCGGGATTGCCTAGCGCCGCCCAGTGATCGTAATCCTGCTTGTGGCCACGGATATACACCATCGCATTGATGCCGGAAGAACCACCCAGCATCTTGCCACGCGGCTGATAGCCACGGCGGCCATTCAGGCCGGGTTGCGGCAGGGTTTCAAAAGCCCAGTTATTCAGTTTGGTCGGCAGCATGGCGATCACCGCAGCCGGGGTATTCACCACCCAGCTATCTGCCTTGGCACCGGATTCCAGTACGGTGACGTGCAGAGCCGGGTCTTCAGTCAGGCGTCCGGCAACTGCACAGCCGCCCGAACCACCGCCAACGACGATAAAATCAGTAGTAGTCATTTCGTCTCTCTTATGTTTTTGCGATCTTGCCGGACTCATCGTTCCGTTGTAATTTCAGATAGTAAACCTTTGAGCTGTCACTGTAACTGTTGAAAACAGAGCGCCTTCCACGCTTACTGCCTGCCTGAAAGTATTTCAGCGATACACATCAAATTCAAACCAGAAGGTGGTGCCTACATCCGGTGTGCTGTGGAAGCCGATTTGTCCATGCATTTTTTCCAGCATGGCCTTGGTAATCGACAGACCCAGCCCGGTTCCGCCTTTTTGCCTGGTGTTGGTGCCGTCGGCCTGGGTAAATGGTTCAAACAGGTGTTCCTGGAATTCTGGCGCAATGCCGCTGCCGCGGTCGCTGACTTCCACCCGGTAGCGCGGCCCCGCATTCATGATATGCAGTGACACTGCATCACCCTCACGCGAGAACTTGGCGGCGTTCGACATCAGGTTGGCCATGACTTGCATCAGCCTGTCAGTGTCGGCCAGTATCCAGGCATGCGGCGGACAGCTTTCCAGCTTCAGGCTGACCTTCAGTGAAGCGGCATAGGACATATTCGATTCGATGGCATTCTGGACCAGGCTTACCAGATCCAGCGCTTCCGATTTGAAAATCATCTTGCCGCTGGCCAGTTTGTCCATGTCCAGTATGTCATTGACCAGGGTAATCAGGCGCTTGCTGTTATTGTGGGCGATGCGTATCAGGTGTTCTGCCTGCGGCGGCAAGATACCGCTGACGCCAGATTCCAGCAAACTGAGCGAGCCGCGTATCGAGGTCAGCGGCGTACGCAATTCATGGCTGACCACGGAAATGAATTCGGTCTTCAGGCGGTTCATGCGCAGGCGGTCGCTGATATCCATGGCAAAGGCGACCCATTCACGTTCGGAATTTTCCAGATGGCTAAGGCCGACCAGGATGGGCACGCCGTTATTATCTCCCTGCTGCAACATGATTTCGAAAGGCACGGTAGTGCCGGTCCGTATCAAATCCTGGTATGCCTGTTGACAGATCTTGATATCCTGTTGCGACAACAGGGTTTCCCACACCTTGCTGTGGGTCAGCAAATAGTCGCGGTTATAACCGCTGAACTGGGTGAAGACGTCATTGACGTCCAGTATCTGTCCCGCTTCATTGCCCTGGATGATGCCGATCAGGCTGGAATTCATCAGCCTTTGCAGGCGCTGCTCGCTATTGCGCAGGGCATCCAGCATGGTTTTTTGCTCGGTGATGTCCTGTATCATCCACACAGCACCCTTGACATAGCCACCGCTAGGCAAGGCACGCCCGGCGATGCGGCCGATGAACGCTTCTCCATTATGGCGACGCAGAGGCCATTCCAGTTCGACCAGTTCATCTGCCAGTAAGCCGGGGATGACCTGTTTGCTGAACGCTTCATAGTCTGCCTGGTTCTGGTACAGGAAAGCGGTTTGCTGCCCTATCATGGCCTGTACATCGTGGAAGCGACAGAGTTCGGCCAGCGCCTTGTTGGCACGGACGATCACGCCGTCACTGACAAACATGATGCCGACCGGGACATTGGTAATCAGGATTTCCAGCTCTTTCGCCAACACCTTGTAGCGGTCTTTGCTGGATTTCAGCAGTTCCTGGTTTTGATGCAGCATGTCTTCGATCTGCTTGCGTTCGGTAATATCGATATGGGTGCCAACCATGCGCAGCGGCAGGCCACTGCTATCCCATTCGACGATGCTGCCCAGCGACATGATCCAGCGCCAGGCGCCAGCCTTGTTCTTTTGTCGGAATTCAGCATGGTAGTCACCCTTGCCCATGCCCTGGGCATGGGCTTTATAGGCTTTCTTAAGACTTTTGACATCATCCGGGTGCACCCCCGTGCCCCAGAAATAATCCCAGAACAGTTGCGGCGTAGCAAAGTCATCCGGGTCGTAACCCAGCATCTGCAGGTATTCCGGACTGAAACTGCCTTCGCCGGTTTGTAGATTGATATCGTACAGCCCCTGGTTTGAAGCCTTCATGACCAGGCGGCGCTGGCGTTCGGCAGCCTGCAATCTTTGCTCGGTCAGCTTGCGTTCGGTATTGTCTGTCAGAAAGCCATGCCACAATATACTGCCATCCGGCAATAATTCTGGCGTGGCATTCCCCATCACCCAGCGGTCTGGCTTGTCGGCAGAAATGATGCGGTATTCCTGGTGCCAGACGCTGAGATCGGTATACGATTTACGTATCGCGACTATCATTTTCGGCAAATCATCCGGATGTATGATGCTTGCCAGGAAACGGGCATCTTCACGCAACTGTTCTGCCTTGACCCCAAAAAAAGTGCTGACGGCATCGCTGGCGTATGGGAAACAGACGCGGCCATCCGGATAACGCCGGTATTGATAAAACATGACCGGCAGATGATGCGAAAAACTCGATAACAGATGATGGCTGCGTCTCAGCATGTCCAGCTCCGCCTGATCAGGCGGAAGCATGGGTGGGGGAGACAGATCAGACATCCGGATTGACCATGCTTAGTGATACAGGGCGGTGATTTCATCAAAAAAATCATATACCCCTTGCTCACTCATTTTGCGGGCATTCGACAATTCGCCACCTTTGGATGCATACAGCACACTATTGTCCGGCCTTAACAAGACCGCTGCCGGTATCCCCTTTTTGGTCGGCGTGCCATAGCTATCGGACAGGTCCATATTTTTATCGAACTGGCCGACATTCACCTTGACGGTGACAAACTTGCTGTTCAGCAGGGGGGCGTTTTTGCCATGCATGGATTTGTCCAGTTCCAGGCAATCCTTGCACCAGTTGGCACCGAAGATCACCAGAACTTTTTTGTCACTTTTTTGAGCTTCTGCCAGCGCTTTGGTGATGGCGGTCCTGGCATCGGCGCTTTCATCATAGACTTGCGCCGGATTGGTGCCGGCATGCGCCATGCTCAAGCCAAAAACCATAGTACAAATCAGCGAAAACAGTTTTTTCATCACCTATCCTTCAAAAAAAGCATGCAAATCGTGTTGCGGAAGATAAGACTATCTTAGCTTAAACCACAACAACTAGTCATTTCTTACAAGAATTAGTCGCATTTATACTGTATGTATGCTCAGTTAAACCCTGGATTCGGGATAAAATACGGTATTCTTACTTTGAGTAGCCAGTTTGAAAAAGATTATCCATTGCGACTGTGACTGTTTTTATGCAGCGATAGAGATGCGTGATGATCCGACGCTGCGTGGAAAACCCCTGGCGGTGGGCGGTAAGCCCGACCAGCGCGGGGTGGTGGCGACCTGTAATTATGAAGCGCGCCGCTTCGGCATCCGTTCGGCCATGCCGATGTCACAGGCGGTGCGGCGCTGCCCGGACCTGCTGATCATGCCGCCGACTATGGAAAAATACCGGGTAGCCTCGCGCCAGATCCTGGCGATTTACCGTGATTACACCGATGCAGTGGAACCGCTGTCGCTGGATGAAGCTTATCTGGATGTCAGCCATTCCACCCAGTACAAAGGCAGTGCCACCCTGATAGCGCAAGAGATACGGGCGCGCATTGCCGACACGGTGGGCATTACTGCATCTGCCGGGGTGGCACCGAACAAGTTCCTGGCCAAGATCGCAAGTGACTGGAACAAGCCAGATGGCATGTTCGTCATTTTGCCCGACCAGGTGGAAGACTTCGTCGCCGCTTTGCCGGTGGCCCGCCTGTTTGGTGTCGGCAAGGTCACTGCCGCCAAACTGCATTCCATGGGCATCCATGAATGCCGCGACTTGCTGACCTGGTCGCTACCGGACCTGATGCAGCATTTTGGCAAACTGGGGAATAATCTGTACCAGCTTTGCCGTGGCATAGACCGGCGTGAAGTATGCGCTTACTCGGAACGTAAATCAGTGAGTGTGGAAGAAACCTATACCATCGATTTACCGGATTTAGCCACCTGCCAGGCCGAGTTGCCGGTCCTGTTCAAGTCCTTGCAGCAGCGCATGCAAAGGGCGGCAGCAGAAGACAGTATACAGAAGCTGTATGTCAAAATCCGTTTTTCAGATTTTCGCGTCACCACGGTGGAATGCGGTGCCAGGGCGCTGGATCAGGACATGTATGCACAACTGCTGGCAACCGGCTATTCTCGCCGCCAGTTACCAGTACGCCTGCTGGGTCTGGGAACGCGGCTAGCCGATGAGAAAACCGAGAGTCAGTTGAATTTGTTTGGTGGTGAATAGCTGCAAGGACTTTCCTCATGAGAAGGAGGGAATTCCTTGCAGCCTGGTTTGTAGGCTTACTTGATTGTAGGCTTATTTGAAATCACCCGCAAAAACCCGCACCAGCTTGTCATAACCCAGATGCCGGTTCATGGCTTCCTTGATGGTGGTGACGCTCAGGCCCTGGATTTTCTTTTCCATCTCGGCATCAAATTGCATATTACGACCCAGATACAGGTTGGTGGTCAGTGTGGATGCGAGGGCATTGTCCTGGCTGCGTTCCAGTTGCATTTGCTGTAGCAGGCTCTTCTTGCCGTCTTCCAGTTCGGCGGCGCTAAAGCCATCTTTCAGGGCGCGGCTAATTTCTTCCCGTATGCCGGTTTCCAGCTTGACGCGGTTTTGCGGTGCATAAATGGCCGCGACCGAGAAGGAAGCGACTTCATCCAGGGATGAGCCATTGAAGGAGGAACTACCGCCATAACTGATGCCGTCTTTTTGGCGTATGCGTTCCAGGATGCGTGAGTTAAAACTACCACCCAGCAGGTAATTACCCATCACCAGTGCCGGGTAGTCAGGATGTTTGATGCCGACGGGTACCTGCATGCTGGCATAGAAGAAGGCATTGGCCTTGTCCGGTGTGATCAATTGTTTTTCTTCGGCCTTGGTGGCGCGATAAGGCCTGGCCAGGCGGCTGAAGTTTTGCTGTGCCTTCCAGTCACCAAAGGCGGTCTGCAACTGGGTTTTGATGGCGGCTGCATCGAACTCGCCAACGATGGACAATTGCGCCTGGTTAGCCTGGTTGACACCGTAGAACTCTTTCCAGAATGCCTTGGCATCGGCAAGTTTGGCGGTTTTCAGGGCGGCAATCTGTTCATCGATGGAGCGCTGGTAACGCGGGTCATCTGCCGGCCAGTTGTTCAATGCTTTTCTGGCGGCATCCACTGCAATGGCCTGTGGGTCTTTGCGCGATTCTTCCAATTGGGCCAGTTGGGCATTGATCAGTTGGGTAAATTCGGTTTCGCTGAAGGCCGGTTGGCGCAGGGCATCATGCAACAGTTCCAGTACCCTTGGCAGGTTGTCGCGTACGGTTTCTGCATTGATGTAGACGGTTGCCGCACTACCACCGATTTGCAGCTTGGCCTTGAGTTTGTCGAGTTCTTCGGTGAATTGCTGGCGGCTGAGTTTTTCAGTACCACGGTTCAGCATGGCGGCCGCCAGTTCACCGGCACTGACCTTGCCTTTCAGGCTGTTTTCATCACCCAAGTTCAGCATCATGGACAGCACCACGGTATTGCCACGCGTGGTTTTTGGCAGCAGCGCATACTTGAAGCCATTGCTGAGTGCACCGGTCTGGGTGCGCTTGTCTATATTGTCTGGGGTAGTGGCAAAATTTTCTGCCTGCGCCAGGGCCACGCCAGGTTTGAATTCCTTGATCTGTTCATCGACTGCGACTTTGGCCGGGGCCGGTACGCGTTCAGGTTTGTCGCTAGGGATGAAGCTGCCGGAAGTACGATTGGTGGATTTCAGCCAGGTCGTGGCCACCCTTTGTACTTCATCGACTTTCAATGCCTTGACGCGGTCACGGAACAGGAAGAACAGGCGCCAGTCACCACTGGCGATGCTTTCTGACAAAGACACGCCAAGTTTTTCCGGATCATTGAAGACCTGGGCAATGTCGGAATCCAGCTTGGACTTGGCACGCGCCAGTTCGGCTTCGGTGACCGGGGTTTT
Organism: Undibacterium sp. Ji50W; assembly: GCF_049340445.1. NCBI lineage: Bacteria > Pseudomonadati > Pseudomonadota > Betaproteobacteria > Burkholderiales > Oxalobacteraceae > Undibacterium > Undibacterium sp. Ji50W. The sequence continues at coordinate 196,884 of NZ_JBMPOX010000005.1, read as the reverse complement.
GTCAAAACTTTCTATGGTTTCCAGTAAAATCTTTTTCGCTTCCGGGACACTCTGTTCGGTACGCATAGTTGCGCCCAGCAGCAGGAAGCCAGGTTCTTCCAGATTGGCTGCCCATGGGAATACATCAGTGGTTTTCTTGGTTTCCACCAGGGCCTTGTACAGGCGGCCATTCGGTGTATCACCCAGTATCAGGGCCAGTGCCTCTGTCGCTGCATAATCGGGATGCGCTGCCGGCACGGTATGGTACAGCGCCACCACGGCCTGCGAATCGCCGACGCGGCGTACGGTCACGTCACGTTCGCCGTCCTGCACCGGGTCCAGGGTATAGGTGGTTTCTATCTGGCGTTTCGGTCTGGGGATTTTGCCGAAATGGGTACTGATCAGTTGCAGCGTCTGCTTTGCATCAAAGGCTCCGGCGACGATAAGGGTGGCATTGTCCGGCTGGTAATATTTGCGCCAGAAAGCCTGCAGGTGCGGGATATTGACGTTTTCCACGTCGGTGCGGGCACCGATGGTGTCCTTGCCATAGTTATGCCATTGGTGGGCGCTGGAAATGACGCGCTGTATCAGGGTACCGACGGGCGAATTTTCATTTTTTTCCATCTCATTGCGGACGACAGAAAATTCGGTCTTCAGGTCTTCACCAGAAATTCGCGAATTCACCATGCGGTCTGCTTCCATGGAAAGCGCCCAGGCCAGGGTTTCAGGCTTGGCGGCAAAGGTTTCATAGTAATTGGTGCGGTCCAGCCAGGTTGTGCCATTGAACTGCACACCGCGCTGCGACAGTTCTTCCCACAGGCGAGGATGGGCTTTGCTGCCCTTGAACATCAGATGTTCCAGCAAGTGGGCCATGCCGGTTTCGCCATAGTTTTCATGACGCGAACCAACGCGGTAAGTAATATTCACGGTGGTGGTCGGCTTACTGGCATCCGGTACCAGCAATACCCGCATGCCGTTGGCAAGCTGGTATTCATCTATGCCTTCCACCTGGCGTATCAGTTTCAAGCCTGCCGGCAAGGCAGCTTTGGCAAGCGGCGCTGCCTGGTCCGCCGCCATCGTGGCGGGCGACATGGTGGCACAGGCCAGGGCAATGGGCAGACTAAGCGTAGTGAGCTGGAGACGGCTTGATTTCATAAGCGACCTTCATATGTCATGTGAATGGGAAAAACCTGCACCTGTTATGCCATAGGGATACCGGTATGACAGAACAGATAGGGGCGGGTTCAAAAAATGAAATACTTGCAAGGCAATTAAGCTTGGCTAGCATATAGCAGATGGCGTAATTTCTACAAGGACATAGAAAATGGTGGTGGCTGGGGTCGGTCGTAGATAGCTACTGACACTGAGCAATTAGCACTGAACCTCCGGCTGGTATAAACAGGGAAGTCAGTGACAGGAAGGAATTTGGTGCGCCAGACACGAATCGAACGTGCGACCCCAGCCTTCGGAGGGCTGTACTCTATCCAACTGAGCTACTGGCGCTTGGGTATGCTGTTTTGAACTCACTAAAATTAGCAACGACAATGACAATGAGTTCTGGTAATGCAAGGGCAACATTCTAACCTAAATTGGCCATTTCCTCCTGTCTCACACCAAGGAATTTGTCGTTAAACGACTTGGAATTTTTGTATTCTTGCTTAAGTGCTCCTGCTTTTCATTCCAAACAGGGCACTTTCACACTATAATCCCAAGCTTTGGCAATTGCTCGCGCAAGCGGCGTGCCTGCATTCCCGATTTATTTTCAGCACCTAATTTATTTGCAACGAGGAAACCATGAGCGACGCGCACGACGAACACGAATCAGCGATCAAGACCCCTAAGCAACTCATCGTTGCTATTCTCGCCGGATTCCTGGTCCCCATTATCGCCATTGTCTTGCTGGTACAGTATGTATCGAATGACAAGAAAGTCGGCGCTGGCTCTTCTGCACTGACACCAGAAGCGACCGCGGCACGTATCAGCCCGGTTGCTGACCAGGGTTTTACTTTTAAAGATGCAAGTGGTCCTAAAACTTTACAGGCAGGCGAAACCGTCTACAAGACCATCTGCGCGGCTTGTCATGATGCTGGTGCTGCCGGTTCACCAAAATTTGGTGATGCAGGTGCATGGGGTCCACGTATTGCCCAGGGTTACGACAAATTAGTGGCCAATGCCATCTCCGGTATTCGTGCCATGCCAGCCAAAGGCGGCAATCCAGATCTGGATGATGTAGAAGTCGCCCGTGCCGTGGTTCACATGGCCAATGCAGGTGGTGCCAAGTTCAAGGAACCAGAAGTCAAGGCTGCACCAGCGGCAGCCTCGGCAGAAGCTTCAGCCAAGTAATTCTCTCGCCAGTTTTCTGGTGCCTTAACAAAAACCCCGGTGCGCCGGGGTTTTTGCTTTTCTGCTTTCGGTTTTCTCCCTCATTCTTTTAGTCGGTGATTTTTTATTTTTTTGCATTGTATCTTTGAGTGCTTAATATGTTAAGTGCACAAATTTAGGGCAAATTTTTAGAAGTAAAAAAACACTAATTGTCGTTTTCATCTTACATCTTCGTGGTACTACCAAATTGCAAGAAAAGTAATTTTCGAGAGGAGTAGTAGTAGAAAAACTATGTTACAAAACAGTTAAAATTATTTTCGTTTTTCCGGAACTTTCGTCCTATTCTGTAGACTTATGTAAGCGCCATGTTTCAAGAAAGTGGGCAAAATTAATCAAGTGTTGTTTTTTCGTCGTTTGTACTATTTCAAGATTGACAGCAGATTCTCCAAAATGGTTTCATTCTAGAGCTAAATTTTTGAAAGAATTTTATTCAAAAATTCCTCAAGAATGGAAAGATTTTTCCATTTTAATTTGGTAATTTTGCTTATCCGCAAAATTTATCTGGTTGTCACAGAATTGTTAGTAATGTACAAACAACGGAGCAAAAAGTGATTAAAGAAAAAACCATTTCAAGATCAGTACGGCTGATCTGTTCTAGCGGTCTGGTGCTGAGCATGGGTGTTTTGGCACCAACAGCTTTCGCACAAGACGGTGTCCAAAAGGTAGAAATTACCGGTTCCAGTATCAAGCGTACTGAAACAGAAGGTGTTGCAACGACTCAGATACTGAGCCGCAAAGACATCGAGCAAACAGGCAAGACTTCCATCGCTGACGTGGTACGCAGTATCTCTGCGGATAACAACGGCAGTATCAGTGGCTCTTTCACCAATGGTTTCGCCGGTAGTGCTTCCGGTGTTTCCCTGCGTGGTTTGAGCGTCAGTTCGACTCTGGTGTTGATCAATGGTCGTCGCACGGCACCTTATGGTTTCGGTGATGACGGTCAACGCAGCTTCGTTGATCTGAATTCCATTCCTCTGGATGCGGTTGAACGTATCGAGATTCTGAAAGATGGCGCTTCGGCGATTTATGGCTCCGACGCGATTGCCGGCGTGGTCAACATCATATTGCGCCAAAATTATGTTGGTCAATCGGTTGCTGCCAGTATTGGTCAATCTTCCCGTGGCGATGGCCGCGTCTCCAGCGCTTCGGCATCGATAGGTTTTGGTAATCTGCAAACCGAAAAATACAATGTGTTTATGACCATTGATGCCAAGAAACAAGAAAAAATCTGGCAAAAAGACCGTGACGATTACATCGGCCAGGCCGATGCCCGTCCATGGGGCGGGCGCGATCAACGCGCCGGTTTCATCACTTCCGGTAATGCTGGCGGCAGCAATATGCTGGGTTCAGTACGCCCTGTGAGTGCCACTGGCGCTACCATTCCTGGTCGCGGCATACAGCAATTGGCAGGTACTTGCGATCCAAAAAATCTGGACCCAGTAGGCGGTACATCGCTGGATAACGCCGGCGCGGGTTGTATGTACGATCCAGTGCAATATCAAACCATTCAGCCAGAAACACAGAATCTGAACCTGTATGCACGCGGCACTTTCGCTATCAATGACACGACGACTGCCTATACAGAACTCGGTTTGTTCAACAACAAGGCAAAAACCCAGACTACGCCTTCCGGCCTGACTGGCGCTGGTTTCGATCTGGTGAATGCACGCGTCAACAATACCGGCACTGGTCCTGACCAGTTGCTGCTGCCTATCGGCCATCCAGACAATCCATTTACTGATGCACGCGCCCGTCCACGCTGGATTGATGCTACTCGCCCACGTACCGCCGATCTGGAAACCACGGTTACCCGTTTCCTGGCAGGCGTAAAAGGTAATTTCGCTGAATGGGATTACGATACCGGCTTCCTGTATGCCGAAAGTAAAACAGACAAGACACAAAACGGCTACTATCGCCAGTCTGCGCTGAAAGCAGCGATTGCAAATGGTAGTTTCCGCATTGGTCAGGGTCGTGTCAATACACCTGACGTGCTGGCACTGGTTTCACCAACACTGGTCAATTCCGGTGTGACCAAGAGCACATCCGTGGATTTCAAAGCCACTCGTGAACTGATGCAATTGTCGGGCGGTGCCATGGCCATCGCGGTTGGCGCAGAATATCGCAAAGAAGAAACCAACAGCGAAGCAACACCATTCACCAACACCAATGATATCGCTGGTCTGGGTTACTCTGCTGCCAAAGGTTCACGCAACGTCGCCGCACTCTACACAGAGTTGGCTATCCCTGTCCTGAAATCGCTGGAATTCCAGTTGGCTGCCCGTTCAGACAAATACTCTGACTATGGTCGTTCCACGACACCAAAAGCCGGCTTCAAATTCACCCCGACCAATACCATCGCTTTCCGCGGTACGTATGCTGAAGGTTTCCGTGCTCCTAGCGCGGCAGAGAATGGCGATAGTGCTGTAGCAGCATTTACCAACATTCCTAGCGACCCTATCCGCTGCGCAGTGACCAAACTGGCGGCTGACTGCTCTTCACAAAATGTGGGCGCAATTACCGTTGGCAATAAAAACATCAAGCCTGAAACTTCCAAGAGCTATAGCCTTGGTCTGGTTGTAGAACCGATCAAGAACTTCAGCATTTCTCTGGACTGGTGGAAAATTGTTCGTGACGGCGAAATCAGTGGTTCTGACCCAGGCGCGATTGTTGCCAATCCAGCTGGTTACCCGGACGCTCAAATCGTTCGTGGTGAAGCAACTACCAACTTCCCTAATCTGGTTGGTCCTATCCTGATGGTCAAAGCGCCTTACCTGAATGCAGGCAAGACACAGACTTCCGGCCTGGATCTGGACATGCGCGCCAAGTTTGACCTGGGCAGCAATGGCAAGTTGAATGCTGGCGTGGTGGTGACCTACATGAATGAATTCAGAAGAACTGATGCCGACGGTACCGTGCATGAATTTGCTGGTACTCACGGTGACGTGAATCTGTCAGGTGACGGTGGTACACCACGCACTAAAACCAGCTTCACGCTGGGTTGGGAAGGTGGTCCATGGACATTGTCTGGTAACGTCAACTATGTTTCCAGCATCAGCGACACCAATGAAATCGGTGGCGACTGCCTGGACGTAGATGCAAATGGCAAGCCTTACCTCGGTTGCCGTGTTGCTTCATTCACGACCATGGATGTATTTGGTAAATGGAAAATGTCGAAAAACCTGGAATTCACGGCATCCATCACCAATCTGTTCGACAAGATGGCACCACTTGATGTCCAGACTTATGGTCGCATCAACTACAACCCATCCCTGCATCAGTCCGGCGCAGTTGGCCGTTACTTCAATGTTGGCGCACGTTACACATTCTGATAAGAATGTAGACGGCGGATACGTATAAAAGCGCGGCCCCTGCTGTCGCATTACCGGGCAGCGTGGGGTGGGCTGAAATAAAGTATCGGTGTCATTGACATAAAAAACCGCAAGCTTGCTTGCGGTTTTTTTTATTTCAGCTGGTCAAAAACCGTCAGGCTTTATTCTGCAATGTAAAAAGATGAATTATGTCGGCTTGGTACACGCACCCATGAGTTTTGTCTCATTAAAGATACAGAAAAGTATATGAAAGAAAATATATTAACAATTTCGCCTGCCACCATTTTCATAAATTTTGCACAATTTTACATCTGAAGAGCTTTGTAAAGATTGTGTAAATTACAATGCCAATACTTGGAGCTTCAACTTGTGTCGAAAAAGACAAAAAGAAATCCGCGAATTTTTGTCCATTTAATAGGCCCCTGTTGGCAATAAAATTTTGTTCTGAGTCCCCGCGGGTAAATTTAATCGAACAAATTGGCAGTCAGTTATAAGATTAGAAAATATTGACAAGAATAAATAAAAAAATATTACTTTGTTTCGTATTTTTATATCGACTAGTCCCACCCCCCAAACCGGCTTTGCAGCCCGAAAAAACAGCCTTGACACTAAGTTTGTGCAATGGTTCCATGCAATATGAGTACTTTTTGACAGAAAATTTTACACATGTAACTTCAAGATTTGAGTGGAATGATGGCTGTAATTTCCACTCAGTTGATAGTTATCGTGCAATTTTTCTTTGGAAAATATTTATATGACGTTTCGACCATTATTGGCATTAAACATGCATTTCTGCGTGCTGGACAGAGCAAGAAATCGCCGCCTGAGCAATCAAAAGCAAAAGAAGTGAAGCGAATAATGGCAGCAGTAAAAGGGGAGTAAAGGGAGTAGTCAAGGAGTAGTGCGAAATTGGTGAGTTGAAGGACATTTCGTACCGCGTTTCGTCGACATAAAATACTTAGGGAAAAAAACACATGTCCAAGAATAGTCTGGTATTTAAAAAGACGCTGGTTGCCCGTGCGCTGATGTTGGCGTTTGGCGCTAGTGTGATGACAGTTGGTATCAATCAGGTTGCCATGGCGCAATCAAATACAACTGGTACGATCTCAGGTAAGGTTGCTGGCAAGCCGAACACCAGCATTTCCATCGTTGGTGTGGATAATGGTGTCAAGCGCACCATCACACCAGATTCCTCTGGTGCTTTCCGTGTTCCCTCAGTACCAATTGGAAATTATAAGGTGTCGCTGTTAGAAGGTACGTCCGTGGTCGCAACGCAGGATCTTGAAGTCCGCATTGGCCAGGACAGCGAAGCGACCTTCGGTATGCAAGTGGTGCAAATTACACAACGCGCCAAGGCGATTGATATCAAGAGTTCCAATTCCGGGTCTTCCTTCACAGCCAAAGAACTTTCTGTGATCCCGATTGCACCGGCAGTTGCCAACATCGTCCAACTGGCGGGCGGTACGACACGCGCAGAATCCCGTTTCGGTAATAATGCGGCTTCTTTCGGTGGCTCCAGCGCGGCTGAAAATGCGGCGTATATCAACGGCTTTCCAGTGACCAGCGCCTTGTATCAGGTGGGTTATTCTTCCCTGCCATTCGGATCAATTGCGGAAGCCCAGGTGATAACTGGTGGTTATGGTGCTGAATTCGGACGCTCTACTGGCGGTGTCGTCAATATTACGACCAAGAGCGGTACCAATAACTGGGAAATTGGCGCAGGCTTTACGTATGCACCAAATAGTTTGCGTTCAACCCCAAAAGACATTCTGTTTCCCAACACTGGTGCCGCACGTAACGCAGCAACCGACGGCAAAATGTACAACTACAAAGCGGGCGATATTGTAGACGAGAAGGTTTACAACTTTTCTTTGGGCGGCCCTATCATCAAAGACAAGTTGTTTATCTACATAGCGGCCGAAACAACACAAAAAAATACCCAGACAGCGCGCCTGGCGTCTTCTAACACGACCAATAACAAATTGGGTTGGCTTGAGCAAACCTCTGAAGTGCCACGATACCTTGCTAAAATCGACTGGAACATTACAAACGATCACCATTTGGAATACACCCGCATTGGTGATGAGTCCCGAGTAGAAGACAAGTATTTTGGCTTTGATTATGCGACAAATCAACGTAGCTATACCCAGTATGGTGGTGCCACGTTTAAAAACTATGCATCCGGTCTGCTGGGGCTCAATGCCAATGGTGCTGCATTGCAAGCTCCACAGGGCGCAAATATTGATATTCTCAAATATACCGGCTACCTGACTGACGATTTAACTGTACTGGCCCTGGTTGGTCAATCCAAAGTTGACCACGTTCAGACACCATTTGGTTACATTCCTGGTGTAAAACCCTTTACCGCAGCAGACGCCAACCGCGTCCCGGGCGTCAACTACAATGTGACTGATCCACAAACTTTTGCGGGTAGCCTGTTACGCGAAGGTGCCAATGACCAGAATAAGGGCTATCGTTTCGATCTGGAATACAAGGCCACCAAAGAGCATACCGTTCGTGCTGGTCTGGATTACAACAAGATCAATTCGGTTGCCGGTAGTCAGGCTGCTGGTGGTGGTACCTGGACTTATCTACGTGCCACGAATCCGAATGCAGTTCTTTCCGGACACAATATTTCTCCGGCAGCAGGCGGTGGCTATGGCACACAAGGTTATTATGTTGACTTGAATCTGCAGGCTACGGGTTCTACTCCTTCAGTAAAACAATCTGCGCTGTATATCGAAGATCGCTATCAAGTCACCAAAGATGTGCTGCTGACTGTTGGTCTGCGTAGCGAAAGCTTTTCCAACCAAAATGAGGTGGGAACCACTTTCGTTGAGCAGAAAAATCAGATTGCCCCCCGCCTGGCTGCCGTCTGGGACGTGAGCGGTGATGGCTCTCTGAAGGTCTTTGGTACCGCAGGCCGCTATCATTTACCATTGCCAACCAACCTAGCGGTGCGTTTTGCCGGTGCGTCTCTGAACACGGATCAATTCTACACTTATACAGGGGTTGATTCGAAGACGGGTGCCCCTCTTGGCCTGAACAAGATCAGTGGTGTATTGTCAGCTAACTCTGAATTTGGTCAACCGAAAGTTGCGAATGAACTGGCAGCTACCAACCTGAAGGCTCACTATCAGGACGAAATTAATATTGGTTTCGAAAAAGCACTGTCAGCGGAATTCAACGGCGGTGTCAAATTTACTTATCGTAAATTGAAAAATACCATCGACGATTATTCTGATACCCGTGCCATTCTTAAGAAACTGAATGCAGCCGACCTGGCTACTTACAACGCTGCAGGTTTGGGCTGGAATGGTGCGTTGTTCAATCCAGGTCAGGATGCGACTTTCGTTTTCCCATTGGGTAATGGTCAGCAACGTACAATATCCGTGACAGCGGCAGAGATGGGTTTCCCAGAAGGTCCGAAACGTGAATACACAGCTTTGGAATTCATGCTCGAACATCCAATGCGCAATAGCTGGTACGGCAAATTTAACTATACCTGGTCTCGTAGCGAGGGTAATCAGGAAGGCCTGACCAAGTCGGACAATGCACAGTCTGACGTTGGTAACAGCTCTCTGTGGGATTTCCCGGAAACCATGATCAACGGCAGCGGATTATTGCCAAATGATCGTACACACCAATTCAAGGCATATGGTTTGTATGAAATTAATCCTGAGTTTGCGATTGGGGGTAATTTACTGGTGGCATCTGGTCGTCCAAAATCCCTCACGTGCAACATCCCGTCAGCGATGGATCAGGAAGGTCTGGGCCTCTCGCAATATGGCTCCATCTTCTATCTGTGCCCAGCCAGCTCTGGTGTACCAAATGGTCGTGGCGCAGCAGGCCGCTTGCCACGGGATACACGTCTGGATTTGAACTTCATGTATAAGCCAAGCCTGGTCAAAGGCTTGTTGCTGAAAATAGATATCCTGAACGTCTTTAATAAACAGACCGTACAGTCTATCGATGAAGGTTATAACGTCAGGTTGGCAGGCGATGCGGTTAGCCCAACGGCAGGTCAGGAACTGTCGTACACAGCGCCACGCTCTGTCCGCCTGTCGGTTCAGTACAATCACAAGTTCTGAGCCTAGTCTGAGCACGCTGTAAAAAAAGAAATCCCCTGTCAGTAAAAACTGACAGGGGATTTTACATTTTTCGGTGAAAAATAAGATCAGCATGCCCCGGAAAGCAGCCATTTTCAGACGTGATTTTGTTGTGCATTTGCGACAAAAAATTGTTTCAGAATCTCTGCTCTAGTGTGCTCTACAGCAATTGATTCAGCACATTCTTGTACAGTCAGCTTGCTGCCGGACGATTTGAAAATGAATGTGGATAAGCGCAGCGGGAACTATTTTCTTTCTTTTCGAAAACGCACTTTTTAATAACATTTTTTATCAAGAAGATCGCATTTTGGTTATGTAAAAATTCTGTCACAAATGAAATGCGCTAAATTAAATAGATAAATGCGCAAACGAGGCTAAATCGCCACAGATTTCATTGCGAAAATTCCAGCTTTTGATCAAAGAAAATTCATGCGTCCATTCCATTGCAAATGGACACAATCGATGCTTGCCCGGAAGAATGTCAGCCTTGACAACAAACATCCCAAATGGTTCCATGAAAAAAGATGTTTTTTGATGAAAAAATTTACATAAGCAAAAATAAAAAAACAAATGTTTTACATACCCATGTTTAACACAAGGTTTTTACAATGCTGCCAGTCAAAAAACATCAAAGATAGAAATGTGGTTACGCCGTGCAAATAGGGGTCTCACTTACAAGGTGGGGCCTGGCATGCGTAGCCTGACTTATTAGATATATTTTTGGGGGATTAGTCATGGTAGAAAAAATATTGGCCCGATCAGTGCGCCTGATGTTTATAGGCAGTTTCGCGGTCGGTGCAGGCTTGCTGGCACAACCGGCAATGTCGCAAGATGTAGGACAAAAGGTAGAGATCACCGGTTCATCGATTAAACGGATTGCGCAGGAAGGTGCGTTGCCAGTACAAACACTGACACGCAAAGACATAGAACAAAGTGGTTTGAATAATGTGGCAGATCTGGTTGCCGCCTTGCCAGCCATGCAAGGTTTCATTACCGCTTCAGCTTCTGTCAACGGTGGTGGCTTAGGTCGCCAGTCGGCCTCCATCCACGCGATTGGTACGGATTACACCCTGGTGCTGTTGAATGGCCGCCGCATGGCGCCGTATGGCACCGGTAGCGCAGTGAACCTGGGCAGCATCCCCCTGTCCGCAGTAGAGCGCGTAGAGATACTGACGGATGGTGCATCCACCCTGTACGGCTCTGATGCGATTGCCGGTGTGGTCAACTTCATCCTGAAAAAAAATCAGACTGACCTGAACCTGGAAGCAACCCTGACCAGCCCGCAACAAAGCGGTGGTCGCAGTAGCAATTTCTCGATTTCCAAAGGTTTCGGTGATCCAGTCAAGGATGGCTATAACGTCCTGCTTGCGTATAGCCATGATGAACAAAAAGCGCTGGAAGCATCGCAACGCAGTTTTGGTAGCTCCGGTGTTCAGAAGTTCGTCAAGGACGGCAAGATGTATGCCACCTGGCAGACCAGTATCAATTCCATCCCGGCCAATGCGGATATCTATGATTCCCTGGGTAACAACGCCACCTTCTCGCCTGACCTGGTAAATACCAGCAAATGCAATGGTCCAAATACATTTGCCCGCGGCGGTGTGTGCCGCTATGACTATGCGGCAACGGTTCAATTGATGCCAGAGCTGAAGCGTGACAGTTTCTTTGCGTCCGGTAACCTGAAAGTGGGCAAGGACACGACATTGTTCGGTGAACTGGTGATGTCAGATTTATCCAACACCGCTCGTTATGCAGCGCCTGCTCAACCTTTGACCACCTTCAGCACTGATCCTGTGACCGGTGTGAAAGTCATTAATCCGAATTATATCGGTGCTTACAACAAATCTGTTGTGCCACTGCTGGCAGGACAGGGCATCAACCCTAACAATGTGACCGATGCCTTCTTCTATTTCCGTGCCCGTGATGCAGGTGGTCGTGCAGATAAGTACAAAACGGAAGCCCGTCACCTGGTCCTGGGCCTGGAAAGCAATCTTGAAGGCTGGGATTACAGCGCTAACTATACCCATTCCGAAAATACGGAAAGGGATGATGCTGTTTCCGGTTACATGAGTGCCAACCGGTTTGATGCCCTGGTCAAATCCGGCGCTTACAATCCGTATATCATCAATGCGAATGCGGCTTCCATTCTTGCTCCGGCAGTATTGCAGGAAAACCTCAGCGTCACCAAATCCAAGATTGATGTAGTGAGCGCACATGCTTCCAAAGAGCTGTTCGATATGAGTGGCGGCAAGGCACAGCTGGGTCTGGGTGCAGATATGACCAAGCAGTCTTACAATGACGCGCCTAGCGAACTCTCACAAGGCCCTGGCCCGCAACATCCGGCCTGGACGGATGTCATTATCGGTGGTAGCACAGGTTCTCAAGGTCTGGTCGCCTCACGTAAGAGCTGGGGTACCTTTGGCGAATTGCTGATGCCTGTCATCAAGAACCTGGATGTGACAGCAGCCTTGCGTTATGACAGCTATGACGCTGTGAAGAAAGACAATATCAGCTATGACGTCAACGGCAATGCATCGCAGCCGGGCACGCAGGGTATTTCTGTTTCCAAAGCCACGTATAAACTGTCGGCCCGTTACCAACCTATGCAAAGCCTGATGTTGCGCGGTTCTTATGGCACTGGCTTCAAGGCACCAACATTGAACGACGTTTCCGACCCATTGAAAAATGACGGTTCATCGAACGCCTTCCCTTGCCCTATCACCAAGGCATCGGACCCACGTTTTGCCTATTGCCGTGGTACAGCTGAATATGGTCTGCTGAAAAAGGGTAATCCAAGCACAGGTGCAGATGCACTGAAAGCCGAAGAATCCAAACAGGCAGCTTTGGGATTCCGCTTTGAACCAACCAGCAGCCTGTCTTTGGGCCTGGACTGGTGGGACGTGAAATTGAAAAACCAGATCCAGAAATTGTCTCAGGATTTGATTTTCACTACACCAACACTGGCTGATCAGTACATTTCCCTGTACTACGATCCTATCCAGAAATCCAAAGTTCTGGTGGCAAATCGCAGCCCTGTGAATCTGGCCAGCTCACGCTACTCCGGCCTGGACTGGGATGCCACCTTCAAGACCGCCCTGCCTATCGGCAAGCTGTCCATGAACTGGTCTGGTACTTACATGTTGACAGCAGAAAAAGATGTACCTGGTGCCGCCAAGGAAAGCAGCATAGGTCGTTTCGATTCCTATGATGATGTGACCTTCCGTATCATCTCCAGACTCGTGACTTCCCTGAAAGTGTCTGATCAGTACACCCACAGCGTGACCATGAACTACCGTTCCGGTTACCACGACAAAGTGGCATCTGCTGATGACGGCTATGTACGTGGCGTGAATGCAGATGGCAGTATCGGTGGTTATGTGGACATGGTGCGTGATGTCAGCAACTACATGACTTTTGACTATCAACTGCAAGCCAAAGTAATCAAAAATCTGACTATTACAGGTGGTATCCGCAACCTGTTCAATGTCGATCCGCCATTCACCATCCGCAATACTGGTGGTGGTAACCAGGTTGGTTACGATGGTCGCTACACCGATCCACTCGGTCGCACCTTCTATGTCACTGCTGCATACAAGTATTAATTATTGATATGCCGTATAAAAACCCCGGTGAAAAAGCCGGGGTTTTTTTTCGACCAGATATTCTAGTTTTTTTCGGGGCCTGGCCTTTGATCTACAGAAAAAAACACCGACATGCATAGTTCACGTTGAGGTCGATTTGCCAACAAAGCGTTGTTGCCATGGGGAAAGCGTTTAAAGTGTGAAGAAAATTTAGTCAGAACACCCGCTTGGCGAGAATAAGTTAGTCTGCATAAAAAATAGGCAAATTTATATGCCTGCACAAATGGAAATACTTTCTTTCCATACTATGAAAATCTTGCATTTTTGCGCAAGCCAAGAGAGTAAAAACCCCTTGCCAGAGAGCAAAATTCGAGTATATTTCTAACCTTAATCACTAAATTCCCACAATTTAAAAGCTGATAACTTCAAAAAGGCCGGATTCCATCGGTTTTTTGACGCATAAACCAATCAAAGTGATTTTTCTTTCGGTCTGGTAAATTAAAGAGACAGATATTGTGTGGAGAATAGAGAGTAATGAAGCTTTATCGGGATTCGTCTTTTCTTCAACCTTTTTAAAACCAGTCAAGCAAATGAATTTATCAAAAATGACAGTAAGTAAACGTCTGGGGCTGGGCTTTGCTCTGGTGTTGGCATTATTAATTGCGGTGACTGTGGTCGGCATTTCGAGGATGTCGCAAATACAGGCCCGACTTGAAAAGATCGTGAATATCAGCAATGCCGAGACCCGTCTGGCGCTGGATATGCGTGCGATCGTGTATGACCGCATGGTATCCCTGCGTAACCTGACCCTGCTCAACGATGCCGCAGATATGGAACCGGAACTGAACAAGATTGCTGACCAGACCAAGAAATATGCCGCCGCCGATGAAAAGCTGAGCAAGATGGCGCTGGAAGAAAGCAATGTCACACCAGAAAAGAAAACCCTGTTGACCAAGCTCAAGGAAGCAGAAACTGCTGCTGCCTCGCTGCCAGCCAAAGCCCAGGAACTGGGGATGGCCAACAACGCAGAGGTGGCGACCATCACACTGATCAAGAAACTCCGTCCAGTTCAGAAAAAATGGCTGGATACACTGGATGAACTGGTCACGCTGGAAGACAAGCTGAATGGCCAAACGGCAGAAGAAGCCAAGTCTGCTTTTAAGGCCGCTACGACCATGATGCTGGTGCTGGGTGCTTTGGCGCTGGCTGGCGGTATCCTGGCTGCCTGGGCGATCAGCCGCAGCCTGTTGAAACAACTGGGTGGCGAGCCTGATTATGCGGCAACCATTGCTGGCCAGATTGCTGCCGGCGACCTCAGCGGACAGATAGACTTGAAATCCGGTGATCAGGACAGCCTGCTGTTTGAAATGAAAAACATGCGCGACAGCCTGGTGAATATCGTTGCACAAGTACGCACCGGTACGGACACCATCGCTACTGCATCCAGCGAAATCGCCACCGGTAACCTGGACTTGTCTTCACGTACTGAACAACAAGCCGGTTCACTGGAAAAAACCACGTCGTCCATGAAAGAATTGACGACGACAGTGAAACAGAATGCCGACAATGCACGTGAAGCCAATCAACTGGCCGCATCTGCATCCGAAGTCGCACGTCAGGGTGGTGTCGTGGTGGCACAGGTGGTGGACACCATGGGTTCCATCAACGAATCGTCGAAGAAAATCGTGGATATCATCAGCGTGATTGATGGCATCGCCTTCCAGACCAATATACTGGCGCTGAATGCTGCGGTGGAAGCGGCACGTGCCGGTGAACAGGGGCGTGGTTTTGCCGTGGTTGCCGCTGAAGTGCGTAACCTGGCACAACGCAGTGCTGCTGCCGCCAAAGAGATCAAGACCCTGATCGGCACCTCGGTAGAAAAAGTGGAAATCGGTACCAAGCTGGTTGGACAGGCTGGCGTGACGATAGACCAGGTTGTCTCCAGCGTGAAACATGTGACCGATATCATTGCCGAAATCAGTGCTGCCAGCCAGGAACAAAGTGTCGGTATTGAGCATGTGAACCACGCCATTATTGAAATGGATGGCGTCACTCAACAAAATGCTGCCCTGGTAGAGCAGGCTGCCGCTGCCGCCCAAAGCTTGCAGGATCAGGCTTCTGAACTGGCGAAGGTTGTTAGCATCTTTAAATTGCAGGCTGGCGAACGCGCGCAGCAACTGTCTGCGCCACCTACACCTGCGCCAGCACCCGTGCGCCGTGTTGAGCCTGTGGTCGCTATCAAACCCAAGGTAAGAAACAGTCAGGTAAAATCTTTACCTGCAGCCAAGGCACAAGTTAAAAAAGCTGCATCGGCAAACAGAAGCGATGAATGGGAAGAGTTCTGATCGTTCTGTAACGCTTCCTGGCCGGCTGCCGTTGCAGCCGGTTGCCCGCATCAGGTTTCAGGCTCTAAGAATGACAGTTAACAATCCTTGACTTGCAATCTGCCAGAAATTTTTTATACTGAACAAAAGTGAATAAAAATATTTTTATGAAACCGCAAATATCCATCCTTGTTTCATCCCTGCTGTTGGCAATGAGCGCATCCGTACTGGCGGCCGAAACTTCACCGGTCATGGATGGCAAATCCTGTGAACCACCAAAATATCCAAAAGCAGCCCTGATGAATGAAGAGACCGGCACTGTCACCATGGGTTTTCTGATCAGTACTGACGGTAAAGTCGTTGAGTCAAAAGTCGACAAATCCAGCGGTTCCAAAAGCCTGGACAAAGCCGCACTGGGCGCATTGAGCCAATGCAAATTCAAACCAGGTACCAAAGATGGCAAACCCGATCAATTGTGGGCCAAGGTCGATTTCGTCTGGAAGCTTGAATAAGCATCGGGGCCGGTGAGTTCAGACGCCGGACCACCTGAACGCGAAACCGGAATATAAAAACAGGAAGGGGACACTATCATGTGTCCCCTTCCTGTTTTATGTCCGAATTTTTATTCAGCGCATTGAGTTGCCAGGGTCTATTTCTGTCCTGCTTGCAAACCACGACGTATCAGCAAGGGATCGATCTTGGGATCACGTCCACGGAACTGGCGGAAGGATACCAAGGGGTCGATGCTGCCACCCTTAGACAGCAATTGCTGGCGGAACCAATCGCCGTTTTTGCGGCTGAGGCCACCGTTTTCCTTGAACCATTCTACCGATTCGGCATCCAGTACTTCGCTCCACAAATAGGCATAGTAGCCGGCTGAATAACCGCCACCAAAAATATGCGAGAAATAGGTGGTGCCATAACGCGGTGGGACCGGCGCAAAGTCCACGCCTGCCTGTTTCAGCGCCTGCGCTTCAAAGGCCAGTGCGTCGGTCGGTATCTGGGCCGGTGTCAACTGGTGCCAGCGCTGGTCCAGCAGCGATGCGGCAATGTATTCGGTGGTGGTGAAGCCCTGGTTGAACTGATTGGCGGCACTGATCTTGTCGACCAGCGATTGCGGGATGACTTCGCCGTTCTGGTAGTGCCTGGCATAGTTCTTCAACACTTCCGGCCAGGTAGCCCACATTTCGTTGACCTGGGATGGATACTCGACAAAATCACGCGGGACATTGGTACCAGAAAAACGCGGGTATCTCACTTTGGAAAACATGCCGTGCAGCGCATGGCCAAATTCATGGAATGCGGTGCGCACCTCATCAAAGGTCAGCAAGGTAGGCTGCCCCGCCGGTGGTTGTGGAATATTGAGATGGTTGGCAATTACCGGGTGGGTGCCGAACAGACCGGATTGTTCGGTATACGCATTCATCCATGCGCCACCGCGCTTGGTATCACGTGCGTACATGTCAGCGATAAAAAGGGCCAGGCTGCTGCCGTCGGCATCCAGCACTTCATATACTTTGATACTGGGGTGATACACCGGCAAGTCCTTGCGTTCCTTGAAGCTGATGCCATACAGTTTTGATGCAGCGTAAAACACGCCGTTTTCCAGTACATTGTTCAGCTCAAAATACGGGCGCAACTGGCTGTCGTCAAAACTGTATTTTGCCTTGCGCAATTGTTCGGTGTAGTAGGCCCAGTCCCATGCTTCCAGCTTGAAACCACCTTGCTGTGCATCGATCAGCTTTTGCAGCTCTGCTGCTTCCAGCCTGGCGTTATTGACTGCTGCCGGGGCCAGGTCAGCCAGCATCTTGTTGACGGCGGTGGTGGTTTTTGCGGTTTCATCTTCCAGGCCATACGCAGCATGGTTAGCGTAACCCAGCAGGCTTGCCCGTTCTGCGCGCAGGCGGGCTATCTTGATGACGACAGCGCGATTATCAAATTCACCGCCATGGTTGCCGCGTGCTACCGACGCTTCATGCAAACGCTGGCGCAATGCGCGGTTAGCCAGCACGGCTTCAAACGGCTGGCCAGTGGTATTCATCAGCGGTATCACATATTTACCGTTCAGGCCGCGTGCCTTGGCGGCTTCGGCAGCACTCGACAATTCACCCTCTGACAGACCTTGCAGGTCAGTCTTGTTATCGACAATGATGGCACCGGCATTGCTTTCCTTCAGTGCGTTCTGGCTGAATTGCGTGGCCAGGGTCGCCAGTTGCGCATTCATGGATTTCAATCTGGTTTTATCCGCTTCTGCCAGCTTGGCACCAGCGCGCACAAAGTCGGTGTAATACCGTTCCAGCAGGCGGAAGGATTCTGCATCCAGATTCAGGCTGCTGCGTGCCGCATATAATTTGCCGATGCGCTGGAATAAGCTGGCGTTCAGGAAAATCTGGTCTTGATGGGCTGCCAGTTTGGGGGCCAGTTCGCGTGACAGGGTTTCCAGTTCCGGGTTGGTATTGGTGGATGTCTGGTTGGTGAACACGGTCGACACGCGGTTCAGCATTTGCCCGGCGCGTTCCATCGCCACCACGGTATTGTCGAAAGTCGGCGCAGCACGGTTATTGGCAATGCGGGCGATTTCGGCATTTTGCTGGCGCATGCCTTCGGCAAAGGCCGGGGCATAATGTTCATTACGGATTTTGTCGAAAGGCGGGTACTCATACATCAGGCTGCTGGCCGTGGCGAAAGGATTATTCGCCAGCGGGCTGAGCGTTTTTTTGCTGGTCGCGGTGGCCTTGGCAGTTGCCTTGGTGTTAGCCAGCGTATCCGCTGGCGCAGAGTGTGCCGGACTGGATTGAATTGCCAGTGCAGAACTCAGCAGAACGAGCATGAGGTGTTTGTTCATAAGGTTTCCGGTAAGAAGTGGATATGAAGTGGATGAGCGGGGTAATGGCAGAGGAAAGCAGTGTATCAGACCATCACGCCGGAAAATAATTTCGCGTCATGCTGTGTGCATCAGCATTGCAGGTATTGGGCACTGCGCCGCCAGGTGCCTGGCCAGCACAGATATCAGGAAGAGAAGGGCGGTTTTAGCAAAGAACGAAGCGATTGGCCAGTTCCAGGATGAAGGCTGGCCGCAGATAAGCCATGAAAGTCAATGCCAGTACGATGGCCATCAAGGCCAGCCACAGCAGTTGCGGGATTTTTTTGCGAGGTATCATGATCTGGGCAAGACTAAGGTTTTCATCATGCAACTGCCGCCTGTTCACGGGCGATAGGTTGTTCGCTGATAGGGAAATTCACCAGGGCGGCAAAAATACCCAGCGCCAGCACGATGCCCCAGACCATATCGTAATTCCCGGTTTTGGTATAAATATAGCCGCCCAGCCAGACGCCCATGAAGCTGCCTACCTGGTGCGAGAAGAACACGAAGCCTGACAGCATCGACAAGTATTTAACCCCGAAGATGCCAGCGATGATGCCATTCGTCAACGGCACGGTAGACAGCCACAGCAAGCCCAGCGCCGCAGAAAAAGTGTAAACGGAATAAGACGACAAAGGCGCCAGCAGGAACAGGCCGATGACTAGTGTGCGCGACAGGTAAATCGCCGACAGCAGGTAAGGTTTGGAATACATGCCACCCAGCTTGCCAGCGTAGTAAGAACCAAAGATATTGAACAAACCGATCAGGGCCAGCGCAAACACCGCGACATCCGGGTCGAGTATGCCCTTGTCCTTCAGGTAGGCTGGCATGTGCACGCCGATGAACACGACCTGGAAGCCGCAAACGAAATACCCCGCCAGTAGCAAAAGGAAAGGCTTGTAGGCAAAGGCCTCGCGTATTGCATGGCGTATGCTTTGTTGCGGCCCGCTGGTTTGTTCAAGCGCAGGTTCACGTAATTTCCAGGCCATAGGCAGCATGACAATGATGACCAGTGCCGCCAGCATGTAAAATGCATTTTGCCAGCCGGTATGTCCTATCATTTGCTGTTCGACCGGCATCATGACAAATTGACCGAAAGAACTGGCCGCAGAAGAAATACCGAATGCCCATGAACGCCGTTCCAGCGGTGCAGTGCGACCGATGATGCCGCTGACGGCACCAAACGAAGTACAGGCCAGCGCCCCACCGATCAGCACACCGGTACCCAGAATAAATACGGTAGGCTGATCTATCATGGCCATCCACAACAAGCCCCCCGCATACAGGAAGGCACCGAGTATCACCATCTTCATGGTGCCGAAGCGGTCTATCGCCATACCCGCAAACGGGCCAAATACACCCCACATCAGGTTCTGCATGGCCATCGCCATGGAATAGGTTTCCCGGGTCCAGCCATGCGCCTGTGATATCGGTTGCATCCACAGGCCAAAGCCATGCCGTACACCCATGGCCAGCGTTAATACGAAACCGCTGGCAATCAGCACGGTCTTCAGATCGGGGGCGCGTTGAGTCGTCATGGGATAGATGGTTTGCAAATAAGGAAATACTTTCCAGTGTAGTCGAAACCTGAACATCATGTGGACTGCCACAAAGACCATGACGGTACTGTCATTCCGACAACCGGTGTATGCTTGGATTTGTTTGTCCGAAAGCGGCTAGAACAGTGCGCTGCAGTCGCGTATAAATGCAAATGTGGACTGTGACAGTTCATCAGGAACAGAAAGCACTTTAATTGCAAAGGCGAGGATCAAGTGGCAGCGATGAAACCAGTCAGGAATACGTTTGAAGGCATAGTGGAAAGCGCGGCGGAAAAAGCGGTGAAAAAAACCGCCTCCGTCCTGTTTCCCATTGCCGGCGAAAGCCCGACCCAGCAGCAATGCTATTACCGCGCCCTGGCTGCCAGGGATAGCCGTTTTGACGGCGTCTTTTTTACCGGCGTAAAAACCACCGGCATTTATTGTCGTCCGGTCTGCGGTGTCAAAACCCCGCGTGAATCTTCGTGCGAATTTTTTAGTAGTGCAGCAGCGGCAGAGGCGGCGGGTTTTCGTCCCTGCCTGCGTTGCCGGCCTGAACTGGCACCGTATGCCCTGCAACAAAATCTGGCGCATGCCGTGTGGCAAAGAATTGCCGATGGGGCTTTGAATGAAAGTGACCTGGAAAGTTTTTCACAACAGGTAGGTCTGTCTTCACGGCAATTGCGGCGCGTGATGTTGCATGAATTTGGTGTCACGCCGGTAGAACTGGCACAGACCCAGCGCCTGCTGTTTGCCAAAAAGCTGTTGCAGGAAACCCGGCTAGGCATGGCCGAGATTGCCTTTGCCGCTGGTTTTGGCAGTGTCAGGCGATTCAATGCCCTGTTTTCCGAACGTTACCAGATGGCCCCCGGTTCTATACGACGCGCCGCTGATCTTGGTGGCGAAGGTGTCAGCCTGCGCCTGGCGTATCGCCCGCCGTATGCCTGGGACGCAGTGATTGACTACCTTGCTGGCCGTGCCATGCCGGGGCTGGAAGCCGTGATAGATGAAAAGGGTGGTAAGGCCTACGTTCGCAGCGTGCAGATAGATGGCATTGCCGGCTGGCTGAAGGTGGCCCATTTGCCCGACAAACAGCAACTTAGCCTGCAGGTGGCACCGGCACTGGCACCGGTCTTGATGCCTTTGATGGCGCGTGTCAGACAGCAGTTTGACCTGGAAGCCAATCCGGCCATTATACAAAGCCATCTGGAACAGGATGCCATGCTGACGGCGCAAATCCGGCGCACGCCCGGCATGCGGGTGCCAGGTGCCTTTGACAGTTTTGAGCTGGCGATCCGTGCCGTACTCGGCCAGCAAGTCAGCGTGGCCGGGGCAACCACGGTAGCCGGGCGGCTGGTGACACGTTTCGGGCAAGCGACGACGACGCCATTTGCGGCGATTACCCATCATTTCCCCTCGCCGCAAACCATCGTTGCGCTGTCGATTGATCAACTGGCCGGTATCGGTATCCCCGGTGCACGCGCAGCGACACTGCAGCATATCGCCCAGTTCACGCTGGATGGCGGCTTGCAAAAACAACTGGCCGCGAGTTCGGATGAGATGGTTGCCAGATTGAAGACCGTGCGCGGCATTGGCGAATGGACAGCGCAATACATCGCCATGCGGGCCTTGCGATTTTCTGATGCTTTCCCCGCTGGCGACCTGGGTTTGCAAAAGGCAGCGGCACAACTCAGCCTGCCACCACAGATACGGCTGACAGAAAAGCAGTTACTTGGCCGTGCCGAAGCCTGGGCACCCTGGCGCGCCTATGCAGCATTATTGTTGTGGCAATCGCTGGCAACATCTTGAATAAAACGGAACAAGAAAGGAATAATCATGAAAACCATCCACTATATGAATATGGACAGTCCGCAAGGCCCTTTGTTGCTGGCAGCCAGCGACAGCGGTATTTGTGGTGTGTATTTTGAACACCACAAGCATTTCAAGGGCAGTGCTGGCTGGCAACTGAATCTGCAGCACCCCTTGCTGTTACAGGCGGCCCGACAACTGCAAGACTATTTTGCCGGACAGCGCCAGGATTTTGACCTGTCGCTAGATGTATCGGCTGGTACCGCGTTTCAACAAGCCGTCTGGGCCGGGCTGCGGCAAATACCGTTTGGCATGACCGCCAGCTATGGGCAACTGGCCCAGCATATCCGGCAACCGGCGGCGGTGCGGGCAGTCGGGGCGGCAAATGGGCGCAACCCCATTTCCATCATCATTCCCTGCCATCGTGTGATCGCCAGTTCAGGGGCGCTGACGGGTTACGCCGGTGGCCTGGAGAATAAACAAGCCTTGCTGGCGCTGGAAAATGGCCAGGCAAAACACGGTCAGCCAAAACAAGGTCAGCCTATGGCGCAACATGAGCAACACAGCCGGAACCAGTCCTCACTCTGCTTTGCGTAATTTCTTGCGGGAAACTTGTAGATATGATTTTCAGAGTGTAATTTAGCTAATTTTGGTGCGACGCACAAAAAGTGCTTGACCTTTTAAATTCTCCGTGTAAAATCGTAATTGTTGCGGTGCACCATTCAAGAATTAATGGAAGGCGCTGCCGATGTTTGATTCCACTTAATTCCTTTTACCGGAGAATGTTATGACTACCAATACACCAGAACAATTTATCGCTGCTACTAAAGCTAACCTGGAAGCCCAATTTGCTTCCCTGACATCCCTGAACAAGAAAGCCTTTGAAGGTCTGGAGCAGTTGTTTGCCCTGAACGTCAATGCTGCCAAAGCCAGTTTCGAAGAAGGTACAGCTGCTGCCAAGCAATTGATCGGCGCCAAAGACCCACAAGAATTTTTCTCCCTGACTGCAGCACAAGCTCAGCCAAGTGCAGAAAAAGCCCTGGCTTATGGCCGTCACCTGGCAAGCATCACGACAGCGACTCAGCAAGAATTCACTAAAGCAGTTGAAGCGCACATCGCTGAAACAAACACCAAAGTGATTTCCCTGATCGACGAAGTGACTAAAAATGCACCCGCCGGTTCCGAACAAGCTGTGACAGCTTTGAAATCCGTTGTTGGCAACATCAACGCCGGTTACGAACAACTGTCCAAAACTACCAAGCAAGCTGTTCAGACTCTGGAAGAAAACCTGAACAAAGCAACTCAGCAATTTACACAAGCTGCTGAAAAAGCAACTTCTAAAAAGAAGTAATTAGTCATTCGCTGCATGCTCAATGAAAATTGAGCAGCAGTAATGTAAAAATCCCCTCATGGTGTAAACCTGAGGGGATTTTTTTCGCCTGAAATCAAGAAACTGTGACCTGCGACGGTTTCTCCAGCAAATAAATCAGGTACAGCAGCACGCAGGTACCATCAAAAATAGCCGCAATATGCAAGCCCTGCAAGGCGGGTTCTGACCAGTTGATGAGCAGCATGACGACCAGCCCCAGTTTCTCTGTGGCCGCTGCCAGTAAAATCGCCCGACGTGCCTCTACCTGTTTGACGGCATACAGGATCAATGCACCAACTACAAAGGCCATCAAACCCCAGTGGCGGGCAAAGAACAGGCCGGTAACATCACCCACCTGCATGCCGGATGCCTGCAGGAACAGGGTCGGTGCCAGAAACTGCAGGCCCGCCAGCATGGTCACAACGCCGCTGACATATAGCACTTTGCGTATGGATTTTTCTTGCATGTCGTCTCCCTTTATTATTCGAACTTATTTGTCATTTTCTAAAACCTCAAGCTTTTACCCCTTGATGATACAAGAACGCCGGCCCCGGTAATTCTTTGCCCAGGTCGGCACCGACTTCGGCAGTGATCAGTGTATTCAATCTGTGGTTCAAGTCCAATAGCAAATCTTTATGTTGTTCCGGCTTGGCTGCCAGGTTGGTGATTTCATTCGGGTCTGTATGCGTATCGTAAAGCTCCAGCTGATTGCGGGTGGTCAGATTGTGCCAGTCGCGTGGCTGGTGGTGATCGGCGGGTTTGAAATAGCGGGCAAATTTATAGCGGCCATCATGGATGCCGCGGAACAGGGCCGGATTTTCCAGGCTGGGTAAGAATTGTCCGCTTTGAAAACCGACGAACAGCGAGCTCAGCTTGCTATAGGTCTTGCCGGTTTTTGCCCCCTTGCGGGTGAATTCCGGGTCCATATACAGGGGCACGCCATAATTGAACAAGATACCTTTCCTGTCCCTTTCTGTGCTTGCGCCTGCCGTGGTGATGGCGGCGCTGATATCCATACCCTTCAGGTAAGGGTATTTTTCTGCCGTAGCACGGGCATCCACACCGGCCATGCCCAGAATGGTCGGGAGCAGGTCGATATGTGAACCCAGTGCATTGCTTATCCTGCCGCCTGCCACATCCGGGTGGCGTACGATGAAGGGCAGGCGCATGTTTTCCTTGTACATGAAGGGCCCTTTCTGGCGCAGCTTATGTGCACCGGCCATTTCGCCATGGTCTGAGGTATAGATGACGATGGTGTCCTTGTCCATTCCCAGTTTTTTCAATGCCTGTAATACGGTCAGGGCATGGCTGTCAACATCGCGCACGCAATTCAAGTAATAGCTTTGATAGGCACGCCAGGCGGCTTCATCGTTCGGGTCTATCTGGCCGTACAGCCAGTTGCACATCTCCATGTAGGAAGTCGTGGCCCAGGGTTTGTCGCTTAATTTGTCCTGGTAATAACTGTCTGGCAGCGGCAGATCCCAGTTTTTGTCATAGAAGCCACCGGTCGGCGGCGAGGACAGGGGTGACAGCATATTGCGCTGCTGCCGGCTGGCTACTTGTTTATCGCCGGTGCTGACGTACATGACATCATGCGGATTGACGAAATTCACAGCCAGAAACCAGGGCTGCTTGCCACGCATCTCGCGTCCCTTGCTGCCCAGCCATTGCACGGCATTGCTGGCGATCTGCCCGTCATAACGATAACCGGTCCAGGTCGAACCATGCGGGTCGCCATCGGCGTTATAGTCAGAAAAACCAAAAGGTTCCAGCGCGTTTTCGGTCGTCGGGTAAGGTCCGTACACCAGACCGGGGTCGGCGCGCAGATGGCTCAAGTGCCATTTGCCCTTGTAGGCAGTGTAGTAACCCTGTGCTCTTAACAAATGCCCAAGACTGGGCAAACCATCCGCCAGTTGCGGGAAGGACGGTGGCGCATCCACATTTGCCGTCATCTGCGTGTGCTGGGTATGCTGACCGAAATACATATTCGAGCGTGAAGGCGAGCAGGGCGTGGTATTCGCATGGAAATTCGTCATGCCTATGCCCTGCTCCAGCAGCATCTCATGTGCTGACAGACCCAGGCCAGACGGCAGGTCTTGCCAGTGGCGCAACTGGTCATTCACGATCAGCAAGATATTCGGTCGCCGCTGGCGCAGGCCTGCCGCAGACATCGCCCCTGGCACATTGGGTATGCTGCGCGGCCTCAGATGCTTGTCAGCCGCACCGCCTATGGCGGCCCCAAGACCCACGCCTGCCATCGCTGCCAGCACTTTTCTGCGACTGATCTTGCTTTCCTGGTTTGCCATAGGGTCTCCACCTGAGCTTGCAACTGCCATTGATACAGGCAGTGTGGGATACTTGGGTGCATACGTCCAATGCATTATAATTATTATCTCAATGCTTAAAAAGTATGGCGTGACCATGCACTTGCGATGAACCTGAACAAGCTCAAACATGCGGTTGTACTGGCAGAGCAAGGCAATTTTGCCCGCGCGGCAGACAAGCTCAATCTCAGCCAGCCAGCATTAAGCCGCAGTATTTCTGGTCTGGAAGATGAACTGGGCATGCGCCTGTTTGACCGCGACCAGGCGGGTGCCACGGTGACCGCTGCTGGCCGGCAACTGGTCACACGTGCGCGCGATTTGCTGCATGCCGCGAATAGCCTGAAGCAAGAGATGACACAACTGCGCGATTGCGAAAGTGGCCAGATCAGCTTCGGGGCCGGGCCTTTCCCGGCGGGCAGCTTTCTGCCAGCAGTGCTGACGGAGTTGGCGGTCACTTACCCACGGATGCGCACGGTGCTGGAAGTGAATAACAGCGATACCCTGATGGAACACCTGCTGGCCGAGAAGCTGGAATTTTTCATCGCCGATACCCGCACCCTGAACCCCAACAAGCGTGTCAAAACCCGGCACCTGACGCGTCAGTTTGGCGGCTTGTATTGTCGCAGTGGGCACCCACTGATAGCAAGAAATATGCTGAGCGTGCATGATCTGCAAAGTGCCAGCTATGCCAGCGTGTACCTGGCAGATATTTTCCTGCCACCCCTGCGCAAGGCACTGGGGCTGGAACCGGGTCAGGATCTGCCGCTGGTGACCACTTGCGACAATATCCATGTCTTGAAACAGGTGGTCATGCATAGCGATGCCATCCTCTTATGCACCCATGCAGCGGTGGCAAAAGAGCTGGAAAATGCTGAGCTGGTCGAGCTGAAAGTAGATGGCTGGCAAGCCATTCATGCCGAAATAGGTGTGGTCAGCCTGGAACGGCGCAGCCTGTCCCCGATGGCGGAATTGGTACTGGCCACAGTGGCGGAACATATATAAGAGCCGTTGTTCTGATACACATCAAGCCAGCTTCATGGCAAAACACCATCTTTTTTAAAGTGCGCCACCTCCTGCAAGCGCGAGCAATGGTAAGCTAGAGGATGTATTCTATAGGCAGGACTAGCAGCATTCGTTTGACCATCCCAATACCCTCAGAGGTAAAACCAGGAGAATTCACATGCAAGACGTGGTAATCGTAGCTGCAGGCCGTACTGCAGTAGGTAAATTTGGCGGCTCTTTGGCAAAAACGGCTGCTTCCGAACTGGGTGCCCATGTCATCAAGGCCTTGCTGGCAAAGACCGGCATCAGTGGCGATCTGATCAATGAAGTCATCCTCGGTCAGGTGTTGACTGCCGGTGTCGGCCAGAATGCGGCACGGCAGGCGGTCATCAAGGCGGGTTTGCCAGACATGGTGCCAGCCTTCACCATCAACAAGGTATGCGGCAGTGGTTTGAAAGCAACGCATCTGGCGGCGCAAGCCATCAAGGCCGGTGATGCCAACATCATCATCGCCGGTGGCCAGGAAAACATGAGTGCTTCCCCTCATGTATTGAACGGTTCCCGAGACGGTTTCCGTATGGGCGACGCCAAGCTGGTCGATACCATGATCGTCGACGGTCTGTGGGACGTGTATAACCAGTACCACATGGGTATCACTGCCGAAAACGTCGCCAAAAAATTTGGCGTCACCCGTGAAGAGCAAGACTTGTTTGCCTTGGCATCCCAAAACAAGGCAGAAGCTGCGCAAAAGGCCGGCAAGTTCAAGGATGAAATCATTCCTTTTGAACTGGTCAGCAAAAAAGGCACGACCGTATTTGACAGCGATGAATTCATCAAGCACGGCACCACGCTGGAATCGCTGGCTTCGCTGCGTCCGGCTTTCGACAAGAATGGCACGGTCACTGCCGGTAATGCATCCGGCCTCAACGATGGTGCTGCTGCCGTCATCATGATGTCCGCCAAACAAGCGGACGAGCTGGGTTTGCCAGTGCTGGCCCGCATCAAGGCCTATTCTTCTGCCGGTATTGATCCAACCATCATGGGCATGGGCCCGGTCCCTGCCGCCAAGTTGTGTCTGAAGAAAGCGGGCTGGACGCATCAGGACCTGGACCTGATGGAAATCAATGAAGCCTTTGCAGCACAAGCCATAGGCGTCAATAAGGAAATGGGCTGGGACACCAGCAAGATCAACGTCAACGGCGGTGCGATTGCGATTGGTCACCCTATCGGCGCATCGGGTGCCCGCATCCTGGTCAGCCTGATCCATGAAATGATACGTCGCGATGCCAAAAAAGGCCTGGCGAGTTTGTGTATCGGTGGTGGCATGGGCGTGGCGTTGGCGATAGAACGTTAAGCCAGACCGGCAGCGTCCACATATGAACCCCGCTGTATGTATTCAGCGGGGTTTTTTATCGCCTGCTCAAAGGAAGGCGGGCTTACTGTGTTGCTAGTCATGCATGACACGTGCTAGAGTCAGCCCGCTCCAGACCATGTCTGCCACGAACCGGGTTCATTAAAAAATGAAGAAAGTTGTTTTCCCTTTAGCCTGCCTGTCCTTGTTAATCTACGTAACACGGGCAGTTGCGGATGATACTGCCACGATAGCTGAACATATACGCCATGTAGAGAATGGCTTGCTGCCACAAGCCGTGATCAAGGGCAAGCCTGTGCAGCCCATGCGTTTATCCGATCGGATGGAAGCACTCAAGGTACCAGGCATCAGTATTGCACTCATCAATCACGGCAAAATTGAATGGGCGCGTGGCTACGGCTATGCCGACCTGGCCAGCAAACGGCCAGTGACTGTCGAAACCAGGTTCCAGGCCGCATCGATCAGTAAATCGGTGACAGCCATGGCGGCATTGGCTCTGGTTGAACGCGGCACGTTGAGTCTGGACGGGGATGTCAATCAGCAGTTGGTGTCATGGAAGCTGCCTGGTAATGCCTATACTGCCCAACAGGCAGTCACTCTGCGCGGGCTGTTAAGCCATACCGTCGGCGTGAATGTGCATGGTTTTCAGGGTTACGCATACAACCAAGACGTGCCAACTTTGCTGCAGATTCTGGACGGCAAAAAGCCGGCCAATTCAGCGGCTGTCAGGGTGACTGCCTTGCCTGGCAGTGCCTGGAGTTATTCTGGTGGCGGGTATTCCATAGTCCAGCTATTGATGACGGATACCACGCATGAAAGCTTTCCCGCCTTGATGAAAAAAACCGTGCTCGACAAGCTGGGCATGGAACACAGCAGCTTTGAGTTACCTGTACAGTGGCAGGCAATGACGGCTTCTACCTATGGGGCAGATGGCAAGCCTGTGCCTGGCAACTGGCACCGATATCCTGAACTGGCAGCAGCAGGCTTGTGGACCACGCCATCAGATCTGGCACGCTTTGCCATTGAGATACAGCAAAGTAGCGCAGGCACATCGAATAAAGTGCTGTCACAGAACATGACCAGGCAAATGCTGACGCGCAGCAAGCTCAGTGATTACGGTCTGGGCTTGTTTGTAGGGGCAGTCAAGGATGAACATGAGAGCTTTGGTCACTCTGGTGGCAACATGGGTATTCGCACCATGATGACTGCCTTCAACAGCACTGGCCAGGGCGCAACCCTGATGACGAATAGCGACAATGGCGCAGAACTGATACAAGAAGTTTTGCGTGCCATCTCGGTAGAATATGGCTGGACCGATTACCGGGCCATAGAAAAAGTGGCTGTCGCCGGCGATGCTGGAGAATATAAAAAATTTGCCGGTGAATATACCGTAGCCAGTTTTCCTGTTGTCGTCACTGCGGATGGTGATCGTCTGCACATCAAGGCTGACCCCCTGGGTGCTTTCCAGCAAGAGTTGTTTCTGGGTGCCAACGGTAACTACTTTATGCTGAATAATGACGTTACCGTGCATTTTGAAAAAGATGCCAGCGGAATCGTTACTGGCATGACCGTTCACGGAGAAAACAAATCAAGCGGCAAGAAGATCAAATGACGGCAAATCGAAGCCAGCTCAAGCGCAGGTCTTTGTAAAATAATCCCGGGTCAATGAGCCTGGGATTTTTTTATGCAGGTATCTGCATCAGAAATTTACCGTGTCCTCACAACAGATGCGTGATGTTTCCTTGCACCCGGACGAACAGGCATACCGGGTCTAGGAAATAAGACGCATATTAAAGGCACGACCGTATTTGATAGCGATGAATTCATCAAGCACGGCACCACGCTGGAATCGCTGGCTTCGTTGCGTCCGGCTTTCGACAAGAATGGCACGGTCACTGCCGGTAATGCATCCGGCCTCAACGATGGCGCTGCTGCCGTCATCATGATGTCCGCCAAAAAAGCGGATGAGCTGGGTTTGCCAGTGCTGGCCCGCATCAAAGCTTATTCATCTGCCGGTATCGACCCGACCATCATGGGCATGGGACCGGTTCCCGCCGCCCAGTTGTGCCTGAAAAAAGCTGGCTGGACACATCAGGATCTGGACCTGATGGAAATCAATGAAGCCTTTGCAGCACAGGCTATCGGCGTCAACAAGGAAATGGGCTGGGATACCAGCAAGATCAATGTCAACGGTGGTGCGATTGCGATTGGTCACCCTATCGGCGCATCTGGTGCCCGCATCCTGGTCAGCCTGATCCATGAAATGATACGTCGCGATGCCAAAAAAGGCCTGGCGAGTTTGTGTATCGGTGGTGGCATGGGTGTGGCGCTGGCGATAGAACGTTAAGCCAGGCCGATCAGCTTTAGCTTATCGACCCGACGCCGCTGGATTTATTCACCGGGGTTTTTATTTCAGCATGACCTTGGCACCGAATTTGGTTGCCGTTTGCTGGGGCTCACTGCAACGAGTTTCCTATCGAACAAGTGGTTTCACCCTATGCAGGTGCTTTTCGCAACCTGCTCCGCTGTTCCTTCATTTGACTCCCAGCCGACACCTGGAATTCTGGGCTGCGTTAGGAGCTGTCATGGCCAGGATCAAGCTCACCAAGTCCGCAGTTGATGAGGTGCCCCCCAAGGGCGCAGCCCGCTTCACAACATGTCGGTATCAGCCTGGACGACGCACTCAGATTCAGCTGGAGGTGGTCTCCGCTTTATAGGCAACTAGAAACGCGTCGGAAGCAACCTGATCGGCCAGTGCCCGCAAGCTTGCAGCTGATGCGGGGCCCAGAGCGACCTCTACCTGATCGTTTGCTACCGCCCAGCGCACCAATGCTTCGGAAAGCAGTGTCTTGCCAAGTGGGGTGAGAACGCCGTGTTTGGTCCGCCGGTCTTGGGTGTCCTGACGCAGTTCAACAATTCCATCGCGTACCAGCGGCCTGAGCGCATGGGTCAGAGCCGAAAGTTGGATAGCAAGCCGGGTCGCCAGATCCTGCAACGTTGGTCCTTGTTGATCGGCACCCGTGAGCTTGTCTATTTCTGAGATGAGTGCGAGCTGCGTGGCTTTGAGGTCCAAAGGTGCCAGTGCCTCGTCATACAGTTGCCCAAGTCTGCGCGCTGCAAGGCGCAGTGACGTGGCCGTGCAGACCCGCCCGACCAGGATTTCCTGCTCACTTGTGGCGGGCGAATCCGGACTGTTTTTCGTATCAATAAGATTTGAGGTCATACCCATAGTTTAAAAATTGTGGCTGCTGCACCATCGGCAAGCCATTTGCTGTCAAGTTTACACTTTAGCCCTCAATTATATTGCACTTGAGCCGTTTTTTGTATTATGCTTGAGCCCTCAATTATATTACTTGAGCCCTTAACCATAATAGAAAGCTATCAATGACAAATCCAAACTCTAAGAATGTCGCCCTTGTCACCGGGGCTTCCTCCGGTATCGGAGCCGTTTATGCGGATCGCCTCGCTGCGCGTGGATACGATCTCATTCTCGTCGCCCGGCGCGCTGATCGCCTGGAAGCCCTCTGCGCGCAACTCTCAAAGGCGCACGGTATCAAAGCCGAGGCAATCTCAGCCGATCTGACCAAAGACCAGGACCTGGCGCGGATCGAGACGCTTCTGGCCACCAATGGAGACGTGCGCGTCCTGGTGAACAACGCTGGCATTGCGCGACTGGGACCGGCTGCCCAGACGTCCGCGGACGACGCACAGTCCCAGATCGCCCTAAATATCACAGCCCTGACGCGCCTGACGCAAGCTGCGGTGCCCGCCTTTGTGGCAAGAAACCAGGGCCTGATCATCAATATCGCATCTGCCCTGGCCGTCCACTCACTGCCGATCAGCGCCATCTATAGCGGTACCAAGGCCTTTGTATTGCAATACAGTAGAGGGTTGCAGCAAGAACTTGCCGAAACCGGCGTAAAAGTTCAATTGGTCTTGCCCGCATCCACAGCCACTGAGCTCTGGGATCTGTCGGGCGTCCCGTTGGCGGCCCTCAACAAAAATACGCTGATGACGACCGAACACATGGTCGATGCAGCCCTCGCGGGCTTGGACCAGGGCGAAACCGTCACATGGCCATCGGTCGCCGATGCAACGCTGTGGGAGAAATACGACGCGGCCCGTTCCGAACTGTTCGCGAACACCCAAGCCGGAATGCCAGCTCCTCGTTACAAGATCGCTTGATTCCCGCTAACTGAGTGTCACTGCTCTTCTATTTTTCACCTTTTCCATTTTCCAAGGACAGCCCATGCTTTTCGAAGCCTTCTCCCTGCGTTCCACCCAGCTCAACAATCGCGCCGTGATGTCGCCGCTGACGCGCAGCCGCGCAAGCGACAACAACACGCCCAACAGCTTGATGGCAGCTTATTACGCCCAGCGTGCAAGCGCCGGCCTCATCATTACGGAAGGAACTTCACCGTCACCCAATGGCTTGGGTTATGCCCGCATCCCCGGCCTGTTCAATGACGCCCAGGTGCAAGGCTGGAAGCTCGTGACTGACGCAGTGCATGCCAAGGGCGGCAAGATCGTCGTGCAACTGATGCATACCGGCCGCGTGACCCACCAGGCCAACCTGCCCGCTGGCGCAGAAGTGCTGGGACCTTCAGCGGAGACCTGTCCTGGTGAGATGTGGACCGATACCCAAGGCAGCCAGCCACATACGCCGCCGCGCGCCATGACCGAGGCCGACATCCAGGCCGTGATCGGCGAATACACAAAGGCCGCGCGCCTTGCCATCCAGGCCGGCTTTGACGGCATCGAGTTACACGCCGCCAACGGCTACTTTCTCGAGCAATTCCTGAATGCCAACATCAACCGCCGCACGGATGGTTACGGCGGCACGGCCGAAGGACGCAACCGCTTGGTGTTGGAGGTTGCCCGTGCGACCGTGAAGGAGATTGGTGCTGAGCGAGTGGGCATCCGCTTGTCGCCCCATGGCGTGGTCAATGCTGCCGGCGCATACGAAGGCGTGGACGAACAGTACCTGGTGCTGGTCAAGCAACTCTCCGCGCTCGGCCTCATGTATGTTCACGTGCTGGATCATTCGGCGATGGGCGCGCCGCCTGTACCGGCCAAGCTGAAGGCCGATTTGAGGGCGGCGTTCGACGGCCCTTTCATCCTCGCCGGCGGACAGGACAAAGCCAGCGCACAACAGGCGCTGAGCGAAGGTCGCACGGACCTGGTAGCCATGGGCAGGCCTTTCATCGCCAACCCTGATCTGGTCGAGCGCATGCGCCAGGACGCGCCATTGAATGCGCCTGACCCGACCACGTTCTACACGCCCGGTGCCAAGGGTTACACCGACTATCCGACGCTCGCCAGTCAGGCATCAACCGTTCTCTGACTCTCGACCCACCTCAACCCACCTCAACCTCACGAATGACTAAAGGAACCAATATGACTTTCAATATGAATACTTTCAAAACCGCGCTCATGTCCATCGCGCTTGCGGCCACGGCCAGTCTCATGCCAGCTGGCGCCTCCGCCGCTACCAAGGGAAAGATCCTTGTAGTGATGTCGAGCGCCCATGAACTCGAACTCCGGGATGGCAAACAGTACAAAACGGGTTACTTCCTCAACGAGCTTGCTGTTCCACTGCGGATGCTGGTCGAAGCGGGGTACACGCCAGTGTTCGCCAATCCAAAAGGCGACACACCTGAAATGGATGCGAATTCGAACAACAAGAATTATTTCGGAGGAAACGATGTGAAGCGCGAAGACGCACTTTCTTTCGTGGCGAAGTTCGATTCGTTGAAGAAGCCCAAAACCTTGGCATCGGTTGCCACAGAAGGCGCCAGTGGCTATGCAGCGGTGTTCATTCCGGGCGGCCACGCACCGATGCAAGACTTGCTGAAGGATCAGTCGCTCGGTACCATCCTGAAGAACTTCCACGCGGCCGCGAAGCCTACAGCGATCATTTGCCACGGCCCGATCGCTCTTTTGGCCACCCTACCTGAGGCAGCCAAGTTTCAGTCTGCCCTCATCGCTGGCGATACCGCTACGGTCAAGAGCCTGTCGCAGGGATGGACGTATGCGGGTTACAAGCTGAGTGTCTTTGCAACATCCGAAGAAAAGCAGATAGAAGGTAACGCGCAACTCGGTGGTCAGGTCCTCTTCTATCCGGACGCAGCTTTGACCGCAGCCGGCGCCATTGTTCAGAATGCTGCAGATTGGCAACCCAACGTCGTAGTTGACCGGGAATTGATCACCGGCCAACAGCCTCTGTCGGCCGATGTCTTCGGCCAGGCTTTGATGGCGAAGTTGGCCGCACAAGCCAAATAAAGGGAGTGAATCTGTGCCGGCCAGCACAGGTTCAGCCGCACTTCGCACAAAAAAACGGCTGCAAACTGATCCGCACGCGATCCAGTTCGCAGCTTTCTTTGCACTCGTGAAGGTGGGACAGGTATTACCGCTGATCGAGTTACCTTAATAGCGCGATGCACATCGCAGAAAACCGCCAGAATGATCACACGAGACTTCCACTACTACGAACCCTCCAAGGGTCATGGGCTGAATCATAACCCACTGAATGCGCTAATCGCCCCACGTCCAATCGGCTGGATATCGACGCGGGACGCGCAGGGGCGAGTCAATCTGGCTCCCTACAGTTTTTTCAACGCGTTCAACTACGATCCGCCTATCATCGGGTTCTCTTCGATCACCTGGAAGGACAGTGTGCAGAACGCATCCGAAACACGCGAGTTCGTCTGGAATTTGGTGACACGAGAGTTGGGCGACCAGATGAACCAAACCGCCACCCCACTTGCGCATGGCGAGGACGAGTTTTCCTTCGCAGGCCTCTCAGCCGTGCCGGGTCGTGTGGTCAACGTGCCCCGCGTGGGGGAAAGCCGTGCCGCGATGGAGTGTAAGGTCATCGATATCGTCCAGTTTCGAAACACGGATGGCGAGAAGGTGAACAGCTGGCTGGTCCTCGGCGAGGTGGTGGCCGTGCATATCGACAAATTACTCTTGAAGGACGGCGTGTACCAGACCGCGCAAGCCTATCCGATCTTGCGTTCCGGGGGCTTGAACGACTACGTTCAGGTCTTACCTGAGAACGTCTTCCAGGTTTCCCGGCCTGCAGGTGCCAGCGACGCGGCTGCTCACGGCAAGGAATAGCGGCTTTTCCATATTGGCTGGCCGCGACCCAACTGAGGTCGAGCGCCTGGCGCGCTTGAAACCGGCCGGGGAAGCTGTGGGGGCGACGGTGTTCTTTCGGTGGCCGGCATCAAGTCCGACATGTCGCTCCCTGCATAGCAATATTTGCAATTGCAGCAAATTTGTTTATACTGACGATTCTCCTCTTGGCGCTGCTGCTAGAGGTACAAATGCCCCCGGATCGCCGGAGGCGCACCTGTACTTCAAATTTTGGTAGCCGTCATGACTTCTATTCTCCGTTCCTCACCTCCGTCTTTTCCCCGTCTCCAATCGGCGCTGCAAAGACAGGGCATCCATGTTGAACATGCCAACGGCATATTTCAACTCCACAATGAACATGCGCAGGCTTCAGTGTTACTGCCAGACTCGCTTCCGCTGGAAGAAAAGGCGGTCAAGCAATTGCTGGCTTTTGCCGCAGTCAAATCACCGGATAACAGTCATGGGGTTTGCAAGGCCTGTGCCACACCGGATTTTCATCCCGGCAGCATTGCGCCGGTAGGCTCCATCGTCGCCACCGATGCCGACTTCGTGATTCCGGCCGCCATCGGTACAGATATCAATTGCGGCATGCGCTTGTTGACGACAGGTTTCAACCTGACACAGGCCAGCATGCATAAAGATGCGCTGATCAGGCAATTGCAGAGAGTCTTGCTGGAAAATGCCAGGGATGTCCCCGCACATGCCCAGGCCTTTGCCGCGCTGTGCGATGCTGGCCCGGCAGCTTTTCTGGATAGCTTGCCAGATAGCGGCATCTGGGCAGCAGCAGACCGCGACAGGTTGCAGCAAGAACTTGCTGTCTGCATAGGTCTGCATGAATTTGGCGGTGCAAGTCGCTATGCGCCCGAAGCCTGGTTTAATCGCAGCGGCATAATGCGCGACCCCAGTCTGGGGACCACCGGCGGTGGCAATCACTTTGTTGAATTGCAGATAGTTGACGCTGTATTCGACCGCCATCTGGCTTATCGCGCAGGTCTGGCAAAAGACGATATGGTGGTCATGATACATAGTGGCTCGCGCGATGTCGGCTTTTATGTCGGCCAGCGCTGGATGGACAGGGCCAGATCAGAATGGCCAGCCAGTTTGAAACATCCTGACAGTGCGCTGTACGGTCTCAGTGGTGAACTGGCCGGGGAATACCTGCACGCCATGGGTGTGGCAGCACGCTATGCCTGGGCCAATCGCATGGTGCTGGCTGAACTGGTCAGGCAGCAGTTGCAAGCCGTGCTGGGTGAGGCCGGGTCGAAACTGATCGTGGATGTCCCGCATAACGTGATTTTGCGTGAGCATGGCATGAACATACACAGAAAAGGTGCCACACCGGCACGCGATGGTGACCTGGCGCTGATACCTGGTTCCATGGGTGACGCCAGTTACCTGGTACAGGGGCTGGGTAATCCTGACTGGTTATGGTCTTGCAGCCATGGTGCTGGCAGACGTGTCCGGCGGCAAGATGTACGACGCCTGCGCCACGACAATGCAGAGGCAAGCTGGCAATGTGTGACCCTGCGTGAAGAACGTCGTATCGAAGAAGCACCGCAAGCCTATAAACCCATAGGCCCGGTAATCGAAGCGCAGGAAGAAGCCGGGTTGATCAGAGCAGCAGTCAGGCTCAGGCCGTGGATTACGTTTAAGGCATAGACCAGGACAGTACTCCTTTTAAAGCTCTGTAAAACGTCGCCTGATTTCCTTGCGCAGTTCCTGGAATTCTGAGGTGTCTTCCATATTCCCGCGCCAGGCCAGGCCGCGTTCTATCAGGTCGTAGCGGTACTTGATACGTGCTCCTGAAACCGGATTGCCGGCCTGGTCATCATCGCGCCCCAACAGCCAGATGGTATCGGCAATGGCGATGGACGCATCAATATCGTGGCTGACGACGATGATGGTATTGAGTTCATCCAGGGTTGATATCTTGAGTATGGTGTCGCAGACCTTGGCCTTGGCCAGTGGATCAAGGCCGGAGAAAGGTTCATCCATCAGCAGGAAGTGATCACTGCATAAGGATTGCTGGGCGATGGCAATACGCTGACGCTGCCCGCCAGACAGGGCGGCAGGGTAGCAATGGGCCTTGTCTGCCAGATCAAATTCTTCCAGCAGGGCGATGACTTTTGCTTGTGCCTGAGCATGGTCGGCGATTTTGCGTTTGGCTGCCACCAGCAAATTGCCAAGTACCGTGCGGTGCGCCAGCAAAGGGTAATGCTGCGCCACCACGCCCACTTCGCCGGGTGTGACCGGGGTCTTCTTGCCGTTCAGGTAGACCCCGCCTGAACTGGGTTTTTGCAAGCCGGCGATGCAGCGGAACAATTGCGTCTTGCCTATGCCGGATGGACCCAGCAGGCAGACCACCTGGCCTTGCTCCACACCGTCGCGTGTCAGGTTGTCGATATGGGCACTGACATTGGTCAGCACTGGTTGGCCATAGCTGACGCATAGCTGTTCTATGCTCAATAGCCGCTCGCCCACCTGATAGGGCAAGGGCGCTGGCTGGGTAGGTAAAGTGGTCGTCGCGGTATTCATGCTGCATTCTCGTTATTTGTGTATTTAGCTTGTTCTGGTGTAAGGGCAGAGTGTCTGTCTCAATCGAGCCAGCAGGTAATCTTGCGCCACGCCATACGACAGGATGCTGATCTGTATGGCGAATACGCCGCTGAGTTGAAAGTAACGGTTCTGGTTCAATAGCAGCGCGCCTATGCCGCCTTCCGAACGGGTCAGGCCTTCCACCATAGTCAGCAAGGTCCAGCCTATGGCGGCGTTTTGCCTGACCAGGTCAAGCAGGGTATCGGCCTTGCCGAGTATCACCAGTTCATAGGTGATGCGCCAGTTGCGCATACCCAGGGTCTGGCAGTGGTCGATGGCATCTTGCGGGATGGCCTGTACTTCTGCCATCAGGGCGGTCACCATCATGACACTGGTGCCAAAGGTCAGCAGGGCCAACTTCAATTCATAGCCGTCACTGGTCAGCAGCATGAACAGATAACTGAGGCCGGCAAAACCAAGAAAGCGCAACACCGACGCAAAGCGCGCCAGCGGCAGGAAGATGGGGGCGGTACTGGCCGCAGCGATCAGCAGCGCAATGCCGGTCGACATCAGCAGGGACAGCAGCAAGACCTTGACGCTGGCCCACAATTCCAGCAACAAGCCTTGTTCATTGAACAGCTTGAGCCAGGCCAGGCCGATTTCTGCCGGGGATGGCAATACCCTGGTGCTGTGCAGACTCCACAAGGTGAATGCAATAATCACCTGCACCAGCAGCAAGCTGCGTGCCGCATGGAAGGGTGAATACGGCAGGAAGATATTTTGTATACCTGGATGCAAGCGTAGGGACATGATGATCGATTCTAGTGCTAAAACTTGGCGGAAGAGCGTGGTGCAGTTGAATAGCTCACTGCACCACTTCGTTACTCTGCTGATGTATTTCTGGAATGTTCAGCCCAAACAGTTTGCTTACTCATTGCTGGTCTTGATCAGCGCGACTTCTACCCGGCGGTTATGGGCACGGCCTTCGGCAGTGCTGTTATCCGCCACAGGCTGGCTGTCACCAAAGGCACGCACACGGATGCGTCCTTCCGGGAATTCAGATGCTGCATTCGCCTGCAACCAGCTACGTACTGCGTCCGCACGTTTTCTCGACAAGATCAGGTTGGCGTCTGCGCTGCCAGCCTTATCGGTATGGCCATTGATTTGTATCGCCAGGCCGGACACAGCAACCTGATTCAGCAAAGCTTCCAGCGTTTCCGTAGCCGCTGGTTTAAAGCTGGCCTTGCCGGTTTCAAATTCAATCGCCCAGCCACGTTTGGCAAAGGTAGATACGGCGGGTGCATTCTGGTCAAAACGTGGCGTATCTGCACGGGCTGTCATGCTCTTCGCACTGGCTGCCAAGGCCTGCAGATAGCTGGTGTTGACTACCTTGTCGTAGCTGATGATTTCTGGCATGTCGGCCGGGTAGTATTGCTTTGCAATGCCACCAAAGACGTTATAGACACGCTGGTACAAATTGTCATTACCGTTCAGGCCAAACAGGAACAGGTTGTCCGCCAGGTTGCTGGAGGTCGAACCGCCCAGGCGTATGTCCAGACCTTTACGGTCTTTCTCTACCACGCCCTTGTAGTACTTCATCCACCATTGTGCATTTTCTTCTTTGGCGACTTTGGCAACGACTGCGCTGGCTTTCAGCAATTCTGTGTCGTTGCTGCGAATGGCGTCGGTGGCTTCAAAGGCGGCAGCCAGCATGTTTTTGACATACTCAGGGTTTTGCGCCATCCATTGGCGGTTACCAATGATGGTGGCCGGCATCTGCCACATGTATTCACGGGTGGAAGCAACGGCGGCCAGGCCACCGACTTCGCGCGCCACCTTGACATCACCTGGGGTCCAGGTGGCGGTACCGTTCTGGCAAACTTTACGGCGTTCACTGGTGGTCTTGCCATTCCGTATCACCGGGCGGGTTTCGCAAGCACCCTGGTTGGCGGCTGCTATCAGTTTTTCATCCGATTCAGCAAATGAAGCGACACTGACAAAATTGATGGCATCCGGGTCATAGGTTTTAACGTCAGGATTGACCGGGATTTTATTGTCGGCCGCATACTTCATGCAGATGTTCCAGTCGCCGTCACGCAAGACGGCACCGATCAGTGAACCGCGTGCCTTTTGCGGATCAGTAGCGACTTCGGCCGGCAACATGCATTTGTCTTCACCGCGTGAATAGCCAAGTGAAGCTATCACTTCAATCTGCTGGCCCAGTTTGCTCATGCTTTCCTGCGCCGCAGCGAAATAGCCGGGGCCACCGTCACCCATGATGACGACAAAGGCAGCGCCTTTACCTGGGTAAGCCACACCTTTGGCAACTTCACCGGCAAAGATGGCTTGTTCGGCGATCATTTGTGCATAGTCGTCCTGACGTTCCAGTTGCAGGTGGACGCCGTGTTTATCCATCAGGCTGCCGCGTGCGGTTGTCGCATCACCGTTGGCATAATGGATGGATGCTTCGGCATTCCATGGCAAGACCAGCATGCGTGCCTGGTAGTCAAGCGTGGACGGTGCCAGCGTAAATGCGGCAGTAATGTTGTTTTGGCTTTGGGCATTGGCCTGGACCGGGATTTCCATCGCCGTCGGTACCGCTGTTTTTGCGCTCCAGAATTTCAGGCCATTGCTGCTTTTTACATAGGTATTCAAGCCGTAGATGCCGGCACCGACAACGGTGGCAATCAGCAACAGACGGGGTAAGGGCTTAAGCATGTTTTTCTCCTTGTGTATGCTTGTTTACTCGTTACGTTACGTTTCACTTCACTTCACTTCACTTCACTTCATTTGCATCAGACATCAGGCGTCAGCCATCAGATGCATGACGCTTCCAAATCATTTGTGGTCAAACCAGTTTTTCTGTGCACTGCCATCCGCTGGCGTATTACCGGGTGCGGTGGATGCATCAGTCTTGCTGGCCGTGGTTGTGTTACCGGCATAGCTGCCTTCTATCATCAGGCGCTTCTGGTCTGCGCCCAGCAGGATGGAATCACCACGTTTTTCCCATTCTTCTATCATCTTCATGGCGCTGGCCTCATACATACCATTCTGTAAATCGATGGTGCTGACGAAAGAATCCGACATGCGTACAAAGTCTTCGATCTCACCTATCTTCATTGCATAGTCATTGGCCAGGTATTCATTCGCCATATCAAACATGGCACGTGCGTCGGGATCACCATTGATGATGCTGCGGGCTGATTTAATGGCGGAATAGGCAGCATCTGTCATTTTTTTACGACGCTGCTTGACGTCAATCTCACGCTTGATGTCCTTGATCAGGAACAGCGAAATCTCCTGG
Organism: Undibacterium sp. Ji50W; assembly: GCF_049340445.1. Lineage (NCBI taxonomy): Bacteria > Pseudomonadati > Pseudomonadota > Betaproteobacteria > Burkholderiales > Oxalobacteraceae > Undibacterium > Undibacterium sp. Ji50W. The sequence goes on along the minus strand of NZ_JBMPOX010000005.1, from coordinate 155,930 downwards.
TATTTCACCAGCACCGCATACAGCAACTGCATCTTGGTCAACAAATCCTGATAAGTGATATTGGCTTCCTGCATGCGACCAGCCTGGCGTGATTCTTCTGCAATCACGATGGTCTTGCCGGCCCTGCTGGCTTCTTTCACCATCATCAAAGACTTGTTGCGTATGCTTTCATTGCTGCGTATTTCTTCCTGGCAGGCACGTATCATGCCGGCCAGGCTGGCGATGCGGCCATTCATGTTGCCCAGTTTTTTCTCCAGCTCAGAGACATAGGTCTGCATGATGCCTATCGGGTCAATTTCGACGAACAGACGGGTAATTGCCCGCATAGCATTTTGGTACAGGTAAGAACCCAGCCGCCAGAAACGCCTGTCGGTCGCGACGTAGGCAAAGGCGATGGCCGTTACACCCAGCACGCCTGCATACAAAGTGTTTTCCAGCAACGTGATAATTTTAGGCAGGCATTCATACAAGACATATCCGACACCAGCTAGCGCACTGACGGCAACGATTTGCCCGGTCACGCCTTCTGGTTTTTCCCAGAAAGACTTGGGTTTGAAATTGGAGGGGACTCCAGGTATATGTTCACTCATGATTGTTCTCTTGGTTTTTTCAAATACAGCGTTGTACTACCCGCCTCAGGCATTAGTGGCTGAGGTGGCAAGGTGCTGGCTGATACGCAACTGATCTGCCTCCAGCCTGGCCTTGACGGTGTTTGCCGCCAGGGTAAAGTCTTGTACGGTTTTTTCTATTGCTTTCTTTCGCATATCGGCTTCGCGTTCCAGTTCGGCGGCACGCAGCTGTTTACGTTCCAGGTCTTCCTGTACTTTGCTGATGCGCTGTTCGGTCTCGTTGCGCAATTGTTCTATCTGTTGCCTGCCTTGCGTGATGGCACTACCGAGTGCCTTGACTTCTTGCAGGCGGGCATGGATTTCAGCTTCTTCAGCCGCATGTGACTGACTGGAAAAACGGCTTTGTTCTGCCACCAGCACATCCATATGGGTGGTAATGGCTTGCATCACCTGTTCCACCGTGCGCTGCTGGGTTTTCCTGAGTACAGCAAAGGCAGAGCGATAACGGGTTGCTTCATCCAGGGGCAGTTCTGCCAACGCAGCGATGGCTTCAGCCAGGGCTGAATACGCGGTTGGTCTTTCCATCACCAGGGCAAATAATTCTTTGCTCATTCCTGTTTCAGGAATCTCGTCGACATGTTGCGTAACAGCTCTGGTGGCAGTGAGCATGGCCGGGCTTTCTGTCGCAGCCTCTGCATTGACCATAGCTGATTGGCGATTGCTGCGCACGGGGGCATCGTCTTGCCAGACCAAGTCTTTGGCGCTGTGAAAAAGGCGTGTTGCCAGGCCGGTTTTGGTGTCGTTCATTGTTTTCTCCATGACTGAATTGCGATGAAGACAGCTTAGCAATGAAGGCGTAAATGCTGCGTAACGAGTTTGAAAACCGGCGTAAACATAAAGTAAACATGCCGTGGTAATTGATGCGGGAATTTACCGTTGCTGTTATCGTGCGCAAGACGAATACTCACACTGCGCTATCAGATCAATCAGATCAATCTGGTTTATACTCACTTCGATGAACGCGAACACACATCCGGCCATGCCGGAATCTCAGGGCAGCTTGCGTATTTACTTTGGTGCCGTGAATGGTGTCGGTAAAACCTATGCCATGCTCAACGCTGCCCGCCAGCAATTGGCACTGGGGCGAAAAATCCTGATCCATCTGTCCGTGAATCAGCCAACTGACGTAGTGGCTTTGCAGGCTGAACTGCAGTCATTGGCCGGTCCGGGTTGCATGCTGTTGCGTCATGGTGAATTCGACCTGGCCGCTGCGCTCGACTTCCAGCCTGAACTTTTGCTCTTGGATGAACTGGCGCATTTGAATGTGACTGATGATAGCCATGTCATGCGGAATGACACACGCTGGCAAGACGTGCGCGATATGCTGGCAGCGGGAACGGATGTGTACACCACAGTCAATGTACAAGACCTGGAAGGACTGCATGGCGCAGTCAGCGCGATTACCAAGGTAGCCCGGACCCCGAATCAAACCCGGATCCAGACCATACCGGACAGCGTCTTCGACAATGCCGATGAAGTGATTTTGCTGGATGTACCTGTCGATGAATTGATTGCACGTTTTGAACATGGACAATTGCGGCGTGCAGGTGTTGATGCCAGCGAGCCCTGGTATCGCAAAGGCCATTTGATGGCTTTGCGCAATCTGGCAATACGTCGCAATGCCGACCGCATCAAAGGAGAAGGGCAAGTCAGCAAACCAGACCCGGCAACACGTAAGCGGCAAAGCACAGGCCGTGTGGAATATTTCATGCCGGTGGCCAGGACGCTGACGCGCCAGCCTTACCTGCGCGCGACAGCGATCAGTTTGTTGACAGTGCTGGTGGTCTGGCCCTGGCAATCCTATATAGAGCCTGCCAATATTGCCCTGATCCTGTTATTTTTTGTGATGGCCGTGGCGATGCGCATGGGGCGTGGCCCGGCTTTGCTGGCCAGTGTACTGACTACCTTGTGTTTCGATTTCTTTTTTGTCGAACCACGTTTTTCTTTCTGGATCAATGACTGGCAATATGCACTGACGATGGTGCTGATCCTGCTGTTGGGTGGCATGGCCGCCAAGCTCATTGCGGATGTTAGCGCGCAAAGCCGGGTGGCCGAATACCGGGCCTTGCGGGCAAGCGCCATCAATGAATTTGCGCGTGCCCTGTCAGCCGCGTTGCAGACGGAGCAGATCAGCGACATTTGCCGCAATTTCATAGAAGATGCCTTTCAGGCCAGGGCCAGCCTGCTATTGCCGAACGCTGACGGGCGCTTGCAGTATCCAGCCGAGTTTGGACCGGAATATGGCAATGCCCTGAATATGAGTGCATTGGATATGCAAACGGCACAAACCGCATTTGAGCGTGCAGAATTAATCTGCCCCGAAGCAGGCGGCAGCATATGGTATCTGCCGCTGGTGGCGCCCATGCGCACCCGTGGTGTACTGGTGGTGCAGGCAGGCGACAGTAAATGGATGCACGTCATTGAGCAACGCAAACATCTGGATACCTTTGCTACGCTGGTGGCGATTGCGCTGGAACGGGTGCACTATGTCGAGGTGGCGCAAGATGCCTTGGTGACGATGGAATCAGAGCGCTTGCGCAATTCTTTGTTGTCCGCCTTGTCGCATGATTTGCGTACACCGCTGACTTCGCTGGTCGGTTTGTCTGAAACCCTGTCGTTGACCAAGCCGGATTTGAGCAGTCAGCAACATGAGCTGGCCTTGGCCTTGCGTGATGAAGCCCTGCGCATGAGTCGCCTGGTGAATAATCTGCTCGACATGGCGCGTATAGAAAGCGGCCAGGTGCGTTTGAATTTGCAATGGCAAGCCATACAGGAAGTGATAGGCAGTGCAGTCCGTGCCTGCAAGTTTTCATTGAGCAGGCATCAGGTACGGGTCAGCATGGGGAATGCCATCCCGCTGGTGCGGTATGATGCCTTGCTGCTGGAAAGAGTACTGTGCAATCTGCTGGAAAATGCCGGCAAATACACAGCGCCCGGCAGCATGATCACCATCGCCGCCGAGCGTCGCGATGATATGTTGCTGGTCAGTGTGTCGGATAATGGTCCCGGCTTGCCGGCCGGTAAAGAGGAAGCGATTTTTGAAAAATTTACCCGTGGTGAACGCGAATCGGCACAGCCTGGCATGGGTTTGGGGCTGTCCATCTGTCGCGCCGTGATAGAAGCCCACGGTGGTAAGATAGCTGCGCGCCCGGCCAGCCAGGGCGGTGCCTGTTTTGAGTTCCAGCTGGCACTCGGTAACCAGCAGGACATCAGCGCGCTGGATGAATTGGATGAGATGGAAATGGAATGAGTTCTAGTTCCAGTTTTAGAATGGAATACCCATGAGTGAACCTTGCAATATCGCCCTGCTGGTGGAAGATGAACCTCAGATACGTCGCTTTGTCAGGATGTCGCTGGAAGCCGAGGGCTGGCAGGTATTCATGGCCGAGACCATGATGCGTGGCCTGATCGATGCCGGTACACGCAAACCCAATCTCATCGTCCTTGATCTTGGTTTGCCTGATGGCGATGGCCTCGATTTCATTCGTGATATTCGCAAATGGTCACAAGTACCCGTGATAGTGCTGTCGGCCCGTGATGATGAAAACATCAAGGTCAAGGCACTGGATGCGGGGGCAGATGATTATCTGACCAAACCTTTTGGCGTGGCGGAACTGATGGCCAGGGTCAGGGTGGCAATGCGCCGCCAGCGTCCTAGCGAGGGGGATGGCCTGATGCAGTTTGGCGATATCAAGATAGATTTGAAAGCCAAGCTGGTCAGCAAGGCCGGGCAAGTCGTGCACTTGACGCCGACAGAATATCGCTTGCTGGCCGTATTGGCGTCCAATCCGGGCCGGGTGGTCAGCAATCCACAATTATTGCGTGAAGTATGGGGACCATCGAATGCAGAGAATGGCCATTACCTGCGGATTTTCATGGGGCGTCTGCGGCAAAAACTGGAAGATGAACCGAATCTGCCCGTGTATTTATTGACGGAGACGGCGGTCGGTTATCGTCTGCTGACGACGGTTTAGCAAAAAAATCCCCGCGCGATGGAGCATCGTGCGGGGATTTTTTAAGCGAACGCAACTTAGTGGATACCGTGCATTTTCTTTTTCATCCATTTATCCAGCAACATCAGTACCACGCCTGCTGCGATCGGGATCAGGGTGAAGATCAGGAAGAAGATGGACATGGAATAATGCTTGGAAATATCGTCGATATAACTGCCGCTGAAGCCAGCCAGTTTGTTGGCAATCGCGGTGTTCAGGAACCAGACGCCAAACATCAGGCCGAGCAGACGTGGCGGTGCCAGCTTGCTGATATACGACAGACCAACTGGTGATACGCAGAGTTCTCCCATGGTATGGAAGAAGTAGGCGGCGATCAGGAAGATCATGCTGACGCCCGCGGTTTTGGCACCGGCAGGGATGCTGGCAGAACCGTAGGACAGCGCCGCAAAACCCAGGCCCAGCAAGATCAGGCCCACACCAAATTTGACGGGGCCGCTAGGGTTCCAGTATTTTTCCCACATTTTGGAAAACATCGGTGCCAGGATCACCAGGAAGAAAGAATTCAATACACCAAACCAGGTGGCAGGTACGCTGGACTGGTCGAGTGCAAATTCACGGCGCAGCATCCAGATCACCAGCGCCCAGATCAAGCCTATACAAATGACCAGCAAGGCATTCGATAGCAGATAGCGCTTTGCGGTACCGGCAAACAGCTTGAGCAGCAGCCACGACAGGATGATGGTCGGGATCACCGTCATCAGGCTGTTGACGATTTTAAATGCCATGCCGCTGGTACCGACCAGAGCACGGTCCGTGTAATCAGCTGCAAAAATCGTCATTGAACCACCGGCCTGCTCAAACGCAAACCAGAAAAAGATGGTGAAGAAAGAGAACACGCAAATGGCGATCAGACGGTCAGCAACGATGTGCGGTGCGGCTTCTTCAGCCACCACGACATCGCCTTTTTGCTGTGACTTGGCGAGGCCAATATCACCAAAGATACCCTGACCAAAATAGAACTGTATCGCACCCAGCAACATGAAGACACCGGCCAGGCCAAAGCCCATGGGCCAGGATATTTTTTCGCCGATATAGCCGCACAACAGGATACCGAAGAAGGCACCAGAGTTGACGCCCATGTAAAACAGGGTGTAACCGCCATCACGACCACCTTCATTGTCCTTGGTATACAACTGACCAACGATGGCAGAGATATTCGGTTTGAACAAGCCGGTACCAGCAACTACCAGGCTCAGGCCGGTATAGAAAGTCGCAGGGGTATCCAGCAGCAGGCAGGCATGACCGGCAGCGATGATGAAGCCACCCAGCACAACGGAACGACGGCTACCGAGCAACTGATCGGCAATATAACCACCGAGGATAGGGGTCAAATATACCAGGCCGGTATACCAGCCATACAAGCTGGCGGCATCCGCACGGCTCCAACCCCAGCCGCCTTTGTCGACGGTGGTGACCAGAAACAGCACCAGCAAGGCACGCATGCCGTAATAAGAAAACCGTTCCCACATTTCTGTGAAGAACAACACAAACAGGCTATCCGGATGTCCCAGGATGGTGTGTGCGGCTGGCGTTTGAATTGTGTTCAAAGTGCTCTCCAGTGTTTATTTGGTATTAAAAGTAATTTGTGTCGCAAAATTTTTTTCATTGTGTATCATTAAATGATATGAATTGATTCAATTCGGCGCGTAGCTTACCACGACAAAAAGGCCAAATAAAAAGACATATTGCGCACCGCAGCAAAAATTGCTGCACAAACATTGTGCAGATATCGTCGCCCGGATATGGCATCATTCATCATATTTCACTTACATTTGCTTACATGCACTTGCAAGATGAGTGTCAAAAGAATAATGAATATGTGTTTTGTTGACACGGGTTGCGGAGACCACAGCAGAGGAAATGCAGAGGAAATACAGAGGAAATACAGCGTCAATGCGCAGAGATGCGCCGTTGCCTTGACGGGACTGCCTTGTGCTGGAATCGGCGCAGACGCCGGGCAGGGTGATCTTGAATCTTGTCGCGGTAGCATGAAATGAACCAGTCCGCAGCTATGCAGTCTGAACAGCTTGCAACAGATTTGTTGGAATTCGTCCACGAACAAAACACAAACAAACACGAACACAAGGGAGAGAACAATGAAGTGGAAAAATCTGGTTGCCGCTGGCAGCTTGTGGTGTGGTGTGGCGGGCATGGCGGGTATGGCAGGCATCGCACAGGCGGTGACAGTAGAGCAGGTGAAAACCTTCACGCTGTCCAATGGCATGAAGTTTCTGGTATTGGAGAACACCACCATTCCCAATGCGAATATGTATACCTACTGGAAAGTCGGTTCCCGTAATGAAGTCGCGGGCATCACCGGGCTGTCGCATTTTTTTGAACACATGATGTTCAATGGTTCCAAAAAATTTGGCCCCAAGCAGTTTGACCGCACCATGGAAGCCAGTGGCGGTGCCAATAATGCCTATACCAGCAATGACGTGACGGTCTACCAGGACTGGTTTCCAGCGGTGTCGCTGCCGACCATCTTTGATCTGGAGAGTGATCGCATCGCCAATCTGAGCATCGATCCCAAGATGGTGGAAAGCGAACGTGGCGTGGTCTTGTCGGAACGCAGCACCGGGCTGGAAAATTCCAATTTGCGCGCTTTGTGGGGCGAGGTATATGCATCGGCTTTCCGCGCCCATCCGTATTCGGTACCGACTATCGGCCATGAATCCGATATCAAGGCCTGGACCCAGGATGACCTGCAAAAGTATTTCAATGTGTATTACTCGCCGAATAATGCCGTGGCTGTCATCGTCGGTGATGTCAAGGCAGATGAAGTGAAACGCCTGGCCGAGCAGTATTTTGCACATGTGCCCCAGCGTGCCTTGCCACCGGCAGTACGCACTGTGGAACCGGAACAAAAAGGTGAGCGACGCGTGTTTGTGCGCAAGGAATCGGCCACCGCTGCCAACCTGATGATTTCTTACAAAGTGCCTGCTACCAATCACCCTGATTACTATGCACTGAATGTGATCTCCAGCATTCTGACTGACGGCAATACCTCGCGTCTGTATCAGGCACTGGTGGATAAGCGTCTGGCAACACAGGTCGGTTCGGACCAGGGCAAGGCGCTCGACCCTGGCCTGTTCAATTTCTTTGCGGTGGCGGCCAACAAGGTGCCGGCAGCAAAGGTGGAAGAAGCCTTGCTGGCAGAAATAGACCGTCTGATCAAGGATGGCATCAGCGAAGAAGAATTGCAGAAAGTGAAGAACCAGAAGCTGCTGAATTTTTACCGCACGCAAGAAACCATCAACGGCAAAGCTGCGCAACTGGGTGAATACGAAGTGTTTTTCGGTGACTATAAAAAATTATTTGATGCGCCCGATGCTTACCGCAAGCTGACGGTGGCAGACATCAAAACCGTGGCCGCAAAATATTTCAAGAAATCACAACGTACTGTCGGCGTACTTGCCGCAGTGGAGGAATAAGAAGATGATCAGTAAAAAAATTCTTGCGTACAGCCTGGCCAGCGTCAGTCTGGGCTTGTCTGCCGTCAGCAGCCAGGCTGCCGAATTTCGTCTGCCTGCGTTTGAAACTGCCACATTGTCGAATGGTCTGACCGTGTATCTGATGGAACGTCATGATGTGCCGCTGATTGCCATGCGTGCCGTGGTCAAGGCCGGGGCCGTCAATGATGGCAGCCAGTCCGGCTTATCCAATCTGACTGGTGACACACTGCTGCTGGGTAGCAGCAAATATGACAAAAAGACCTTGGACCAGAGTTTTGATTTTCGAGGTGGCAAGATATCCAGTACTACCAGTGCTGAAGCTACTGCCCTGACAGCAGAATTTGCCAAAGACGATGCCAGCACCTTAATGCCCATCATTGCCGATGTCTTGCAGCACCCCTCCTTCAATGAAGAAGAATTTGGCAAACTGCGTGCCCGTACTGTCGATGGCTTGAAACAGGCCAAGGAAAGTCCGCGTAACGTGGTGCAAAATTATTACCGTAGCATGCTGTTTGGGAATGGGGCGTATGCCAATCCGGTGGCGGGTTCCGTCAACAGTGTGACAGCCTTGCAGACCCAGGATGCCCGCAGTTTCCATCAAAATTATTATCGTCCGGATAATGCTGCCCTGGTCGTGGTGGGGGATTTCAAACCTGCCGCCATGCGTATCCAGTTGGAAGCCCTGTTTGGTAAATGGCAGTCGGCAGGGGTTTTGCCAGCACCGGCAGTCAAAGGCAAGGTGCAGGCTGACAAGGCCAGGGTCTGGTTGGTGAACAAGTCTGATGCCGCTGAAACCACTTTCCTGTTTGGTGGTGCAGGGATTGCCCGCAATGACCCGGACTACGTGCCTTTGCAGGTAATCAACACCATACTCGGCGGGCGCTTTACATCCTGGCTGAATGATGAACTACGTGTCAATTCTGGCCTGACCTATGGTGCCAGCAGCAGCTTTTTCACGCTGACGGACACGGGTACCTTTGCCGTATCCAGTTTTACCGCTACTCCCAAAACCGAAGCGGCACTGGCATTGGCGACCAAGACCTATCAGCGTTTATGGAGCAAGGGTATTGATGCCGCCACCCTGGAATCGGCCAAGGCTTACGTCAAGGGACAATTCCCGCCGCGCTTTGAAACCAATCTGCAACTGGCCGGTTTGTTAAGTGATATGTATGTTTCCAAAGTAGGTCGTGAACAGATTGATCATTTCACGCGGGATGTTGATGGTTTGAACCCGGAAAAGGCAAAACAATTAGTGGACAAACATTTTCCACGCGATAAACTGCAAATCTTACTGATAGGTAAAGCAGAAACCATACGCGGCATCGCTGCCACCTATGGTGAAGTCAGTGAGCTGGATATTACGGCGAATGGTTTTGCCCCTGTCGCCAAATGAATTGCCGCCTTATTTGTCTTACCATTTGTCTTACCATTTTTCTAGAACCATGTTGTAAACCAAGTAAGTGAAAATTGCCGCCCCTGTATAAGGGGCGGTCGTTTTTTTAAGAGCTCAAAACATGTCTTCATGTTAAGGCTACAGAACCAAAATCAGAGACCAGGACCGTTTTCTATGTTGCGTTTCAAACCCTTGTTTTTCTTTGCCACTCTCAGTCTGGTGGCCGCTTCTTCCAGTCAGGTAATTGCCGGTACTGCCACTGCCACTGAATCAGGATATCAGTTACCACCGCCAGAATTGCAGGCGGTCGTGGATGCACCCAGGGGGCCGGTGTTCCGCCTTGGGCCACAGCGTAAGACGGCCCTGTTGCTGACTTTGCCGGGCTTGCCCAGTATTGCCGACGTGTCCCAGCCAGAATTGAAGCTGGCCGGCCTGCGCATCAATCCACGTACCCGTGCCGCCAGCAATTTTGATTTTGGCAATGGCATGAGCCTGCTGGATATCAGCAGTGGCAAGCTGCGTGACGTCACCGGCTTGCCGGCCAAGGTCAAGATCGCCGAAACCTCCTGGTCGCCTGACGAGCGCTGGCTGGCTTTCAGCATATGGGTAGATAACGGTGTCGAACTGTGGTTGATGGATGTCAAGACGGCGGCAGTGCGTCGTTTGATGGCCGACAAACTCAATGCCGTCACAGGGCCGGGCTTTTCCTGGATAGAAGGCTCGGACAAATTACTGGTCAGGCTTTTACCTTTGCACCAGAAAGAGTTGCCACCCGCCAGTTTCGTTCCGACCGGACCCAATACGCAAGAAAGCAAGGGCGGCAAGGCCAGCCAGAATCGTACTTATCCGGATATGCTGAAGACCTCGCGTGACAGCGATGTGCTGGACTGGCAATTGCAAACCCAGCTTGGTTTCGTCAGCGTCAGGGGTGAACTGCATCGCATAGGCAATGCCATGACGCTGACCAAATCCCTGGCCTCGCCCGATGGCAAACTGATTTTGACCACGCAATTGCGTCGCCCGTATTCAACCATGTTGCCCATGGATCGCTTTGGCCAGTTGATAGAACTCTGGGACAACCAGGGCAAGAAAGTCAAGACCGTAGCTGAACGCCCCATGCGCGAGCGCTTGCCAACCGGGATGGATGCGGTGCAGGCAGGTCCACGTGATTTCGGTTGGCGCAATGACAAACCGGCCACCCTGTATTGGCTGGAAGCGCAAGCCGGCGGTGACCCGGAAGTGAATAGCAAGGTACATGACGCCTTGTTCCAGCAAGCGGCACCTTTCGATAGCCCGGCCCAGAAAATCATGGACATGGGCTGGCGTTTTGCCAGTGTGCAATGGGGTAGCGATAACCTGGCGCTGGTCACCGAAAACTGGGTGAAGACCAAGGATACCCGTACCTGGCGGGTACAACCCGGGCTGCCGGACAGCAAGCCGGAGCTCTTGTTTAGCCGTAAATACGAAGATCAGTATGCCAATCCGGGTGTGCCGGTGATGGCGCAAAATGCCCTCGGTCGCCAAGTATTGCGCACGACGCCGGATGGCAAGGCCTTCTTCCTGACAGGCACGGGTGCCAGCCCTGAAGGTGACCGGCCTTTCCTGGATAAATTCGATCTTGCCAGCAAACAGGCAACCCGTCTGTGGCGCTCGCAAGCACCGTATTATGAAGAAGTGATGGCTTTGCTGAATGACAAGGGCAGCAGTTTTGTCACCAGCCGTGAATCGAATGAAGAAAGGCCGAATTTCTACCTGTATGACTTGAGCAGCAATGCCGGACCACGTGCGCTGACCCAGTTCCCGCATCCGATGCCGCAGTTCAAGGGTGTGAAAAGGCAGCAGATCCGGTATGAACGTGAAGATGGTGTTGAGCTGACTGCAACGCTTTACCTGCCACCGGGTTATGACCCGAAACGTGACGGCCCGCGCCCGATGATCATGTGGGCTTATCCGCGCGAATTCAAAACCGCAGAGGCCGCCAGCCAGGTCATCGGTTCACCCCACAAGTTCAATCGCATTTCCTACACTGGGCCACATGCCATGCTGGCACGCGGTTATACTGTGCTGGATGGTCCGACCATGCCTATCATCGGCGAAGGCAAGAAAGAGCCGAATGACACTTATCTGGAACAACTGAAGATGGATGCCGAGGCAGCAGTCGACGAAGTAGTGCGCCTGGGCGTGGCCGACCGTAACCGCATTGCCATCGGTGGCCATAGCTATGGTGCCTTCATGACTGCCAACCTGCTGGCGCATACCCGTTTGTTCCGCGCCGGTATTGCCCGTTCTGGTGCCTATAACCGCAGCCTGACGCCGTTTGGCTTCCAGTCCGAAGACCGGAATTACTGGAAAGCCAACAAGGTTTACCAGGACATGTCACCGTTCAATTTCGCCAACCAGTTCAAGGACCCCATCCTCTTCATCCATGGTGAGCAGGATAATAATCCCGGCACTTTCCCCATGCAAAGTGAACGCATGTATCAGGCCATACAAGGCTTGGGTGGCGTGACGCGCCTGTCAATGCTGCCGAATGAAAGCCATAGCTACCGCGCGCGGGAATCCATACTCCATATGCTGTGGGAGCAGGATCGCTGGCTGGAAACCTATGTCAAGAATGCCAAGCCGGACAGTAGCAAGGATTAAGCGGCAAGCCTGAATTGGAAACTTAAATGTTAAAAAAGGTAGCAGATTCGCAAGATTTGCTGCCTTTTGTACATGAGCTTAAAGTTTTGCATTAGTATGCAGACATACTATGTAATCGGTTGCCCATGCTTAAAGCCGTCATTCTCGACGCTAATGCCGTCGCCCGCAATTTACTCACCTCCGTTTTGGTCAACGGTGGCCATGAGGTGGTGGGAGACGCCAACCTCAGCCCGGCCAGCCTGGCGCGCATCATCAAGCTCAAACCCCAGGTCGTTTGTGTCGATGTCGGCGAGGCTGATACCGAAGGTCTGGCTCTGCTGGACAAGCTGCGGGCCGAATTGCCTAAATCCCTGTTATTCCTGGTGTCCTCCAAAATTGATGCAGCCACCTTGCAGGCAGCCCAGCAACGCGGGGTACATGGTTTTATCGTCAAACCTTTCAATTCGGTCGCGGTCCTGACTTCCATACGCAATACCATACTGCGCATTGCCAAGCAGCAAAGAGCTGCCGTGGCTGAAGACCAGGGTGAAGCGGGCGGCGATTGAGTTCATCCCGGTAAAATCAGGTTTTATCCCCTGTCTGCGGGTTTTATCGCATCATTACTATTCCATGTTCTCCGGTATCAGACTAAGCAAAACTTGACCGGAGAATTGCCATGTCTCTTTCTAATGCCATGTCCAAACAATTGCATACTTCAGAACAACTGCTGCCATCCGAAGTGACGGCGCGCAGCGAGACCTGGCTGACCCGCGCTCGCAACTATCCGGTTTTTTCCCGTATCTGGTTCCGTTACCGTGCCCAGGCCTGGATAGGCTTTTTTGCCATCATTGATGTACTGGTATTGTTGGTCGGCTGGGTGGCCGACGCCAATATGCGCAAGACCGCGGCAGTTTTCATTCCCCTGACGCTGGGAGCTACCACCCTGCATCTGCTGGGGCCAGCCATGGCAGTCTGGGTCAGGAACCAGGCGTATGCCGGCAAGAAGGAGGTGATTGCTCTGTTGTCGGCCTTATTGCTGGGGGCGGCCTGTAGTTATGGTGTGCTTACTGGCGCCAGCTATGCAACCAAATACCTGGTGCTGGGCAGCGGCGATGTGGAATTGGCCGTCGCCGGTTCGATAGACGCCAGACCAAAGAGTACCAAGGATACGAAGGATACAAAGGATGCAGTGGGCAAGCCAGCCAGTGCGGTCACCCCACAGGCGAGTGTTGCTGAAATTGCTGAAAAGCCCGCTGAAAGCAAGGAAATTTCCAGCAAATTGGAACACACACCAGCACTGAAAATGATCCTGGAGGGATTTTCTCTGTTCGTCACCTCAAGTCTGATTATTTATACTGGTGGTGCCGTGGACTTCTGGTATTTTTTCCGCCAGAAAAAACGCATGCTTGAAGTCATGCACCAGCAGGAACTGCAGCAGGCACAAGATGCACGTCGCGAAGCAGAACTGCGCTTGTCGGTGCTGGCGGCCCAGGTAGAACCGCATTTCCTGTTCAATACCCTGGCGGGTGTGCGCTCTGCCATCCTGACCGAGCCGCAACGTGCTACGGCAATTGTCGATCACCTGGTCGATTACCTGCGTGCAACCATACCGCAAATGCGCAATGATGGCAGTTCGGCCCAGGCCAGGCTGAAGCAACAACTGGAAGCCGCCAACGCCTATCTGGGTTTGATGCATGCGCGCATTCCCCGTCTCAGTTACAGCGTGGACTGTGAAGTAAGCGATGCCGCCTTGCCGCCACTGATGTTGATTTCCCTGGTTGAAAATGCCGTCAAGCATGGGGTGGAACCAAAGATAGGGCCGGTACATATCGCCATCCGTGCCAGGCGCATGGAGCAGGATGGCACGGCCATGCTGGAACTGACAGTGGCGGATGACGGTGTCGGCTTTGCTGGCAGCAGTTCCGGCTCTGGCATAGGGCTGGCGAATATCCATGAGCGCCTGGCTTCTACATATGGTGAACGTGCCAGCCTGGTATTGAAAGCCAGGGCAGAGGGCGGTGTTGCTGCGACCATCCTGTTACCTCTGGAAGCCTGATTAAAATAAGGAAACAACTCATGACGACAGCCATCATCGCCGATGACGAAGATTTGCCACGCAAGGAATTGCGCCGCATGTTGGCCAAGGTATGGCCAGAACTGGAAATACTGGCCGAATGTGAACACGGTGCCGAAGCCCTCGAAGCCATACACCATGAAGCACCGGATATCGCTTTTCTGGATATCCGCATGCCCGGCATGACCGGGCTGGATGTGGCACATGCCGTCAAGGGCCGCTGTCATGCGGTGTTTACCACGGCCTATGACAGCCATGCCATCGATGCCTTTGCTGCCGGGGCGGTTGATTATTTGCTGAAACCGATATCCGAGCTGCGCCTGCAAGAAGCGGTAGCGCGTCTGAAAGAACGTATCGCCACCAAGCAACCGGTGACCGATGTCAGTCAGTTGATGTCAGAACTGGACAAGCGCCTGCGCAGCAATGCCGTCGAACGCATACGCTGGATCAGCGCCAGCGTGGGCGATACCATCAAGATGTTCCCGGTAGAAAAAATCCTGTTTTTTAGTTCGGATGAAAAATACACCAGAGTGGTCTGTGCTGATGACGAAGCACATGTGCGCAAACCCTTGAAAGAATTGATGGATGGCCTGGACCCGGACCTGTTCTGGCAAATTCACCGTGGTGTGGTGGTACGCGCCGACGCCATCACCCGCGCCCACAGAGATGAGTTGGGAAAATACACGGTAGAAATCCGTGGCTCACAAGAAAAACTCAAGGTTAGTCAGGCCTATGCCTGGCGTTTCAAACCCATGTAAGTTAGGACTTACGTAAAAACGCCCCAGCTGCGTTGCAGCTCCTCTCCTAGGAGCCGCGTACTAAAGTACTGTCTTCGTCGCTACGGTGAAGTCGGGGTTTCAGACAACATGTTGTCTGCCGACGAAACGAATCTCCCCTGCAAGGGAGATTTCCTAAAGCAATGGCCTTGCTGGGACGATTTTACGTAAGTCCTAAAAGCGTGGGAAAAATCTGGTCTTTGGGTTTGCAAAAATCCCACAGCCGGCAAGGAATGGCTTGGCTTTTTCGAGCAAGCAGATTTATGATGGCGCTGGCGTTACAAGCTACGCCATCATTTTTTAATAAAAAGATTTGGATTAATCCAGACGATTTCTCTCCCGCAGTTTCTGCTTCAGAATATCCTCAGTCCTCATTGATTGAGCGAGCCGGTAGTCCAGATAAAAACAATAACAGGAATTTCAAATGCAACAAAAAAATACACTGATCGATATCGGTGCCAATCTCGCACACCGTCGTTTTCATGCTGATCTGGATGCCGTGATTCAAAGGGCCAAACAGGCTGGTGTGGAACACATCATCGTTACCGGCACATCAGAGCATGCCAGCCGTGATGCCCATGCGCTGACACACACTTATGCCGGCTACCTGAGCAGTACCGCAGGCGTCCATCCCCATGAAGCCAAAAACTGGAATGCCGCTTGTGCAGCCAGCATAGAACAACTGGCGGCCAGGTCTGGTGTGGTTGCTATCGGTGAATGTGGCCTCGACTATAACCGCATGTTTTCGACTGAAGTGCAGCAACTGGCTTGCTTTGAAGCGCAATTGCAATTGGCCGTGCGTGTGCAAAAGCCAGTGTTCCTGCATGAGCGTGAAGCGCATGATGCATTTTTTGCGTTGCTCAAGCAATACCGCCCACAACTGAAGGGCGCAGTGGTGCACTGCTTTACCGGCAACACGGCAGAAATCCGCGAATACCTGGATCTGGATTGCCATATCGGTGTGACCGGCTGGGTGTGCGATGAACGTCGTGGTGACGACTTGCGTCAGGCGCTCAAGTTCTTGCCGAAAGAAAAGCTGATGATAGAAACGGATGCACCCTTCCTGTTACCGCGCAACTTGCCCGTAAAACCGCAAGAGGGCCGGAATGAACCCATGTATTTGCCGGTCGTGCTGGAAGCGGTGGCTGGCATTCTGGGTATATCAGCCATAGCACTGGCCCGTCAGGTGCGATTGAATACCGGGCAGTTTTTTAATCTGCCCTTAGCGGGCTAAGACGGTAAGCCTGCCTGTGATGGTTTGTCAGCGTCTTCAGCAATCTCTGCTGTCAAAATGGGTGTTGCTGCGGGTATTGCAGTGGGTGTTGTCGTCCGCAAGCTGCGCGACCAGCGCAACAGGCCGACGGCATAGCTAATGTAGTAGGCCGCCAGCATGCCAAACAGGAACAGGGTCAACGGACTACCGTAAAAATCACCAGGTGGTGTGGTGAATGATTGTGTCGTGAAATACAGGCTTCCCATACGCCAGGCAATACGACCCAGCAACAGCAGTGACAGCGCAATCCCGAGATGGGCATTCGGCGTATAGAATTTTCCTGCCGGACTGTTTTCAAATTTGGTCAGACGATGCCCATACACACCCAGGCCGCTACCGACAGCCAGGCCACCCAGCATGATCAGGGCATTGCCTTCATGGTTCAGCGCACCCAACATGACCAGGGCTATCAGCACCGGGAAAATGCATACGGTGATCGCGGCACGTATGCCAGAATATTTTTGCCTGCCTACCATGCGCCGGATACGCGACACAATACGCCAGAGAATAAACGCACCGACGGCAACGCCGATCAGCATGGATGAAGGATTGGCAGTGGCCATGATGGACTTTTGTCTCGTGTGCAGATGGGACTTGAAAGTCTAACATGTCCCTAAATTTGCCTGTACCAGAATGTATCAGGCCAGCGAAAATTTCGCTGGCCTGAAAGACATCTTCAATTACAAAAAGGGATTACGAGGTTTATTGCAAGAGATCCACCGCATCATATGAATAACCTGGGCTCAGATAAGTTGTGCCGCTGGAGCCACTGATCGCAGTCAGGGTCAGGATATTCTCACCCACCACGAATGCACTGGCAGGAATAGCGAAGCTGTACATGGTGTTGTTACCGCGATAGCTGCCTACCGTCAGGGTACGGCTGGATGGCTGGGTCGATGCTGCCGGGTTGGCAGATACCCAGGCATTCATCTGCGCCTTCGGACGTCCCCCTGCATAGGCGGTAGTGATACCTACCCGCAGCGTGTGGTCGGCAATCTGGCTGGCCGTCAGGTTGAACTTGATGGTGTAGGTGCCGTTGACTGCTTTCCACTGGTAAGCCGGGAAGTTGGCTGCCGCAGTTGAAGTGCCAACCACGAAGGTACCGGGTACCCATGAACTCATGCGTACATCGGACGGATGCATGGTGGTTACTTTGTCGCCATTCAGGAACTCGGCAGGTGAACCATCCCAGTCACCGATACGCCACAGTGCGGTGCTGCTGCTGGGGTCGCCGGCAATGGTAATGGCACCCGCATTATAGGTGTTGCCAGCACTGACGGTGACGGTACTGGTATCAACAGCCAGCTCATTTTTATAGATCTTCATGGTGTAAGTACCAGGGATCATGTTCGGGCTATTGAATGAACCATCGCTGGCATTTGCTGTGGTCCAGTACTGGGCCGTGGCGTTTGAAAACCCGACTGTGTAGCCAAAGTTGGTATCGCGGCCAAAGATGGCTGTACCAGCAACGGCACCACGTGCCGATGCCGGGACATAAGCAGTCATGCCCATGTCGGCAAACCAGGAAGTATCCAGTGTGCCTGGCGCTGATCCATTGGTGAATACCAGCGTATAAGTATTCAGGATGCCGGGGCGATATGCTTCGGTCTGGTTTTCTCCATAGTTGACGATATAGGTGATTTCCTGATCAGTCGACGTGATTTGGTTCAGCAGGCTACGGAAGAACGGGCCGCCAGAACCACCTTCATTATTGTCCCTGACCATCCACAGACCGACGCTGCTGCTGGTGCCGCCTATGTAAGACCAGTCTTTCAAGCGCATATTTGAATAATGCTTGGAACGTGTCTCGCCATTGGCCATGCCGAAGATGTCGCTGGATTCGATGGCACCGGTGGTGTTGCGCAAATCCGATGGCCCCGGGCCAAAAGGCAGCGCTCCTACCGGTACCCGCACGATGTAGCGCACCAGGTTGAGGGTGTTGGGTTCGCTGGTGAAATAGGTTCCCATATAGATATGTGGGCTGCCATTCTTTGCCAGGTAATAATGGGTCAGGTTACCAGCCTGCACCGTGATGCGGATATAGTCGGTATTGATGACATCGGCATTCACGGTCACTGCAGATATACCGGTGTATAGATAATCAAAGCCGCTATTCACCTGTGAACCACGCGACTGGTCCTGATATTGCACACCGTTATAGATCAGCGAGGCAATGTCACCTGCCGATTGCGTGCTGACACCGTTATCGAGACGGCGAATTTTAAACACCAGACCGGCACCGGTATCCACGGTGTAGAAATTGGTATCAGAGCTCAAGCCAAAAGTGCTGGCCGGTGCTGCCTGTGGCGGAACCGCCGACGGCACCGTGCTTCCTGTTTGCGCGCTTTTGCCACTGTCGCTGCCGCCACAGCCTGCCAGCAAGCTGAGTAGCAGGCAGCTTAACCAAAAGCTGCATAATTTTCTTGTATTCAATTTTTGTCTCCTGTTTTATTTATGAATCTTGTCTTGATATTTTTTTGTGATATTTTGTGACCTTGTCCCTGAGTAGCGGTGGTGTTTTCTCCTTTTCCTATAAAATAATCAGACGGTCTTGCTACACACAATGTGCGGCAAGCTGAAACTGCATTCCGGATGAAACTTGTGACGATGCGACCTGTGTTTTCATTGGTGATGCACACCAGCGTAAAATCTTGTAAAACAATGGGATGCAGCCTACCCACTGGCATCAGCAAGATGCCAGGCAAGGTAAAAATCGATACTGCCTGATGCGCTTAGTCTGTTACAGACGACCTCCCGGTCACCTTCAGACTTTGTATTGAATGCTGGAAAGCGGTTTTGCTTGCGGCGAGACAGCGGGCTGCTGCACAAGTCTTTTATAATGATTTCAGTATTATTTTCTACGTTCCGCGTGTCAATTCAATACGGCAACACTTGAAGAAAATATTGCAATAAATCATTTTCTTGAGCGGTGAAAATGCAGGCTTTTTGCTGCTGCACTGCACCAGATTACCTGCCATGTCCGAAAGCTGCCAGCAACTTTCTTCACAGTTTGTTAAGCTGCTCCCCTGATTGCTATGGAGTGCTTATGCGCAGTGCTGATGTATTACGTTTGATTTCCCTGGCGGCCATCTGGGGTGCGTCTTTCCTGTTCATGCGGGTGCTGGCACCAGTGGTCGGGGTGCTGTGGAGTGCCGAAGTCAGGGTAGGCCTGGCAGGCATGGCCTTGCTGGCCATGATGCTTGTTACCGGCAGGGCGATGAATTTTCGTGGTAACTGGAAATCTTTCCTGATACTGGGGACGATCAATTCTGCCCTGCCTTTTGCTTTGTATTCGTATGCAGCACTCAGTATCCCCGCCGGTTATTCGGCGATCGTGAATGCCACCAGCCCTTTATGGGGCGCGTTGATGGGGGCGGCTTTCCTGGGTGAACAACTGACCCTGCGCAAGATGGCGGGCATGGCGACAGGGGTGCTCGGCGTCGCTTTCCTGGTGCGTCTGGGGCCAGTGGAATTCAATAGCAAGCTGGTGCTGGCAGTCATGGCCTGTGTCGGTGCAACGCTTTGTTATGCCCTGGTCGGCATTTATACCAAGAAAAAACTCACAGGCATGACGGCCATGCAAATGGCCACCGGTTCACAAGTAGGGGCCGCATTTGTGTTATTGCCCTTCCTGCCGCTGGCACCGGTAAGGGGCGAGATTACATCAACGATAGTGATGGTGGCTATTGCCCTGGCGCTCTTGTGCAGTGCGGTTGCCTACCTGATTTATTTCCGCCTGATGGCGGACCTGGGGCCGACCAAGGCGCTGACGGTGACTTTCCTGATCCCGCTGTTTGCCTTGCTATGGGGTTATCTGTTCCTGCAGGAAAGCATTACGCTGAATACGACGATAGGTTGTGCGGGCGTGGTGCTGGCGACCTGGCTGGTGGTGTTCCAGCCAGTCAAGAAAGTGGAGTAGGGTTTGGTTCAAATTGAAAATGCCGGTCATACCTGTTCAGGGTATGACCGGCATTTTTTATTGGTCCAGCGCCGGCAAGACTTTCACATGCAGGGCACTAGGCTGGCTGCTGCTGTGATACACCTTGTGTGTGGCCT
Source organism: Undibacterium sp. Ji50W (assembly GCF_049340445.1). NCBI lineage: Bacteria > Pseudomonadati > Pseudomonadota > Betaproteobacteria > Burkholderiales > Oxalobacteraceae > Undibacterium > Undibacterium sp. Ji50W. The sequence continues at coordinate 135,639 of NZ_JBMPOX010000005.1, read as the reverse complement.
TGATGAAGTCGCTGTCTTTGGCTTCATAGATATTCGGCACAAAGCTTTGCGGGTTACGGTCTATGAAAGGAAACCAGCTGGACTGCACCTGTACCATGATGCGGTGACCACGCTGGAAGGTGTGGAACACATCATTGATACCAAACTTCACTTTGGTGACCTGGTTCGGTACCAGGGGTTTTGCGGTTTCGAAGCCATCGCGGAAACGGGCGCGGAAAGGCTCACCCCTGACCAGGGTTTGCTGGTTGCCGCGATTGGTTTGTGGATCGGTCTCCAGATTGGCTGGATTGACGTCGATGAGTTTGACTACAAAGTCGGCATCCGTGCCGGTGACGCTGACAAACAGATCGGCGCTTAGTGGGCCTGCCAGGGTCACGTCTTTTTCCAGTACCTCGCTTTGCCAGCTCAGTACATCCGGACGGCGGGTAGCGAAACGCTGGTCGGCAGCCACGTATTGCTTGTTCCAGCGTGTGCCTATCTCGGTGGTATAGGGTACCGGTTTGGCGGGGTCACTGATGTATTCATCAAACTGTGCATCCTGGTTGGCCGGTGCCTTGAAACTGAGTTTACCATCGGCCTGGAAATACAACGCCTGATCCTGGCTTTCTTTCGGTGGCCACTGCTCAAAACCGCGCCAGCGATTGGCCCCGGTTTCAAACATCCAGGCTTCCGGCAGTGCCGGTTTGTCGCCAGTTTTCAGGTGGTGTTTGAAAAACGCCAGTTCTATGGGTTGATAGGTTTCCACGGTGCGGTAACCAAAATTCGCGTCACCCACTTTGTCACCATCTGTGCGGAACCAGCCGCCATGCGTCCATGGGCCGATGACCAGGGTATTTTGTATACCCGGATTCTGTTTTTCTATGGATTTGTAGGTGTTCAGCGGGCCATACAGATCTTCGGTGTCATACCAGCCACCCACGGTCAGCACGGCTGCCTTGATGTTTTTCAGGTGCGGCAAAATGTTCCTGCTTTGCCAGAACTGGTCATAGTTGGGATGCGCGACAATGTCATTCCAGAACGGGATAGCATTTTTGAAATGGCGGGTATTCGCATTCGCGATGGAGCCCAGGTCCAGGAAGAACTGATAACCATCTGGTGTACCGAAATTAAAATCCTTCCAGCCCGCACTGGAAACAGGCAGTGGCCGTGGTTGGCCGAAGCTGTAGAAAAAAACAAATGCCATTTGCAGGTTGAAGGCACCATTTCTATGCATGTCGTCACCACGGAACCAGTCGGCAATCGGTGCTTGTGGTGAGATCGCTTTCAGGGCCGGGTGGCCGTCTATGGCCCCGGCCGAGGTATAGAAGCCGGGGTAAGAATTACCCCATTGCCCGACCTTGCCATTATTGTTGGGCAAATGCCTGGTCATCCATTCTATGCTGTCATAGGTATCTGAACTTTCATCGATATCGCTCACCGCTTTTTTCTGGTCTATGTGCGGGCGCATATTGACGAATTCGCCTTCCGACATATAGGTGCCACGTACATCCTGATAGGCAAAGATGAAGCCTTCCTTTTCATATTCAGCGGTCGGCCCCAACTGGGTCTTGTACTGGTCCGCACCGTAAGGCGCGACCGAATACGGGGTGCGGTTCAGCAGGATAGGATAACGTTTGTTGTTATTGGCATCATTCGGCACATACACGACGGTGAACAGCAACTTGCCGTCGCGCATGGGGATGCGGTATTCAAACTTGCAATAATTCTTGCGGATATAGTCGGCACGCTGTTTGATCTGGTCTGATTTGTCGTCGGCAAGATTGGCTGCCGTAGTGACGTTGGTGGTGGATGCGGTGGTAGCGGCGGTGGCAGCGGCAGTCACAGTGGACGTGACAGCAGTAGCGGCCAGTGCGGGACCAGCCACGCAGCCCAGCATGACGCTTAGCAATAGGGGGATGAGCGCATGCGTGGGCCGCATGCGCTGCAAATCAGACTGGATCATGGTTTTCCCTGGAATTATAAGAATATGAATAGCTTGGTGCGTTTTTAAGCGAACAAGTTCCCTATTCAATTGCTAACAGGTATTAATTCTCCGCATTGGGGTCATAATCTGGCAGGGGAGGCTCAATTTCTGAAATCTGATTGGCACCCAGTCCACGGGCTGTCACCAGCGCAGAACCGACTCTTTTCAGCATGCTTTCGGCAGTGTCTTTGTGGGCATTGGTCGTCAGTCCGGTGGAAAAGCTGACTTTCAACCCCGGTGCCAGGCTTTCCCAGTCCACCTGTTCGACCCGCAGCTTCAGGCGGGCGATCGCTTTGCGGCTGGCTTCCAGCCAGGTGGTCGGCATGACGATGGCAAATTCATTGGCGGCGACGCGACCAAAGGAATCCAGGGTACGCAACATGGTCAGGGCTTCTTTGGATACCCTTTGCAAGACCTGGCGTGCCACCGCCTGGCCATGCTGTTCCAGTATCTGTTCCAGCCCGTCTATGGCGATGGATGCCAGCGTGAAGGTGTGGCCGGTACGAAAGGAGCGTGCCAGTTCGTTTTCCAGCATCCCCATCAATGAGCGGCGGTTCAAGGCGTTGGTCAGATGGTCGTGTCTGGCCATGCTGTCGAGTTGTGTCAGTACCGTTTCCAGCGCAGGCAACAAGTCGGCTTGCTGGCCTTCGTTACGAATTTGCTTGATCAATTGATCCAGTTGCTGTCGTGCATTCAATAAAATTTGCGTGTTGTCCGTCGGCATGTCCTCTCCAGCGATGATGGTTAGCGCCAGGCGCTACAATGGCACTTTACCATTGACCACCGTATTTCTGCCAAGAATGTTGCCCTCAAATCAAGTCTCACCCTGTCAACGTGTGGAAAGCAGACATTTCCCCGGCATGCATTTATGGATCAAGCGCGACGACCTGCTGCATCCACAGGTGTCGGGCAACAAGTTCCGCAAGCTCAAATATCCTTTGCAGGCGGTGCAGGGCAAGGCGGTGCACATGGTGTCCATGGGCGGTATTTGGTCAAATCATTTGCATGCGCTGGCACATGCCTGCGCCATGGCCGGTGTGCCCGCTACGGCGCTGGTGCGCGGGGCGGAAGGCATGCAAAGCGCCATGCTGGATGATGTCCGCCTGCTAGGTATGCAGGTAAAGTTTATTACGCGTGACGCTTACCGGCGCTTGCGTAATGAGCCAGACGCCTGGCGTCTTCATTTGCCTATGCCGGACCAGGACGTGCTGTGGCTACCAGAAGGCGGCAGCAGTGCGCAGGCCTTGCGTGGCGTGGCCGAACTGGTGACCGAATTACCCTTCATCCCCTCGCATACGATACTGGCCTGCGGTACCGGTGCGACCCTGGCTGGGGTGCTGGCGGGCCTGGCCGGTCGTTCCCAGGTCATAGGCGTGGCTGCCATCAGCAATGCGGGCTATCTGAAAGATGAGATCGCGCGCCTGCTGGCCGAGGCTGGCTATCCTGATTATCAAAATTATCAATTGTTGACTGAATTTCATCTCGGTGGCTATGCCCGTGTCACGCCAGAACTGATAGCGTTTTGTACCGAGTTTGAAAACGAAACCGGTATTCCTCTAGAGCCTGTCTATACCGGGAAAATGCTGTTTGCGCTGCGTCAGTTGTGGCATGATGGCTGTTTGGCGGCAGATGCCAGCGTGCTTGCCATACATACCGGTGGCTTGCAGGGCCGGCGTGGGTTTGCAGGCATGAATACCTGAAGGCACAATAAAGATGAGACAACAGCAGGACCAGTACTGGCCAGGCAGCGCCAGACCCGACCGCAAACACCATCTGCGTCTGGCCAGCGCATTGCTGTTTCTTTGCCTGGGCGGCCTGTCTGTTGCCTGCCAGGCGGTGGATGCCCATTTGCGCGTTGCCGTGTATGAAAATCTGGATTATCCACTCAACATTTTCGACAAAAATCACCAATTGATTGGCGGTCTGCAAAAAGAATTTACTGACCTGCTGGCAAAGAAAATATCCGCGCGCGCCAGTTATGTCGCCTATTCACGACGCCGCATTGAACATGCCGTGATACAGGGTGACGCTGACCTGATGTGTTATTCCAGCCCCGGCTGGTTTGATTTGCCGAAAGAAGTCAATTGGTCCTTACCGACTTTCCCGCAGGTGGAGAGAGTAGTGGTGATGGCAGACAAACCCGGTCTGGAAATTTTGCCGCAGCAACTGGAAGGTAAAAGGCTGGCAGTGCAACTTGGTTACCATTATCCACAGATAGGTGCGCAACTGGCAGAAGGAAAAATCAAGCGCGTGGACCTGACGGATGTGCCGGGCATGTTTCGCATGCTGAGTCTGAGCGGGGCCGATGCCATGATCAGTTCGGACAGTGAAATCGAAGGTTATTTCAAAAATTACCCTGACAAACGCGCTTTGTACAAGGTATCAAAAACCGCTTTTTCGATTGTGCACACGCAGTGCGCGCTATCCCACAAATCGGGCTGGAAGATAGAACAGATCAATGCCGCCATCCAGAGCATGCAGGACAATGGTGATATGGAAAAGATCATGCACCGCTATGGGCTTTCATCGCGCTAGTGCAGCACTACTCGCGTTTGGAATGACGCCACCACTCCGAACCTGTTTACGATCTGTAGCGAACGTGCGTGTATCAGCGGGGTCAGGGTAACAAAAGAGCAGCGCAAAAAGCGGAATGGTCTGAAGACCGTGCGCATTTTGAGCAGCGCATGAGCCCCGCGTGGACTCCGATTGCGCCCGCGCTTAAGATCGCAAACAGGTTCTCAGGATTAAGTTTGAAATTGCCTTGCCATTAGCGGTATCCTGCTGCCTTTACTATTTTCAACCATAGACGAGAAATCATTCCTGACCGCTGTGCTGATTTCGCTGGTCGGTAGCTTTCAATGCCGCCTATGAAAAAGCCCGCCTGATGCCGAATGGCCCAGAACGCCAGAAAGTATTCAACGCCATTGAAAGATTGCTGGAAGCCGATACCGTACACAGCCTGGAACTCTGGCGTGTGCGCAAAGGCTGATGATACAAGCCTGGGTCAAGGGTTATAAGACCCACCCCATCATGCGTGGGGACTGGCGTTTTCTGGATGTGGAAAAGAGCAAATAAGTCGTCAGCTTATCCAAACACAGGTTTGAAAAAACTGCGTTCATAACTGACGATGCATTTGTTTTCTTCGGCAAATTTGAACGCAGCCTGGCATTCTGCATCGTCCATCATCTGTATGCGGTATTGTTCATACGTCGCCAGACTGGGAAAGCTAAATAGCGCCAGCGCGACATTATTCGCACCTTCAGAAGGCAGGAAATAACCGTGGTGCTGGCCACCAAATTTGGTAACTAACGGTATCCAGAGTTTGCCGTAATGTTCAAACTCTTTCAGTTTGGTGGGATCGATGATATAGCGGATATAGCAGGTGATCATGATATGGCTTGGCAGCTTGAAAGATGTTGGTGCCTGCCAGGGGAACGTGGCAACGGTCCCCTGGCAGGTGTTGACCGGTTCAGGCCCCAAAAAACAATCTGCTCTCAAAAAACAAACCCTTGAGGCGTTTGCGGAATATGGCGAGGGCAAGGGCCAGTAATACCACCAGCACGTTAAAACCGAGTATCCTGGTGCCGCCCAGATCAACAAAGGGGAGGGCATTGGAAGGCATGGTGGCAGCGTACAAACCACGATCGTAACTGGCACCTATCACCTGTCCGGCGTTGTTGATGGCATTCGTCAGATACAGGCTTTTGCCTGCCGGGTGCAAGACCATCTTGTTGTCACGCCAGACGAAGGATAAGCGCATATCCAGCGTATCCACCACACCGACCACATGGCCTTCATTGTTGATGCCAGTGGCGAAGCTGTCACCGTAACCTATCTTGTCGCCCAGGTCTGTCATTTTGCCGCCGTCATACACAAAGGCATGCCAGCGCCGGTCTTTGGTTTCCGATGCACCGACCACCACACCCTTGTCATTAATGGCCGTCGCCGAACTGTAGCGGCCGCCTATGGTGCCCAGGTCTACCATGCCTTTGGTGCTGTCATACAAAAAAGCATGGCGTGAACCATCGGCTATCATGGCCGTGCCAGCCACCTGGCCCAGGTTATTGATGCTGCTGGCATAGCTGACCTTGCCGCCCAGGGTACCCAGGTCTTTCAGTGGTTCGCCGGGTGTGTACAGGAAGGCGTGCCAGTCACGGCTGGGGGTATCGGCAAAGCCCACTGCCAGGCCAGCGTTGTTGAGTGCCGTACCATAGCTGCTGGGTCCACCCAGGGTGCCCAGGTCTTGCGTGCCATGGTCGCGGCTGCGGATGAATGCTCTCCAGGACTGGTCTTTTTTTGAAGAACCGACCACCGCCCCTTTGTCATTGATGCGCTTGGCTTCACTTTCGGTTTCGCCCGGCATTTCAAGCTTGATCAGCTTGCCGTTTTCAAAAAAAATGGCATGGGGCGTGCCATCTTTTTCCTTGATCACGGCAGCAACCTGGCCTGCTGCATTCATGTCATAGGCGATCGATTCACCATACTGTTTTCGTTCTATACCCAGGGAATGGCTGGTGGCAGCGGCTTCGCCACCAATCAGCGCCAACAGCAACAAACCACTACGCAATGCATGAGGCATACGAGCATCCTTTCTGAAGGAGTTTTGTGCGGGAGAATTGCTGACGAATATACAGATTTATTGCTTGGTGATAAAGATAAATTATTACCTCTGTCCGCACTGGCTGTTTTATCATCAATTGGCTATCGCGTTGATTTTTTTGCTGCGTGATGGCCAATTGTGCCTGTCTTATTCCTTGGTCGGGCGATACTTGCGTGCCCAGCTTGCAAAGGCACCGACGCTGCGGGTCTGTATCCACAACTTGCCTTCCCCCTTGAAGCGGCAGACGAAGCCTTCGCCAGAGAAGAACAGGGATTTGTAGCCGCCAACTTTGCTGATGCTATATTCCAGGCCATCGGTAAAGGCGACGATGTTGCCGGAGTCGACGACATAACCCTCTTTGACGTCGATTTCTATGATGGCACCGTAGCTATTAAACCACAGGTCACCTTCACCGGAGGCACGGATCAGGAACAGGCTTTCGCCTGAAAAGAAGCCCTTGGTGAAACCCTGCCATTTGGTTTCTATGGTGATGCCAGGGGTACTGGCGACAAAGGCACCGCTTTGCAGGTACAGGGTTTCGCCGCGCAGATAGCGGTGGATCAGGTCACCTGGCGTGGCAGGGGCGATGCCGATTTCGCCAGGGCCGTTTTCAGCGGTGAATTCATTGAGGAACAGGTTTTCACCTGACAGCATGCGCGAGATGCCGCCTTTCATCTTGGTTTTCATGACCAGGTTGGTGTCCATGGTGGCCATGGCGCTGGCTTCGACTTTCAGTGTTTTTCCGGCCGGTATATCGACAGTCAGAAAACCAAAATCCGGGCGGCCATCGATCTTAAATTTCAGGCCATCAAACGTGACAGCTGCGGCAGGCTTGGCTGGCTCAATCGCGGCGCGGGTGACCGGCGGCGCTTGTCTGGCAAGTGCCGGTGGGGCAGTCTCAGGGACAGGAGCAGGTGTCGACACCGGTACCGACGCAGGGGCAGTGTCGGTGCCGGGTGTGCTGGCTTCTTCTGCCTGGTCTTTCAGTATCACTTTCAAACCGGCGTTTTCTATGGTCAGGCGATATTTTTCTGCGGTCGCCGCATCCAGTCCACGTTTGATAATACGTGGTGCGGTGTCGAGCAATTGTTTAGCCTGTTCACCGGGTAACTTGAACAGTTTTTCTACCGTTGCGCAAGCTTGCTCGAAGCTGACGCCTTCTGCCAGTTCACCGGTGAGGACGATATCTATATTGGTATTATTCATGGCTGTCCTTATCGTTAGCTGCCTGGCTTGAGGTCGGGGCCGAGCAGGCTGCCGAAACTGTTTTCATTGTGGGACTGGCACCAGACCGTGCCACGGCCAGAAAATTTACACACCAGACCTTCACCACCGAGTATGGATTGCAACCAGCTCTTGCCAGCCTTAGTGATAGAGAATTGCAGGGTCTCGCTGAAGGCCACGATATGGCCGGTATCGACGATGTAATCACCATCGATTTCTATTGGATAAATGGCACCGAAAGAAGACAGGACGGCAGTTCCCTTGCCTTTCAGCTTGAGCCAGAAAATGCTTTCACCTGACAGCAGCGATTTGAAACCCTGCCAGCCCAGGTCGATTTCTATGCCTTCGTCGCAAGCGAGGAAAGCACCGCCCTGCACGATCAGATTGTCGTTGTTCAAAGGCAGCACCACCATGTCACCCGCCAGGTCGGTACCCAGCCAGACTTCACCCGGCGTACTTTGCGGTTCAAAATGATTCAGGAACAGGGATTCACCACCCAGCAAACGCTTGGCTGCTTTCAACAGCGAGCCGCCTTGTTTTTTATGGGTGGTGGTAGTGATTTGCATATTGCTGCTCATGGCCAGCATGGTACCGGATTCGGCGGTACATACTTCACCAGGACGCAGGCTGACTTTGGCGGCGGTATTGCCAGGCTGACTGACTAATTCTACTTGCATGATCGCGTCCTCTTATAATTTGGGATTGAGCCAACCAGCCAGGCTGGAAATGCTGCGGGTTTGTATGATGATCTTGCCTTTGCCACTGACGCGTGTCACCAGGCCTTCGCCACCGAAGAAGCTGGAAAACAGGCCGCCCGCCAGTTGCAGGTTCAGGCGCAGGGATGGCTCATAGGCCACCAGGTGACTGGTATTGACGATGTATTCGCCATTCACTTCTTTTTCCAGTAAGGCGCCATAGGCACCAAACCAGACTTTGCCGTTACCGCTGACCTTGATGCGGAACAAGCCCTCACGCGCGACCCAGGATGCAAAACCGGCAAAACCCAGACCAATTTTTACACCCTCTTCACAAGCCAGGAAAGCACCGGGCTGCAGGTAATAGAGTTCGTCGTTCAATTCCTTGCACAGGATTTCACCTGGCGTAGGCTGGACGATGGTGATGCAGCGTGCTGCGCCAGTGGCGTTCTTGAAACGGCTGATGAACAGTGATTCGTCACCCAGGTATTTACGCAACAGGCCCTGGATCAGGCCGCCATTGAAATGCGCTGTCAAATCCAGGCTGGCATCCATGCTGGACATGGCATCGGGTTCAGTCAACAGGCTTTCACCAGGTTCGAGTTCTATCTCGACATAGGAAAAAGCATGTCCTCCCTTGATATTTGCTTTCACTGCGACACTCCTTTTGATGGGTCAGGATGCTGATACTGACGGTTTTTCTAGTGTTGTTTCCGATTTTTTGGGTTCTGCTTCTGACGACGTGGCGACAAATTTCTTGACGGCTTCCTGCAAGTCCCTGAAGGCGGCTTCCTGATTCAGGTATTGTCCCTTGGATTGACCGATCAGACTACGCAAATTTGTCAAGCGCTTCTCGCTGGCGGGATGGGTGCTGAGCAAGCCCATGGCATTTTTGTAGGCTTCCCGTGCCTGTTTGTTATCGATTTTTTCCATGGCGGCTTTTTCTTCTGCAATCATGCGTTCAAAAAAGCGTGGCAAACCCTCGGGATTGATATGCGCGCGTTGTAGCAGGATCACTGCTTTTTCATCGGCGTCGGTTTCAAATTGACGTGAATATTGCTGGCTGAGCAGCATGGGTGCTGCATTGCCCACTGTGGCCAGCAAGCCGCTGACATCGCCGAATACCGCGCTGGCTACCAGGTAGATGCTGGCATTGCTGATGATGCTGCGCATGCCATGTCTTTGTTCGACATGGCTGATCTCATGTGCCAGCACACCCAACAATTCTTCTGCACTGCCCGCCTTCAGGATCAGGCCGGAATTGATGGTGACATAGCCACCCGGCAGCGCAAAGGCATTGGTGCTGCTGTCATTGGCGATGACGATGGTGTAGTGGTAAGGTGAATCTTGCAGGGCCTGCAGCAAGGGCGCAGTCAGTGGCTTGAGCAAAACTTCGGTTTCCGCCTTGGGCATGTGCTTGTTTTCCAGCGCCTGTTCGGCGGCAACACCCGCGCCCAGCTTTTCTTCCCATTGCACCGGTATTTTCCTGGCCGCATAGTCAGAGAAACTACCCATTTGCCATAGCAGGCCGAGAGGCAGTGCTAGCAGCAGCAAGCTCAACCCCAGCAGTATGCCCCAGCCCTGCGCACGCTTGCGGCGGGCCACGCCTATCTGGCGCGAGCACTCGGGGTGGGCGCGCAAAACGGGGTTGTCCAGTATGCCCAGATCACTGGTGTACAGTACCAGATCAGGTTTATCCAGGTGCTTGATGAAGATCAGTTTGTTGGCGGCCCCGCCCAATGTTAATTCCAGCCTGGCAAACGGCAGGGTGCCGACCAGTGATGCCACTTGATAGCTCAGCCCCGTTTGCGTCAGTTGCAGTTCACCCGTATCGCGGCCACCGGGCAGGGATGCATGAAAGGCATGACATGGATAAGTGGTGGAGATGAGCGCCGCTGCGTCCATGAATGTCCTGTGTGATGATGAAAAGAAACTGCATATTGCCTGATGTTGACGCATGTTTGAACAAATTGGCCAAATGCCGGCTGAATTATAAATCAGGCATTCTCTCTTTTTGATACTGTTTTCGTCATGTACATCATGCGTGGATAGCATATAGACAGGCAGCGGCGTCGCGCTGCCTGTCCTTCAAGTTCTCATAATGGCCGCAGCTTGTTGCCGGATTTTTTATGGGTTTGACCCATGCTGCCAGATCATACCCGGCTGTAACAGGTTCTAAGCTGTTACCAAGCCAGTGCCGCCAGCAGTCACAATAATAACAAAAAAATAATAATATTTAGTGAGCTTCATAGCAGGCAGGATGTCCTGACAGGCAGGAAATTTCCCTCAGTTCAAGCCATGAGAGTAAACTACGGCCATTAATATCTTGTCGCATCCTGCGATACGAGCGAACGAGCGAGCATCGCCATGTCTGAAACCAAACCCCCGATTACTTTTGAAGACCTGCTATTGAGTGCGCCCATCATGCGCGCCTTGCAGGATGTAGGCTATGAAACACCGTCGCCGATACAGGCGGCCACCATCCCGATTTTGCTGTCCAACCGCGACGTATTGGGCCAGGCCCAGACCGGTACCGGCAAAACCGCCGCTTTTGCCCTGCCCATCCTGTCGCGCATCGATATCCGCCAGACTACGCCGCAAGCGCTGGTGCTGGCCCCGACACGTGAATTGGCAATACAGGTTGCCGAAGCTTTCCAGACTTATGCGCGGCATATTCCAGGTTTTCATGTGCTGCCTATCTATGGCGGCCAGAGCTACGGCCCGCAACTGTCGGCATTGCGCCGTGGCGTGCATGTGGTGGTGGGTACACCGGGTCGTGTCATCGACCATCTGGACAAGGGCACGCTGGATTTATCTGCCCTGAAAACCCTGGTGCTGGATGAAGCCGATGAAATGTTGCGCATGGGCTTTATTGATGATGTAGAACGCATCCTGCAAGAAACGCCGGAGAATCGTCAGACTGCGCTGTTCTCGGCCACCATGCCTTCTGCCATCAAGCGTATTGCCCAGACTTACCTGAACAAACCGGCAGAAGTGACTGTCGCTGCCAAGACCGGCACTGCCGACAATATCCGCCAGCGTTATTGGCTGGTCAGCGGCATGCACAAGCTTGATGCGCTGACACGCATACTGGAAGCCGAGACTTTCGACGGCATGATCATTTTTGCCCGCACCAAGTTGGGTACCGAAGAACTGGCCGCCAGACTGGATGCAAGAGGCTTCTCGGTTGCCGCCATCAATGGCGACATCAACCAGCAACAGCGCGAACGCACTATCCAGCAATTGAAAGACGGCAAGATCGATATCCTGGTGGCGACCGATGTTGCTGCCCGTGGTCTGGACGTGGAACGCATCAGCCATGTCATCAATTATGACGTACCGTATGACCCGGAAAGCTATACCCATCGCATAGGCCGTACCGGTCGTGCTGGTCGTAGTGGCGAAGCCATCCTGTTCATCACCCCGCGTGAAAAGAACCTGTTGAAGGCGATAGAAAGAGCCACCCGCCAGCCCGTATCACCACTGGAATTGCCGACCATACAGACGGTCAATGATGTCCGTATCGCCCGCTTCAAGGACCAGATTTCAGCCACCCTGGCACTCGGTGGCCTGGAACAGTTCACGTCCCTGATCGAAGATTTTGAACGTGAGCAAAATATCCCCGCAGTGGAAATTGCTGCTGCCTTGGCCAAAATGGCGCGCGGTGATGAACCTTTGCTGCTGGATAAAAACCGCAAAGAAACCAAGACTGACGATAGTTGGCGTGATGAGCGTCCGGCGCGCTCTGAACGTGGTGACCGTGGCGATAGAGGTGATAGAGGTGATAGAGGTGATAGAGGTGACCGGGGCGATCGTTTTGAACGTGCACCGCGTGAAGACCGTAGCGCACGCCGTGAACACAGCCCGCGCACACCAGAACCTGGCATGCAGACTTTCCGCATCGCAGTTGGGCATGACCACGGCGTCAAGCCCGGCAATATCGTTGGTGCGATTGCCAATGAAGCGAATATAGAATCCAAGTTCATTGGCCGTATCGATATCTATGATGACTACACCATCCTTGATTTGCCAGACAATCTGCCTGGCGACATGATGGAACATCTGAGTTCGGTACGTGTTGCCGGTCAGGCTTTGCGCATCAGTGCAGAAAAAGGCAATGGTAGTGTTGCATCATCCCGCCCGGCACCACGTGCTGCTCGTGAAGAAGCACCTCGCGAACGTGCACCCCGTGCCTCTAGTGCCCCTAGTGTCGCTGAGATAGCACCCGCCAGCAAGCTGAACCAGGTAGTGGATCGTGCCGCCCGCGCACCTATGGATGAAGAGCGTCCAGCCAAGTCGAAAAAAGACAAAGCTGATGGCAAGGGCAAAGTCAGTATCCCCATGCAGACTTACCGTATCGAAGTCGGCAAGGCAGATGCCGTTACCCCCAGCAATATCGTTGGTGCGATTGCCAATGAAGCCGGTCTGGAAGCCAAGCACATAGGCCGTATCGATATTTTCGACAGCTATAGCACACTGGATTTACCAGACGGCATGCCCAAGGAATTGCTGAAACAGTTGAAGGCAGTCTGGGTCGCCGGCAAGCAAATCCAGATCAGCCCGGTGGGTGATGACCATGTGCGTAAGCCTGTGCCAGCAAACCAGCCATCACCTTTCGGCCCCAAGAAAGCTGGTGGTGATCGCCGCGTGACAGAAAAAGCCAAGGGTTATGGGTCAGGCAAACCGGCAGCAGCCAAGCCACATCGCAAGGGCCCTAAAGCTTGAGTATGCCAGCTGTGCCTGGTTTGATGTGGGGAAGGTATTGCTCAAGTAACAGGACTTATTTACTGGATCACCTGCTTATTTGACATCCGCGACATCCGCGATATCCGACACCGGCACTGCCAGCCGGTCCGGGTTGCTGATACCGGCAATCCGGGTCAGGGTTTGGGTTAGCACAGCCACATCCTGATCGAAGGCAGTATGCGCCGACGGTATGCTGTGTTTGCCGTCATGCATGTATTTGTCGTGAATGATGTGCAGGGTGGCGGCCTGTTTTTTGTTCAGACCCGCACCGCTGCTGGCAAAGCCTGAGGGTATTTTCCTGGTCCAGTAAAACTGGTTCCAGCTTTGCAGGCTGCGCATGCTGGCATGGTTCCATTGGCCGTTTTGCTGGTTCTTGCCAGCAAAGTTGTCCGCATCGAAACTGGCTGCCATGCCCAGCAAGGGCGTCTTGTGCTGGCTTTCAAGCGCCCTTGCGATCAGATACAGCATGGATTTTTGATAGATGCCGCCGACATTGTCATCCTGTTCGCGCGTGTCTGACAGCAGATGGATATGAAAGCTTGGTCGCGGCAACAGGCCGGACCGTATGGCCGGGCGATAAGTGCTGTCAGCGAAAGCAATACTGCAGGCTGGTGCATACAGGCTGCAGGTGTTGACCGGCAGCTTGTGCTGGTGCAGCAGGCCCAGCAAATGCCCATGCAGGATGGCACCGGCAGAATGGCCTATCAAGTGGATTTCCAGCCTATCCTGGCCGATGGCATGCCGCAGTTCTTGCAAATATTTTGCCAGCACATACAGCCCGCGTGGCGGGTCGCCATCTTCTGCCGCTTGCGCGGCATTCATCTTCATCTGCACCCACAACCCCTTGGCACCCGATGATTCGCAGGCAGCTTCCAGGGTGCGGTCCAGTGCTTCCTGTGCGGCCTTGTTGATGCCTTGTGCATGGTCCTGCATCTTGTCTTGCAGTATGTTGTCGAGGGCAGAGCCAAGGCCAGTCTTCCAACTGATGAATAGCGGGTAAATGCCATTTGCCAGAAAATACGGGGCCAGGGCAGCACTGCGTTGCAGGCTGGCTGCTTCGCTATCCATGCCGGCCTGGGCATACAGCACCAGCTTCAATTTTTTATTGCTGCCCAGATTCGCCAGCCAGGCTTGTGGCGCATGCAGTACCACCTGCTCTGCCGCTGCCAGGGCATCGGCGGCACCCAGCAGGCGTTGTATCAGTCCGCCATCATTGCCAAGCACCAGCGTCAGGCCATAGGCCTGGTCTGGGCTCAGGCTGGGTGGCCCGGCCTTGCCGGTGGCATGCTGTGCATGTGGCCGGACTGCGGAACCACTGCTACGGTATGCCGGTAAAGCCGGTAATGTGGTCAGCCTGGCGGCACGTGGATTGCTGCTATGCCAGTGATGAACAACAGCGGGGCGTTCGATTGCCACCCCCAGCGATATTGCCCAGGCATCGCCGCCATAGGTGATCCAGTCATCATAGGTGAGTATCGCAAAACCCTGATGGCCCCAGTCTTTACCCCAGGAATTTTGCACGATGAAACCCTGGTCGGTGTAACCGAGTATGGCGTAGGCATGCCCGCTGGTGGGCCCGCTGTCAAAGGGGATGACCGGCAACTGTGTAAAGTTGGCTGCGGCATTGGCTTTGTTGTCCTGCTCCAGCGCCCAGCCCGGATGTACCCTGCCAGACACATAAATGGCACCGATTTCCAGCAGGGCCGCCTGCATGTCAGTGACCGAATCCTTATCGATGCGGTAATACACACCCAGTGGTCGTTGCAAGGCTTCTTGCGCCCAGCCTTCGCGCGGTGCTTCAAAGGCAGGGGCCTTGTCGTTTCTATTCACGGTGTAGGGCCATAAATCGCGTCGGCATACCCCGTGTTTGTGCCAGCCCTTGAGCGCGCCACGACAACTGGAGCCGGTATAGTCTTCGCCTGCCCATTCGTCATAAAACTTGGCCAGGTGATACAGCATGCGCGGGCTGCATTGCGGGCTTTCAGGGTCGCGCAGCCAGAACAGATAATTGATGATGGCGGCCAGGCCAAATCCTGTACATGCACCATCGCTGCCTTGGTTCAATATCATGCCGGCTTTGACATACTCGGGGAACACACTGCTGATGGTCGCCGCAGGCGGATGGCAGGGCGGCAGATTGCTGATGCGTGGTGTGTACAGACGGTCACGGATGTCGAGCCGATCCGGACGTGCATCCAGCGACAGTGTGGCGGTATTGAACCGGAATGGACTGGTAGGCATGCGGTTTCCTGGCGATGTTGACTCTGACGTGAATTACTTGAATTGCTTAATTTGCAATCGCAAAGTGTCGCAGGAAAGTCGCCGCTTGGCAATACCGGACAAGGGGAGGTGGGAGATAAGGAAAGGGAGTGTTGCTAAAGAGACTGGCAGCCCGTTGATGCATGGCTGCCAGTCTTCTGCATTCGCCAGACCATGCTGGCGAATGCGGCTGATGCGTGTTACTTGCTAATGATTACTTCTTCACTTCGGCAGAAGCCGATGCGGAAGCAGCAGCGGGGGCAGCGGCGGAAGCAGAAGCCGAGGCAGAAGCGGTCGGCGTAACCGTCAGCGCGCCTGGGGCGGCAGCAGCGGAAGCAGGTGCTGGTGCATTACCCTTGATTTCTATCTTGGCTTTTGCTTTCAGATCATCCAGCATGGCTTTCAGGTTTTGCTGTTGCAATTGCTGAGTCAGGCCAGCTTTGACATCTTCCAGTGTCGGTGGTGTCAGTGGACGGCTGTCGTCAAGGATGATGACGTGATAGCCGAACTGGGATTTCACTGGTTCCTCAGTGAACTTGCCTTTTTCCAGTTTGGCGACTGCAGCGCCAAATTCCGGCACCATGCCACGTGGGTTGAACCAGCCCAGATCGCCACCTTTGTCTTTGGAGCCAGGATCTTTGGATTTGGATTTTGCCAGGCCGTCAAAAAGTTTGACGTCTTTCTTGATCTTGGCGATGATGTCTTTGGCTTCATCTTCCTTGGCGACCAGGATGTGGCGGGCCTTGTATTCATTGCCGCCGGCTGTAGCCTTGAATTTTTCGTATTCGGCCTTCAGCGCATCGTCACTGACGGCGGCTGTCTTGATATAGTCTTTGACATAGGCATTGGCCAGGATAGACTGCTTGGTCATTTCCAGTTGGTCAGCCACTTCTGGTGATTTGTCCAGGCCCTTGGTGACCGCCAGTTGGGCCACCAGGATTTGCATGGACAGGTTATCAATCACCATCTTGCGTGTTTCTGGTGTATCAGGCATGCCCTGGCCGGCCTGTTGCTGCATGATCTGGTCAAGCTGCTTCTTGCTGATGGGGGTACCATTCACGGTCGCTGCTACTTCTGAACTACTGGCTGCAGCAGCAGAGGCGGATGCCGGTGCCGACGCTGTTTTTGCAGCATCTTTATCATTACAGGCGCTAAGTACCAGCAGGGCAAGCGCGCTACCCAGAACAACGCGGGATTTAATTGACATACGAATTCCTTCAATATTGAGCTGAATCACAGCACGGATCATGAGCACATGTAGCGAAACCTGCATGCGACGAATAAAAAATGACGGTGAATTTTACTCGTGATTATGCTTGTTTTGCCAGAAATTCATTTTTACTTACCAATTAATGAGCATATTAATGAGCAACTATCCCAGTGCTGATCCGGCGTGTTGGCCTGTATTGACCATCAGTCATCTTCATTTTTCAGATAAATTTCCTGTAAATGCTGGAAAATTTGCTGAATTCACCTGAAAACAAGGAACAAAAGCGCAATTATTGACTCCAAGCAATGCTTATCAAGTGCTTTCTTACCAAGTGCTTTATGCAATAGGTCATACAAGCCGAACGATCCGGCCCCGGCTTTGCCACCACGTAATGTCGCCATCACCGACACCTTCAAATTTCCTACAGGAGACCAGCAATGCGCATGTTTCAGGTTTTATTGGGTACCGCCATCGTCGCCAGCAGTTTTACCGCAGGCACCAGCTATGCCGCTGCGACGAATGAAGAGAAAGTCGATCTTGAACTCATCACCCGGCTGCGTGATGAAGCCATGAACCGCTCCAAAGCCCAGGAGATTTTTGGTGTACTGACTGATGAAATCGGGCCACGTCTGACCGGCTCCCCCGCTTTGCGCAAGGCCAGTGACTGGACCCGTTCAAAACTCAGTGAATGGGGTTTGCAAAATGTGCACAGTGAAAGCTTCGCCCCATTTGGTCGTGGCTGGACACTGGAAAAAACCACCTTGCGCATGGTCTCGCCATCCCAGTTTGACGTGTATGCCATCCCCAAGGCCTGGACCCCGGGTACCGATGGCATGCAGCGCGGCAAGCTGATGATTGCAAAAATGCTGGTCGATGAAGACCTGGTCAAATGGAAAGGCAAGCTGGCCGGTGCCATTGTGTTGCTGGATGAACCCCTGCCCATCAAGCCCCATATGAAGGCCGATGCGCATCGTTATTCGCATGAAGAACTGGATGAACTGACTAAAATCGATTTTAAAGCCGCGCCTTCGCGTCGCGGTGATTTACCAACCTATATCAAGCAACTGGCTTTCCGCAAAAAACTGCGCACTTTCCTGACCGAAGAAAAAGTGCTGGCGGCGCTGAACGTCACGCGGGGTGAAGACGGCACCATTTTTGTCCAGGATGGTGGTTCTTACAAAAAAGATGAAGCCACCGGCCCGGCCAACCTGGTCGTTGCCAGCGAAACCTATAATCGCCTGTATCGTCTGGTAGAAAAGAAAAAAGACGTGGAGCTGGAAATCGATATCAAGGCCAGTTTCAATGACGAAGACCCGGAAGCCGTCGTCAATGTGTTGGCAGAAATCCCAGGCTCCGACAAGAAGGATGAAATCGTCATGCTGGGTGCCCATCTGGATTCCTGGCACGGCGGCACCGGTGCCACCGACAACGCAGCTGGTGTTGCCATGGTGATGGAAGCGGTACGTTTGCTGAAAGTGAGCGGCTTCAAGCCACGTCGCACCATACGCATCGCCCTCTGGAGCGGGGAGGAGCAGGGGCTGCTGGGTTCACGCGCCTATGTCAATAAATGGATAGCCTCGCGTCCCGAGCCGACCGATCCCAAGGAGCTGGAATTGCCTTCGTTTGCCCGCAAGTTGACCGGCCCCATGAGCGTCAAACCCATGCATGGCAAGATTTCCGCATATTTCAACCTGGACAATGGTGGCGGCAAGATCCGTGGCGTCTATGCGGAAAACAATGCCGCAGTCAAACCGATTTTTGATGCCTGGCTGGCCCCTTTCAATGATGTCGGTGCCACCACCACCACCCTGCGCAGTACCGGCAGCACGGACCATGTCAGTTTTGACCGCGTTGGCGTACCTGGTTTCCAGTTCGTCCAGGACGACATGGATTATTTCAGCCGCACCCATCATTCCAGCATGGATTTGTATGACAAGGTACAAAAAAGTGACCTGACCCAGGCTTCCATGGTATTGGCCAGTTTTGTCGCTCATGCCGCTAACCGTAATGACATGCTGCCGCGCAAGCCTCTGCCTAAAGATCCACCGGCAGAAGAAAAAAGGGAAGACAGCAAGGAAACAACAGGAACAGCTGACGGCAAGAAATAAACCTGCTGATATAGTTGCTCCAGAGGGGTAGTTCTGTATTGCATTCTTGAACCAGAATACAATACAGGCTGCCCCTTTTTTATTGATGCATAGACGATGAGCGATCCTTTGCAAGACAGCCTACCCGCCAGCCTGGCAGATATGTTGCCGGTAGGCATGATTGCTGGCGGCGGACTGGCCGCAGCAGCCATGGCGGTCGTGGCGCAGCGCAAGCAGCAACAAAGTGGCTGGGAAGCTTTTCATTACGAAAGAATGTCATCTGCCGAGTTCGAAATTACTGGCGGTATTGCCGTCAGCAGTGGCGGTACGAAAAAATTCCAAGGCGCGCATGACAGTGTCATCATCAGCGAAGCCGAGATATTGGCAGAAATGCGCCGCCAGCAGGGCGAAGTCACGCCAGTCGCCCCAACTGCCCCAGTTACTTCAATTTCACTATCCTCATTCGTCCCGCTAGCAGTCACAGCCACTTCTGGCACACCGCTCTTGAAAGTGGTGTTCAGCCTGCCCGCAGATGAAGCCGGGCAACAGCGCATTTTGCGGGCATTTCAATTGCAGGCTGACTTTTTTGGAGCCAAGGTCCAGTCCTGTTCCCTGCATGATGCCAGTCTGTTGAAACTGGACTGAGTCACAGCATGGCGGACCGTTCATGATCAGAACCGCGCTACGCTGGCTGGTATTCTTCAGCGTCTGGCTGCTGGTAATTTCCATCTGGCGGCGCGATATATTGCCGCCGACGTCAGAATTGAATTCAGTCTTGCTGAATGAGCCGGTACAAACAGAAATTACGCAAAAGGCATTCCAGACCACCAGGGGCGGTGTCACCTATACGGTACAGCCGCTATATGACTACGACCTGGTGGGTCTGGTCGTCAGCAAGCATGATGCGAATGCCTGGTGGGATTATTTGCACCGCGAATGGAACGATAACCTGAACGTGGTAGATTTGTGCGTGGTCTGGGGCAAGAACGTGAAAACAGGTGCGTATGGCGACTTGAACTTTTCCAGCGGTCAGTTCACCTGCAATTACGGTAGCAATTCGATGGAGGCCTTTGCGGCTTTCGATGAAACCGCGATTTCGAATAATCATTTGCTGACCGATCAGACCAGGCTTGCCAAGATCATGCAAAAGGTAAGGGTAGGTGACCAGATCCATTTCCGTGGTCGCCTGTCTGAATATTCACATCGTCATAAAGGCATGGCCTTCAAGCGCGGCACCAGCATAGTCCGCACCGATACCGGTAATGGTGCCTGCGAAACCGTGTTTGTCGAGAGTTTCGAGATCATCAAAAGCGGCGGCCAACCCTGGCGCAGCCTGGTGTGGGTTGCCGCCATCATGCTGGTAGCCAGTATTGTGGGCTGGTTCATGCAGCCGGTGCGGTTTAATAACTTAAAAAATTGAATCTGCTGCCTTACGCGACATTACTTTACATCTGATTTTCGAGCGAAACGGACGACACCAGAATTGCCTACCTGTGCCCCGTTTACCACCGTAGGTTTAAATTCACAGCGTCCAAGCAAAGCGACAATATCGCTGTCGACAGCGGTATCTTTGCTGCTATCTTCTATCTTGATACCGAAGGTTTTTCCTTGAGGATCAATCAGGAAGCGCAAGCGGACCAGCCATTGCTTGGCGTCCTGAACCACGACCTTATATTTGTCTGATAGGCAACTGCCTGTCAATAATTCTGCTGGCGGGAGATCAGGCTCCTGATTTCCAGAAGTCCATATATATTGGTAAGTTAGCCAGCTTGCTTCGGGTTTATTATTGAATGTTGCCGGTTCAAACTGGCATTGAGACAGGGCACTAAACGTGCTGTCATCAAGAATCTGCCAACCACTGCTTTTTAAGATGTACTTTGCAAAAATTTTGCCATCGTCGCTAATCAGAAAGCGAAAATGCGAGGTTCCTTGCAATTTGTAAGCCACAGCATCGCTTGGATACACGGGTTTTTGACATGAATCTGCCTTGAGGACGGGGCTTTTGTAATTTCCTACCCGGCTCATGGCCGAAATTGTTGGCACGCCTAGCTTTGTGCTTTTCTTAAACTTGCTTTCAATTTCGATCGCTAACTCGTTGCGATTTGTGTTGCGGTAGACGGTCGCTAAATTTTGTATCAAGGAGTCTCGCATATAACGTCCCGAAGGTTCTCGTTTTTCGTTAAGTGCGATGGCACGCTTAAGAACCACTTCTGCCTGCTCCCAATTCTTTCGCTTCATATAAATCTCACCCAGACTTTCATATCGAAATTCAAGATTAGCGTCGTTGTTACCGGGAGTCGTTTGAAGTATGTCTATGACGCGCAACATTGTTTCTTCGGCGGCTTGATCATTATCTTGTTGCAGATAGAGTTTAGCTAGCCAGGAAAGCGCATTTGCAAGGTCCATTGCAACACGGGTTGGGTTTTTTTCCGCAATGGCGAGCATTTTCAGAACAGTTTCTTGCTCTTGTTTGATTTGTTTTAAGTCAGAATAAAAAGAAGCTTGTTGTGAGAGGGCTGCTACCTGTTCAGGTGAATTTAATTCTTTTTCTGCCTCAAGTAAGGCTTGTTTATTGAATGTCCAGGCAAGATCCATGCGCTTTTGTTGATAAAACAGGTTGTGTGCTTCATTTCTGAGCAATCTCAAATTTTCTGCTGTGTTTGCGTAGCAAGTCCCGTAAATACTCAGGGCCATCATGGGAAGTGAAATTGCTCTTTTTATCATTTTAAGAGGTTCGCGACAGTGATTTTGGATAAATTACATTATCCAACAAAGCAATAACTTTTTATTGAATACGCAACAGTTGTGCTCAATTTTATTCACACACAGTCCTTGCAAACAAGCATCTCGCTTATAAAACCAACTACATGCTTCTATTTCACGTCATTTCTCACGCATCTGAAATTATTGGTTTATTGCGGACAACATCAATTTTGTTGGGCATGCAAACAATTTGACCACGCTTAAGAATCTCATTTGTTTCCTTATGCATAATGGAGGATACTTGCACCACTAGATTGCATGCACCGCTGCAAACTCACCTCTCGTTATCTTCCAATCAGAAGGAGAACGTATGACCTCTTCCCACTTCGCTGAGCTGATCGCTTATGCGCAAGCGCACACAGGACCTGCTACCGAGCGCCAGGGCCATTTTATTACCGCATATTTTGAAAATACCGATCCGGATGAAATCATCACCCGCGGGCCGGCGACCCTGTTTGCACAGGCAAATGCCCACTGGCGTTTGCTGGATGCACCGCGCACGGCACATACACCGAAGATACGGGTGTTTAACCCAACCTTGGCCGAAGATGGCTTTGTCAGTGATCACACGGTAGTGCAGATCGTGAATGACAATATGCCTTTCCTGGTGGATTCGGTAACGATGGCGATCAATCGCAGTGGCCGCACGGCGCACTGGATTGTGCATCCCCTGATGAGTGTGGCGCGTGATGCCAGCGGCAGCGTGACTTCGGTCAGCACGGTGGCGGCGGCCAAGGCTGCGGGGCAGACAGATCCGGTCGAATCCCTGATCCTGGTTGAATGTGACCGCATCGTTGATCCGGCAGCACAACAGGCACTGGTGGAAGACTTGAAAAGTGTCTTGTCCGATGTACGTGGGGCCGTGGTCGACTGGCAACCCATGCTGGCACGAGTACGTGAAGTGCGCGCAGCCTGTGAAAAATTTACCCAGTCACCAGAAAAACGTGATGAAGCAATTGCCTTCCTGGCCTGGCTGGAAGACCGCCATTTCACCTTCCTTGGTGTGCGTGACTATGATTTGAAGCGCGAGGGCGACAACGTCAGCCTGGTGGCGATAGCCGATTCTGGCCTGGGCATCTTGCGCGGGCCCGTCAAAACAGCAGAAACCCGCTTGCCGCCAGAAGTGGTGGCCTTGATGGATTCCACGGAAATGGTCATGGTCACCAAGGCCATGACACGCGCGACCGTGCACCGGCCAGCATGGCTGGACTACATCGCCGTCAAGCGTTTTGATGATGCCGGCAATGTTATTGGTGAATCCCGCTACCTGGGTTTGTACACGTCTACGGCGTATTCTGAACCGGTAGGCAATATCCCGCTGGTGCGCCAGCGTGTAGTGAATGTCATGAACACGTCTGGCGTCGTGCCGGAAAGTCATGCGGCCAAATCCCTGCAAGCCATCCTCGATGATTATCCGCGTGATGAATTATTCCAGATCGATGCGGCTACACTGGCTGAGCATGCGATAGGTATCCTCCGTCTGCAAGAACGCCAGCGTACTCGCCTGTTCCTGCGCCGTGATCCTTTTGGCCGCTTCACCTCGGCCCAGGCGTTTGTACCGCGTGATCGTTACAACACGGAGTTGCGCGTCAAGATTGGCAATGAATTGATGATGGCATTGAATGGTCAGTCCATCGAGTTCACGCCCATGCTGACCGACAGCCCACTGGCGCGCATACATTACCTGGTCAGGGCCAAGGACGTGGCGCCGCAAAACCTTAATCTGGCCATGCTGGAAGCACGCATCGCCAAACTCGCGCAACGCTGGGAAGATGATTGCACGACAGAGCTATTGCGCTCGCATGGCGAGGGCGCGGGCCTGAGCCTGGCAAACCGCTTTGCCAATGCTTTCCCAACGGCTTACCGCGAAGATTTTTCTGCACTGGTCGGTGCCGAAGATGCAGACATGCTGTCCAGCCTGAATCCTGCTTCACCGATGATGGTCAGGTTATACCGGCCACTCGATGCCGGGCCGGGCATGTTGCGCTTCAAGATTTATAACACTGCCAAGGTGGCGCTGTCTGATTCCTTGCCTGTGCTGGAACACATGGGGGCCAGGGTACTGGATGAGCATCCCTATGCCATCGTCAGCGGTGCAGAAACTTTGTGGATACATGACCTGGGCTTGCAATTGCCTGTCGACACCGATTTATCCGCCGTCAAACTGCGCTTTGAAAACCTGTTTTCGCAAGCCTGGGGTGGCGAAGTTGAAAGCGATGACCTGAATCGCCTGGTACTCAATACCGCGCTGGATGCACGCTCTATCGCTGTCTTGCGTGCCTGCTCGCGTTACTTCAAGCAACTGGGTTTTGCCTATAGCCAGAACTATATAGAAGCAGCCCTGAACAAGAACGCTGCCATCACGCAGTTGATTGCCGAATTGTTCGGTGCCCGCTTCAAGCCCGATTATGTCGGCGACCGTGAACAGGCGCAAAAACATATACGCGAGCAGCTGGAAACCCAGATGAGTCATGTAGCGAGTCTGGATGAAGACCGCATCTTGCGCCAGTTCATTGCCACCATCGTTGCTACCTTGCGTACCAATCTGTGGCAAACCACGGCTAGCGGCGCATTCAAGCCCTATATGAGCTTCAAGCTTAATCCGCGTGAGGTGCCGGGTGTGCCAGAACCCAAACCCCTGTTTGAAATATGGGTGTATTCGCCCCGTGTCGAAGGTGTGCATCTGCGCGGTGGCAAAGTGGCCCGTGGCGGCTTGCGCTGGTCTGACAGGCGTGAAGATTTTCGCACCGAAATCCTGGGCCTGGTGAAAGCCCAGCAAGTCAAGAATACGGTGATTGTCCCGGTTGGCTCCAAAGGCGGTTTTGTATTGAAGAATGCACCACCGACGACAGACCGTGAAGCCTATCAGGCGGAAGGCGTGGCCTGCTATAAAATCTTCCTGTCCGGTTTGCTGGACCTGACCGATAACATCGTCAAAGGCGCGGTGGTGCCGCCCAAGCTGGTCATCCGTCATGATATCGATGACCCTTACCTGGTGGTGGCGGCAGACAAGGGTACGGCCACCTTTTCGGATATCGCCAATGGCGTGTCAGCGGATTATGGCTTCTGGCTCGGCGATGCGTTTGCGTCCGGCGGCTCGGTCGGCTATGACCACAAGAAAATGGGGATCACCGCCCGTGGTGCCTGGGAATCCGTCAAGCGTCACTTCCGTTCGGTGGGTGTGAATACACAAGATACTGAATTCACGGTGGCCGGTATCGGTGACATGTCGGGTGACGTGTTTGGGAATGGCATGTTGCTGTCACAGCATATCAAGCTGGTGGCCGCATTTGATCACCGCCATATCTTCATCGATCCGTCGCCGGATGTAGCGGCTTCATTTGCCGAACGTCAGCGCCTGTTCAACCTGCCGCGCTCCAGTTGGGATGATTATGACAAGAGCCTGATTTCTGCCGGTGGCGGGGTCTATCCACGTTCGGCAAAATCCATCAGCCTCAGCCCTGAAGCGCGTGCCGTGCTGGGTATAGAAACTGCCGAACTGGCACCGGTAGAATTGCTGCGTGCCGTGCTGCAGGCCCCGGTAGATTTGTTGTACAACGGTGGCATCGGCACCTATGTCAAAGCCAAGTACGAAACCCATGCACAAGTCGGTGACAAGGCCGGCGACGCTTTCCGCGTCAATGGCAATGACTTGCGCTGCAAGGTATTGGCCGAAGGCGGTAATTTGGGTTGCACCCAGAATGGCCGTATAGAATTCGCGCAAAAAGGTGGCCGTATCTATACCGATGCGATAGACAATTCTGCCGGCGTCGATTGCTCTGACCATGAAGTGAATATCAAGATCCTGTTGGGTAGCATTGTCGAAGCTGGTGACCTGACGCTCAAGCAGCGCAATGACTTGCTGGCTTCGATGACGGATGAAGTTGGTCACCTGGTATTGACCGACAATTATTATCAAAGCCAGGCGCTGGATATTGCCGCACATCGCCCACTGTATGTGCTGGAGGGGCAGCAAAGACTGATGCAGTCACTGGAAAAACAGGGCCGCCTGAACCGTGCCATTGAATACCTGCCCAGCGATGATGAAATCTTCCATCGCAAGGCCTTGAAGCAGGGCCTGACTGCACCCGAAGGTGCGGTGGTGCTGGCCTATGCCAAGATGTCGGTGTTTGATGAACTGGTGGCCAGCAATTTGCCGGATGATCCTTTCTTCAGTCGCGCATTGAAAGCGTATTTCCCGCAAGTCTTGTCCGAGCGTTTTGCCGAAGCGATTACCCATCATCCGCTGAAACGCGAAATCATCGCCACCTTCATTACCAATACCGTGGTGAACCGTGCTGGTGCGACTTTCGTCAACTTCATCGCCTCTGAAGCGGGGGCGACGGCGGCCGACGTGATTCGCGCCTTCACCCTGGCGCGCGAGATTTTTGATCTGGAAACTTTGTGGGATCAGATCGATGCGCTCGATTATGTGGTTGATTCCAAGCTGCAACTCGACCTTCTGTCCAAGCTGATTGCGATTGCCCAAAGGGCCTCGCGCTGGATGTTGCGCATACGTTCGCAAAGCACCGATCTGCCGACGCTGATACAGCGTTACCAGCCCGCCGCGCGCGAAATGCGCTGGCAACTCGACGACTGGCTGCCCGCCAATGCCCACGCCAATTGGCAAAAAGAGGCAGAAGCATTGACACAGGCCGGTGTCGAGGCGACGTTGGCACAAAACCTGACTGCACTGGAATACATCTTCCCGGCACTGGACCTGGTTGACCTGGCACAAAGCACCAGCAGCGGCCTGGAACAGGCGGCGCGAGCCTACTTCGGTATTGATGATGAACTGGGCCTGACCGGCTGGCGCAGTCAGATCAACCGCCTGCCCACCGACACACTGTGGCAGACCCAGGCACGTGGCAGTGCACGGGATGATGTGTATTCCATCGCCAGCCAGATTACCCGTGGGCTATTGTCACGCCAGGAAGACGTCAGCACCTGGCATGTCCAGCATGCGCCAGCCATAGACAGGCTGACTGCCTTGCTGACCACCATTAGCGCACAGGGGCCGGATCTGGCACCGGTGTCGGTGGCGCTGCGGGAATTGCGTCATCTGGCCTGAAGTATTGTCCGAAGTATTGCCGGAAGTATTACCCGAAGTATTGCCCGACGAAGCCGGCCTGTGATCACTGACAGGCCGGTTTTTTTTGCGCTCTTAATTTTTGCTGGCGGGCTTGCAACTGGCAGCCTGTGCTTGGGCGATATACACTTTTTATGAAGTTTTGCACGCAGATGTTGAACGTATTCCGGTTTTCTTACTCAAAATAAGGCGCTGCAACGCAAAGCGGCTGTTTTGCGTAAGTCTTAGCTTACTGTTTAATCGTGATTTGATCAGGTAACCTTACTAGTGGACTATAACAGTGGTCAAAACCCAAACAAGAAAGAAAATAATGAATCAGAAAAAATTTAAATTAAAGCCCATCGCGCACGTTTGCCTGCAAGTCATGCTGACTCTGCCGCTGATGCAGGTTCAGGCACAGGCTGCTGATGCGCCTGCTGCAAAAACAGCAACGGCGACAAAGAAAGACAGCGGCATGGATGCCACCGTCGCGCCGGGTGATGACTTTAATCGTTATGCCAATGGCGGCTGGGAAAAGACCGCAGTCATCCCTGATCATAAAGTCGCGGTAGGTATTTTTGATGTGCTGGTAGAAGAATCCGACGCCAAGGTCTTGAAGCTGATAGAACAGGCTACCAGGGCAGAGGCTGGCAGTACGACCCGCAAGATAGGTGATTTCTATACTTCTTACCTGAATACCGATGCCATCAATCAACGTGGCCTGGCGCCTTTACAGGGCGAGATGCAAAGCATTGCAGACCTGAAAGACAAAACTGCCCTGGCAAGCTACTTGGGCAAGCACCTGCGTGCCGATGTCGATCCTATCAATGCCACCAATGTGTTTACCGAAAACCTGTTTGGCCTGTGGGTGTCGCAAGGTTTCCACGACCATAGCAAATACATGCCTTATCTGCTGCAGGGTGGCCTGGGTTTGCCAGACCGTGAATACTATCTGTCAGCCAGCCCCAAGATGGCTGAACTGAGGAAAAATTATCTGGCGCATATCGCTGCTAGCCTGAAGCTGGCAAATGTGCCGGATGCAGAGCAGGCGGCCAGGCGTGTATTTGATCTGGAAATGCTGATCGCCAAAGGCAATGCAAACCGTGAAGCAACATCGGATGTCTTGAAGGCCGATAACACCTGGACTCTGGCCGACTTCAACAAGAAAGCCCGTGGCCTGGACTGGGCTGCCTATTTCAAGGCAGCCAGCCTGGATGGACAAAGTAAATTCATTATCTGGCATCCGGGTGCCTTGAAAGCTTCGTCTGCATTGGTGGCGAATACCCCGCTGGCCAACTGGCAGGATTATTTGCGCTTTCACGCCATCAACCAGCGTTCCAATGTATTGCCACAAGCCTTCTTTGATCAGCGCTTCAAGTTTTACAGCGCCTTAAGCGGTGCCAAAGCACCGCAACCACGCTGGAAATATGCGGTGGCAGCCACCAATAATGCCCTCGGTGAAGAAGTTGGCAAGCTGTATGTGGCCGAGAATTTTTCGCCAGAATCCAAGACCCGCATCAATGGCATGGTGAATAATCTGCTGGTCGCATTTGGCGAGCGGGTGCAGGCACTGAAATGGATGACGCCGGCCACCAAGCAGGAAGCCCTGGCAAAAATCAAATCCACCTATGTCGGCGTGGGTTACCCGGACAAGTGGCGTGACTATTCCGGCCTGGCTGTGGATGCGAATGACGCCTTTGGCAACCGTGAACGTTCGCAAGAATTTGAATACCGTCGCGCATTGGCAAAATTTAGCCAGCCTGTGGATGTCACCGAGTGGTGCATGAACCCGCAATTGGTGAATGCGGTCAACATGCCGCTGCAAAATGCCATCAACTTCCCGGCTGCTTACCTGCAATCACCCAACTTTGATTTGAATGCCAGCGATGCCAGCAATTACGGTGCACTGGGTGCCACCATAGGCCATGAGATCAGCCATAGCTTTGATAATTCCGGCGCCATGTTTGATGCGAAAGGTGAGTTACGTAACTGGTGGAGCAAGGCTGACCTGGCGCATTTCCAGGCATCTTCCAAGGCGCTGATTGCTCAATTTAACCAGTACAAACCCTTCCCTGATCTGGCTGTGAATGGCGCGCAGACCCTCGGTGAAAATATTGCCGACCTGGCTGGTCTGATGGCTGCTTACGATGCTTTTCACGCTTCGATGAAACAAAAAGGGCAGGCCATCACCAAAGACGATGACCAGGAATTTTTCCTGGCCTATGCGCGCAGCTGGCGTGGCAAAATGCGCGACGAAACCTTGCGTACAGTCGTCATTACCAACGAACATGCGCCAGGACAATACCGTGTATTGACGGTGCGTAACCTGGATGCCTGGTACGATGCCTTTGCCGTGCAACCTGGCCAAAAACTTTATCTCGCTCAGAAAGATAGGGTAAAGGTCTGGTAAAGATCTGGAAAAGCATGGAAGCTCAGGCAGGTCGCAAGCCATCGTGCATGCGCCGCCTGACTTCAGCAACATAACGCTCGCTGACGGCGACCTTGTCGCGGTTGGTGAGCACCAATTGATACACCCCATCGCCCAGCACATCAAGCTGGGTGAGCTGGTCGCAACGAACGATGGCGCTGCGGTGTACGCGCATAAAGCGGGCCGGGTCCAGATGTTTTTCCAACTGACTCAGTGAGACCCTGTGCAATACCTGGCGCTGGATTTGGTGCTGACTTGGGTTCTGACTTTGGTTCTGTATTTGGCTTTGTTCCAGATGCAATTGCATATAATTACCTGCCGCCTCTATCCATAACACATCATCCAGTTGTATGCATTCTATGCGGCCTATGGAGCGCACGCTGATCTGTTGCCAGTAAGCTGGCGTGGCATTCTTTGCTTCATCTTCTGCTTTTACATAATTGCCCAGCGCTTGTGCGTAGCTGGCTTGCTGGCGCAGCTTCAACATGGCGGCTGCACGTTCCAGAGCTTGTGTCAGGCGCTGGTCATCAAAGGGTTTCAGCAGATAGTCGAGTGCATGTAGTTCAAAGGCTTCTATTGCGTGGGCATTGAATGCTGTGACAAAGATGATCAGTGGCGGTGTTGTGGCCGTGGTCAGGCTCAGACTCAGGCTGCGTGCCAATGCCAGGCCGGTTTCGCGCGGCATCTGTATATCCAGGAAAATGACATCGACCGCCTGTTGTTCCAGCACTTCACGGGCCGTGGCGACGCTGGCGCATTCTGCCACGATCTGCCAGTCAGGATGATCTTGCAAGGCAAAGCGCAGATTGATGCGTCCTGGTTCTTCATCATCGACAATCAGTGCACGTATGCTGCTCATGATGTTGCACTTTCAGGCATATGCAGGGGCATGCGGATTTCAACTTCAAAACGGCTGTGCTCCGCATCCGATACTTTGCCACTATGCATGCTGGCGCGTCCGGCGTAGATCAGTTCCAGCCTGGCGCGGGTTTGTGGCAGGCCCAGCCCCAGACCGGGGTTGGCGGCTACCCCATCGGTCACGGTATTGCTGACCTTGATGCTGAGTTCTTCGCCATTCTGGCTGAACTGCATGCGGATATCGCTGCTGCCTTCATGACAATCAAGATCATGACGCAGAGCATTTTCCAACAAGGGCTGCAGCAGCAGCGGTGGGCAATCGCCGGCCAGCACGGTGGCGGTGTCGCCGTCGATGCGGATGTGCAGTCGTTCACCATAGCGTAGCCTTTGTAATTCCAGGTAATCACGGATGAACATCATCTCGTCTTCCAGACGTACCCAGTCCTTGCTGCTGGCTGTCAAGGCATAGCGCAATAAATCACTGAGCCGGTTCAGACCGGTCAGGGCGATACGCTTGTCATCACTTCTTACCAGGGCGCTAATGGCATTCAGGCAGTTGAAGATGAAATGGGGTTCCAGTTGACCGCGCAGGGTATTCAGTTTCTGTTCTTCCAGATCCAGTCGCAAGCGCAGTATGTCGTTCACGGATTGTTGCAGTACCTGTTCACGCACACGCGCCTGACGCCAGGTGCAGATGGCCAGCACCGCGATGAAGGTGCCGGTGGACCATGCAAATTCCAGAAAGACACCAAAGCCGCCAAGATCAAATATACCTTGCCGTAATTGCGGTAAGCCCAATGCCTGATTTTTTCTTAACAGATACAAGATATCGACATAAACGATTTCCAGGGGGAGAAAACACACTAACATCAAGCCATAGGCAAAGACGATGCCGCGTGTAGTGCTCAGAAATTTTTGACTACGCATGAAGATGATATACAGGCCAGTGCTGTATACCATCATCAAGCTATGACTACTGACCCAGCGCTCCAAAATATCAGTATACGTAGTTTGCATGTCCCGTTGTAGCTGATCGCCATAACTTCCCAATGCACCCATGGCACACATGCTGGTCCATATCAGGATGTTGGTGAGTAAAAGCTTGAGCAAACCGGCTACGGTGTTGGCCGCAGTCCGGGGTTTAAGCGTATTGTCAGAACTCAGGTTTTCCATACGGCACAGTATAGCAGCCGGCAAAGCGCCATTCCGCTATGGACAGGCGAGGTGGTAACAGGGTTTCGGGTTTTCATCACAAGCGCGTGCGCTGCTTTGCTCATTGCCAGATAATCCGCATTGCTGCTATCAATATCGATGGCGATCAATAGGGGAATGCTATGGATGTGAACCTGAAAGTCAATGGGCAGGCCCGCCAGTGCCAGGCCGATGGTGATACCCCGCTACTATGGATATTGCGTGAAGACCTAGGCCTGACCGGCACCAAATTCGCTTGTGGCGCTGGCCAGTGCGGTGCCTGCACCGTACACCTGGATGGACAGGCAATGCGCAGTTGCGTCATGCCGGTGCAGGCTTTGAATGGTCGCAGCGTCACCACCATAGAAGGCTTGTCAGCCGATCGCAGCCATGTCTTGCAACAAGCCTGGATAGAACACCAGGTGCCACAATGTGGTTATTGCCAGTCCGGTATGTTGATGGCTGCTGCCGCCTTATTGAAAACCACGCCCCGGCCCACAGACAGGCAAATCGATGCCGCCATCACCAACCTGTGTCGCTGCGGTACTTACCCACGCGTCAGGGCGGCGATCCACACGGCTGCCGCCAGGCTGAAACCGCAAGCTGGCAAGAAGGCGGCCAAGCCATGACAAGCATCGTTTCGCCCGCCCGCAGGAGTTTCCTGAAATCTTCCCTGGTCGCCGGTGCCTGGGTAGTGGGCAGTAGCGCGCTACCCATGCTGGACAGCCTGGCCGCAGATGAAAAAAACCAGACGGTTTCGCCATTCGATTTCTGGCTCAGCATGGATGCTGGCGGGCTGGTGACTGCCTACACCACCGTCACCAATCTAGGCCAGGGCACCCATGCAGCAATCGCCCAGATCGTCGCCGAAGAACTGGAAATGCCCTTGACAAAAGTACGCATAGAGCATGCGCCCGTCATCCAACAGTTTCATCAGAAATGGCCGCCAGGCATAACCACCTTCGCCAGTGCCGGTTTTAATTCTGCGCAAGCGACAGTAGCCCCGGCATGCGCGGCGGCCAGGCATATGCTGATACAGGCTGCGGCCCTGCAATGGCAAGTCGAGGCCAAAGACTGCATGGCTGCCAATGCACAAGTCCACCACCTTGCCAGCAAGCGCAGTCTGCCGTATACCGATTTGATCAAGGCAGCGGCGTTGTTGACGCCGCCAGAAAAGCCGACCGTCAAATCCCCCAAAGACTGGAAGCTGCTGGGACAATCAGCACCACGCCCCGATATCCCGGCACGGGTGGATGGCAGTGCCGTATTTGGTATTGATGTGCAGCGTCCCGGCATGCTGGTAGCGGCGGTATTACACGCGCCGCGTTTTGGCAGCACACTGTCAAGCGTCGATGATAGTGCGGCCCTGGCTGTCAAAGGTGTGCGCCAGGTGGTGCGGCTGGTAAATGCTGTTGCCGTGGTGGCGGATCGCTACTGGATTGCCAACAAGGCCGTGCAATTGTTAAAGCCAGTCTGGCAAGATGGCGCCCACGCACACATCAATACAGCAAGCATGCGTGACAGCCTGTTGACGGCTGTCGCAGCAGGACAGGGCAAGCCTGTGGCCAGTGCGCGGATACAGCATGCCGAGGCTACACAGAAGGCCATGGAAGCGGCAAAGACGCTTATCGATACGACCTATGATGTGCCATTTTTGGCCCATGCAACGATGGAGCCACTGAATGCAACGGTGGAAGTCACTGCCGATGGTGCGCAGGTCTGGCTTTCTACACAAAGCCAGACTGATACGCAAAAAGGAATTGCCAAAGCTTTGGGACTGCAGCCTGAGCAGGTGCACATCCATACCCAAAACGCGGGCGGTGGCTTTGGCCGCAGGCTGGAACATGATTTTGCCGTCGAAGCTGCCCTGATCGCCAAGGCGGCGGGTGTGCCGGTAAAAACCATATGGTCGCGTGAAAATGATATGCGGGCTGGGTATTACCGCCCCATCACCGCATCACGCGTGCGTCTGGCACTGGATCAGGATGATATGCCGCTGGCCTTGCGCCACGATACGGCGGGACCTTCGCTGCTGGAATATACCGGGGTAACGAATAGTCCGGCGGAAGATGGCTTTGACTGGACCTATCTCATGGGCTGGTTTAGCAGCAGTTATCGTTTCCCCTTGTTTGATACACGCTGGACCAGGGTGGATTTTGGCGTGCCCTGTTCTTACTGGCGTTCGGTAGGGAATTCGCAAAACTGCTTCTTCCTTGAACATACGCTGGAACAGGCGGCACGCAGCGCGGGTATGGATAGCCTGGAATACCGGCGGCGTCTATTGAAACACAATCCCAAGGCTATCAGTTTTATCAATGCCCTGGCAGAACGCGCAGGCTGGAACAAGCCGCTGGCAAAAAACCATTATCGTGGCTTTGCCATGAATGGCCTTGGCGATATACAGTTCAGTGGCCATATCGTTGAAATTGCCGTGGTCAAGCCGGGGCAATTCCGTCTGCTCAACATTACGGCAGCAATCAATCCTGGCTTGGTTGCCAATCCCAAGGCGGTCGAAGCGCAAATGATGGGCGGTACCTTGTTTGGTTTGTCGGCGGCTCTGTTTGGTGAAATCAGCTTCAAGGATGGCCAGGTTGAACAGGGTAATTTTGATACCTATCGCCTGGTCAGCCTGGCGCAGACACCGGAACTGGATGTGCTGGTCATCAGCACGGGAGAAAAAACCAAAGGAGTAGGTGAAGAAGGCCCGCCATCCATAGGGCCGGCAATCGCCAATGCCTTGCTGGCGGCCAGTGGCAAGCCTGTTACCCGCTTACCCTTGACGCAGGCAGGCTGGCAACTGGTGACTTGACACGATACTTGTTCACGAGTCCATGCAAGATATAGGTGTTGAAAATAAAATCGGCGCAATCTGCGCCGATTTTATTCTTACCTACTGCTTTGCCAGCAAGCTAAAGCTTGTCAATTATTTTGCGGGTGCTGCTTTTACTTCTTCGGTTTTTGCTGCCTTTTTTGCTTTGACATGTTTCACATGTTTCACAGCTTTTTTCTCAACTGCTGGGGCAGGTGCTGGTGCGGCAGCAGATGCCGATGCGCTGGCAGAGGCTACTGGTGGAACCGCAGTTTTTGCTGGCTCAGCAGGAGTTTTAGCGAACGCTGTACCCATGGCGAAGGTAGCAGCAACGAGAGTGGCGATCAGCTTGTTCATATTGAATCCTGTTCTGTGGTTGATTTCTTTGACGTAGTCAGTCTACGTAAGCCAAGAACGCGAGCGGGAGCAATTGTGTTGACAAAGAATGTGTTGCGAATTGTTACCTGGACACATTTCATCGATAGACATCTCACCCCTGTTGATGAAATAAGTTCTGCGGAATCGCCACGTGGTATTGTGCAGGCTTGGCACTATCATTGCCATCAACATTGGACCATTGGAGGAGAAAAAAATGAGCATAGCAAACTGGTGCGTACTGGCAGCATGTGTATTACCCGTGATCAGTGTCGGTCTGGCCAAGGGCGGATCGGCAAGGAAGAATGGCCAGAACCAGGTCTATGATAATCAGGCACCGCGCGAATGGGCAAAAGGTTTGAGTGGCTGGCAGCAAAGAGCCCATGCGGCACAACAAAACGGTTTTGAAGCCTTGCCCTTATTTATTGCTGCCGTGGTTCTGGCGCAGCAGTCCCATGCCGATCAGGTACGCATAGACCAACTGGCGCTACTGTTCGTCGCCATCCGGATTGTGTACATCATCACCTATCTGGCGAATCAGGCTGCATTGCGCTCATTGGTCTGGTTTGCCGGTGTCGTTACGTCGGTGGCGATACTTGCCATGGCCTGAATCTGCGCGTCAGATTTTTTGCATGAGCATGATGTGAATGGCGATATCTTCGCCATGATCGCGGCGTGCAAATTCCTGCTGTGTTTCCATGATGATGAAACCATGTTGCTGTGCCAGTAGCTGCAGGTAATGTGCAGCATGCGCATAGCGATGTGAAGGCCGCAGGCAAAAATTGGCTGTTTCACCTGCTGTTTTACCTACTGTATCGGCGGCCTCGGCTGAAAACGCAAACAGGCCGCCATGACGCAGCACGCGACTGACTTCGGCAAATACCTGTTGCAAGTCGCCGATATACACAAATACGTCGGCAGCGACGATCAGGTCATAGTCTGCTGCGGTGGCAGTCAGCAGGAAGCTGGTAATGTCGGCGCAATGCAAGCTATCGTACAGCCCGGTATTTCTTGCCTTTGCCAGCATTTTTTCTGACAGGTCGACACCCACCAGCCTGTTTGAAAAGTGGCGCAATGAAGGTGCACACAAACCCGTACCGCAACCCAGATCCAGGCTGCTGTAGCTTGCAGGGCCACGGTGCCGCTGTATGGCGGCGGCTAGCAAATCAGGTACGGTGTAGCCGAGTACATCCAGCAAATGGCGGTCAAAATGATCGGCATACTGGTCAAACAATTCTGCCACATAGCCTGGTGGTGCGGCTGCCGGTGTATCACCTGTCCCCAATGCGGCCAGGGCGTAGCGAATCTGCTCTGCATTGGCACCCTGCGCCAGTGCGTTCTGATAGGCGGTAATGGCTTCATCATTGCGTTGTAGCAGGCGCAGGCAATGGCCGCGCTGCTGATGTGCTTTGGCGAAATCGGCCTTGCCTGCCAGTGCCTGGTCGATACTATGCAAAGCAGCTTCGTATTGCTGCAGGTTTTGCAGCAGCATGCCACGGTTGCACCAGGCTTCACTATGCCTGGGGTTTTGTTGCAGCAGGTGGTCGTAGTCTTGCAAGGCTTCTTCATGGGCATGCAGGTATTGCAGGCTGACAGCGCGGGCGAACAGGGCTTCGGAATAATGGTTTCGCAAGGCCAGGGCATCATCAAAGTCGGGCAATGCAGATTCGTGTTCAGCCAGTTCCTGCAACAGCAGGCCACGGTTCAACAATGCTTCTGGATAGGCGGGTGTGATCTGCAAAGCCTGGTCATAGCTGGCCAGTGCCTGCTCCGTCTGGCCCAGGCTACGCAGGGCATTGCCACGGTTATTGCAGGCCATGGCGTAATCCGGTTTCAACAGCAAGGCCCGGTCATAACTGGCCACCGCCTCTTGCGAGCGCCCCAGGTCTTGCAGGGCTGCTCCCAGATTACAATGGGCGATCGCTTGCTGCGGGTTGACGGCAATAGCCTGTTGCAGGCGCTTGACGGCTGTCTCTGCATCACCGCGCTGGCGCGCCAGCACCCCCAGCAGTTGCAGGGCGTCAAACTGGGCCGGTTGCAGTTGCAGCACTTGCAGATACAATGCTTCTGCCTGCTCAGACTGGCCCTGTTGATGGTGGGCGAGCGCCTGTTCCAGCAGGGCCGGTATATTTACTGTTTTCATGGATGAAACTGGAATAGCCTCTTATACTGCAACATGCACGCCATTTTAAAGGTCACTCATGCTGGATGAACAGGAACTCACCACCTTATTGTTAAGCTTGTTGCCCAGCCCTGCGTTTCTTTACGGTGCCCTCATTTTTGGCATACTGGGCATGGCGGCCTATGCCTATGGCAGGAGAAAAGCCAGCACCCGCATTAAATGGCTGGCCATATGCCTGATGTTTTATCCCTATCTGGTAGGCAATGAAACCTGGGCGCTTTACTTGATAGGTGTGGCCTTGTGCGGAGCAATCTATTTTTATCACGACAAATCCTGATTCCTGATCAGGAATGTGCAAGCCCCTGGAGTCAGGACAGGATTTTTTCCATTTCTTCAAACTGCAGGTTTTCTACCAGCATCTGTTCCTTGCCATTGTCTGAAGGGAAGGGCTTGAGGCGACCTGTGCGTACATAGCCACGGCGTTGGTAGTAAGCAATCAGTTCTTTCCTGACGCTGATGACAGTCATCCAGATTTTGTCTATGCCCCATAATTCTTGTGCATGCTGTTCAGCCATCTGCATGAAATGCTTGCCGATGCCGTTTCCTTGCAGCACTGGGCGCACTACAAACATGCCCAGGTAAGCAGCGCCTTCCGTTTTCTCCAGATTGACACAGCCTATGATGTCTTCATCTTGCACGCATAGCAGGATGACTGAACCGGGCGTGGCGATCAACTTGCGTACTTCAGGCGCAAGTATGCGTGAACCCTGTAATAAATCGGCTTCCGTAGTCCAGCCCTGGCGGCTGCTGTCGCCACGGTAGGCGCTATTGACCAGGTCAGCGATCACTTCGGCGTCAGCATCAACAGCGGGGCGAAAACTGATGGTTGTTGTATCGGTTGAAATGGTTTTTGTCATACGTGGCTATATGAAATGAGTTCTGGTTGGGGCTGAAATAATAGCATGTGTTTCCCCCACGCCAGAATCTGGCTTTGCTGCTGCTAAAACCACGTGTTAGCATGTCATGACGCAAGCAAGATTTAGATTTTTCTCAAGAATTTCCTGATATTTTCTGATTTAGCGATGAAAAACTCCACCACCAGGGCGGTTTTGTTTGTCTGCATGGGCAATATTTGCCGTTCGCCCAGTGCCGAAGGAGTATTCCGCGCCCATGCTGCAGCCGCGCGGCTGGATGTGCATATCGATTCTGCCGGTACCCATGCTTATCACATCGGCGAGCCACCGGACCCACGTTCGCAGGAATTTGCTGCCCGCCGGGGTTTCGATTTGTCCCGGCAAAGAGCGCGCAAGCTCAGTACCGATGATTTTGAAAAATTTGATTTGTTGCTGGCCATGGACAAAGACAATCTGGCGAGAATGAAAGCGGCCTGCCCGGCGGTGCATCAGCACAAGTTGAAGCTGATGATGGAGTATGCCAGCCAAAGTGACAGCGATATTGTGCCCGACCCCTACTATGGCGGCCCGGATGGCTTTGATCTGGTGCTGGATTACCTGGAAGATGCCAGCGCTGGCCTGATCCGCGTCATGCAGCAGACACTCAGCAAAATACCCAGCAAAACCTAAAGAGAGGAGAAGGATGATGCAGGCACAAGACCTGGAATTTGTCACGAATGCCATACGCGACTATGTGCGGCAGCGCCCAAACAGTGCCGATACCGCCGAAGGTATTGCCAATTTCTGGATAAACTGGCCGGGTGAAGTATTGCCCATGTCGGTGGTATTACCGATACTTGAGAGCATGCGCCATGCCGGTGAACTTGAAAGCATGGCGGTAGGCGGTCGCACTATCTGGCGTGCCGCTCGCTAAGGTTTGCGCTAAATGTCTATATCAGTGGGACGGAATTTTTTTATCGTCATCTCTTTTTGTCTTCTGTCCTGGTGCCAGTTTTCATTCGCCTATGCCGGTAATGAACTGGTGAAGATAGAAACAGTCAAAAAAGCCGGTTCAGATACCGTGATTGCCACCAATAACAGCCGCATGCCGGTGATGGTGACGCTGCAACTCAGCAGTTCCAGTAACCTGGCGTCGAGTCGCAACTGGCCCATACAAGTGCAACTGGCGGGTGGACAAAGCATGGAACTGGTAGAAGTATCCGCTGCCAACAAGCAGTTTGGTTACACGTTTTATTACAGTAGCCAGTTCGTTCAGGGTGACGCCTGGGCGCGGCATGATGCGGGTGTCAGCTACCGCATCCCCTTTCTTGCCGGCCAGGCTTTTCAGATTCTGCAATCGGCCGATGGGCCCTTGTTCACGCATACCACGGTGGCGACACGCTATGCGGTGGATATCAATATGCCTGTCGGTACCACAGTCATCGCGGCACGGGCCGGCATCGTGGTGGAAGTGGTGCGTCAGTTTGCTGACAATGGCAAAGCGGAAGCCGAATTCTTTGACAAGGCCAACTATGTGCGCGTCCTGCATGACGATGGCAGCTGGGCTGACTATGTCCACCTGATGCAAAACTCCACGCAGGTGCAGCCTGGCCAGCGGGTGGAGGTCGGGAATCTGCTGGGCCTGTCTGGCAATAGCGGCTTTTCGACTACGCCGCACCTGCATTTTCATGTGCAGGTGAACCAGAACGGCACCATCATTTCCCTGCCATTTCGCTTTCGCAATGCGCATGACGGGGTCTTTACCCCGCTCTACCAGACCTGGCTCATTCCCGATGCGCAAAACCTGACAGCTAGCAAGACAAAAACCAGAAAGACCTTGCGCGAATGCCTGCCAACAGGCAAGGCGATTGATGATGCCGTGATACGCTGTCTGTCGTCCTAGAACCTGTTTAGATATAAGCGCACGCTTGATCGTTTTTGTTACTGGCTATCACGTGTATGCTATTGATGCATTTGAACTACATGCGCTGGATGGAACTGCATCCTGACAAGAGCGTGGCATTTCATTGCATGCGCCTGGGTCAACTGGAAGAATAACTGGACCCATCCTTATTTTCACCGTTTATCATCTGGACCTGACGAAAATAGCAGCGACCTGGCATACCCGGATTGGAACTTATCAGGCGTATTTGGGTCTGACCCGACACAAATCCAGTATGGCCAAATGCATTTCAACCCGCGAAAACTGCATTTCATCCATAAAAAAGAGCAATTCAAAACCTGGGGTATTGAACTGGACAAGCCCTCGGTGAATACTCTCTCATCCAATTTTCCCAATAACAAATAGCGACAGGGATTCATCATGTTACGTAAAACACTCCTCGTTCTTGCCATTGCATCCGCCCTGGCAGCCTGCAGCAAAGACAAAGCCACGGCCAGTGCAAGTTCCAGCGCCAGTGCCACAGCAGACAAGAGTGGGGCCGCGGACAAAAAACCACCGGTCAAGCTGGTGATTGCGCCAGAAGACATCATGACCGTGCAAAGCAATGCCCTGGCATCTGGGCCTGTCGTTACCGGCTCGATACAGCCTGAACGCAAGGCAGACCTGCGTGCCGAGGTCGGTGCCGTGGTGCTGCAAGTGTTGAAAGAAAACGGTGATGTCGTCAAACGTGGCGATATCCTGGTGAAGCTGGATGAAACCTCGATCCGCGACAACCTCAATTCAGCCGAAGACAATGCCCGTAGTGCCGCCATGGCCCTGGACCAGTCCGACCGTGCCCTGCAAAGGCTGAAAACCTTGCGCGCATCCGGCATGACATCCTTGCAGGCGCTGGATGATGCCGAAGTGCGTCGCAACAGTGCCCAGAGCGAACTGTCGGCTTCCCGCGCCCGTGCGGTGGTGGCACGCCAGCAATTGCAGCGTACCGTCGTACGTGCCCCGTTTGACGGCGTCGTCAGCGAGCGCAAGGTGTCGGCTGGTGATACTGCCTCGATAGGCAAGGAACTGGTCAAGGTCATCGACCCGACCAGTATGCGTTTTGCCGGTCACGTATCCACCGACAAGATTGCCCTGGTCAAAGTCGGTCAGCCGGTAGGCTTTCGTATCAATGGCTATGCCGGGCAGGAATTCCGTGGCAAGGTGACCCGGGTAGACCCGGCAGCCAATGATGTGACACGCCAGGTGGAAGTGCTGGTGGCGTTTGCCGACAGCAACCAGCCACGGGTATCCGGCCTGTATGCCGAAGGCAATATTGAAGCCGCCACCGTCAGCGCCCTGATGTTGCCGGAAGCGGCAGTCGTCAAGGCCGGTGACAAGGCCTATGCCTGGAAAGTGGCGGGCAAGACCCTGAGCCGGGTGGATTTGCAGATCGGCAAACGTGACCAGCGTACCGGCAATTATGAAATTCGCAGCGGGCTGGCGGCGGGTGACGTGATCATGCGCAGCCCCAGCTCCAGCTTCAAGGATGGTCAGAACATAGAAATGGCAGCGGCCAAAGTGGCCGTGGCTGACGCCACTCCAGCGCAAGGGAAATAATCATGTTCTTATCCGATTTCAGTATCAAAAAGCCGACCGCGACGATCGTACTGATCATCGCCCTGATGGCTTTGGGTTTGCTGGCCCTCAGCAAACTGAGGGTGAACCAGAATCCGGATGTTGAAGTGCCGGGCCTGTCTGTCGTCATGCCTTATCCCGGTGCATCACCGGATACGGTGGAACGCGAAATCATCAACCGTGTTGAAAAATCCTTGCAGGCAGTATCCGGTGCGCAGGAAGTCTGGGCAACGGCAGCAGAAAACAGTGGCCGTTTCGATATCCGCTTCACCTTCAAGAAAAACATGATCGAGGCTTCGGATGAAGTCCGGAATGTGATTTCCACCTTGCGCTATAAATTACCGACAGAAATGCGCGAACCTGTCATACAGCGCTGGGATCCGGGTGCACAGCCTATCCTGAACATGGCACTGTCATCCAGCAAGCAAACGCATGCCGAGATTTCACGCCTGGCCGAAGATAGCCTGGCCGACAAGCTGCGTAGTATCAATGGCGTGGCCACGGTGGAAGTCACCGGTTCTTTGAAGCGTGAACTGTCAGTATTGCTGCGTGCAGAAAAATTGCGTGAATTTAATGTTTCGGTTGGTGATGTCGTGAGCGCCCTGCGCAATCAGAACACCAATGCCCCGGTCGGCAAGATACGCGGCAACCTGGATGAAGAAAGCATACGCTTGGTAGGCCGTATTGAATCGCCAGAAGAATTCCAGAACATCGTTGTCAAACGAAACGGCGAGCAGATCGTCCGTCTGGCGCAGGTGGCCACTATCAATGACAGCTTTGCCGACGTGAACGGCCTCAGCATACGCAGCGGCAAGCCAAATGTGGGTATTTATGTGACCCGTGCCCGTGATGCCAGTACCGTTAGCGTGGCGCAGGCGGTGCGCGACAAGGTCAAGGAAATCAACAAGGACCTGGAAAAGAACCTGCCAGGTACCAAGCTTGAAATCACCCGTGACGGTGGTGAAGACGCCCAGCGCAGCCTGAACAACGTGATCGAATCACTGATACTGGGTGCAGGCCTGACCATCTTCGTGGTGTATGCCTTCCTGAATTCATGGCGCTCGACCCTGATCACTGCGCTGAGCTTGCCGACTTCGGTCATCGCCGCCTTCATTGCGGTATGGCTGTGTGGTTTTACCCTGAACTTCATGACCTTGCTGGGCCTGTCGCTGGCGATAGGCGTATTGATCGATGATGCGATTGTGGTGCGGGAAAATATTGTGCGCCATATGCAAAACGGTTCTGACCGTCGCACTGCGGCGCTGGAAGGTACAGCTGAAATTGGCATGGCCGTGGCAGCAACCACGTTTTCCATCATTGCGGTGTTTATCCCTGTGGCTTTCATGCCTGGCATGCCGGGTGAATGGTTCCGCCCGTTTGCGCTGACGGTGGCCTGTTCGGTGCTGGTCAGCCTGGGTATTTCCTTCACGCTTGACCCTATGTTGTCGGCATACTGGGGTGATCCACCAGACCATCATACTGCACCAAAAACAGGTATCAGCAAGGTATTGGCACGTTTCAATGACTGGTTTGATCATCAGTCTGACCGTTACAGCAAAGTGATTGCCTGGGCCCTGCATCACAGGCGCTGGATGAGTGCGATTGCCTTGACCAGCCTGGTGGCTGCGCTGGGTGTACAGATGAAGTGGGGCGGCACCAGCTTTTTGCCAACCGCAGATTCCGGCAACCTGATGATCACCGTGCGGACACCGGCTTCGTCATCCGTAGAATATGCACGCCTGAAAATGGAAAGAGCCGCAGAAATTGCGCGTGGTATTCCAGAAACCAAGGACACCAATAGCAATATCACGGCAGCCGGTGGTCGCATTTATGTGGATATAGGCAAGCGTACCCAGCGCAAACGCAGCGCCAAGGAAATCGCAGTTGAATTGCGCGAAAAAGTAAGAGCCCTGGTGGGTGCCGAATATGTAGTGCTGGACGATTTGAACAACGGCGCACAAAAACCGGTGCAGATAGAATTTACCGGCCCGGATTCACGCAAGTTGCTGGAAATCACCAGTGCTTACATGGACAAATTGCGCCAGGTTCCAGGTGCAGTCGATGTTGGCCTGTCTGAACAAGATCCTAAAAAGGAATTGAAGATAGAACTGAATCGCGGCCTTGCCAATTCCATGGGCATTTCCTCGAACGATGCCGCGCAGGCCTTGCGTGTCGCCTTTGCCGGTATCGAAGTCGGTGACTGGGTTGACCCTACCGGTGAAACCCGTGATGTGGCAGTGCGCCTGCATCCGGATGACCGTGTCAGCAAAGAAAACATAGAACGCCTGCCTATCGCTGTATCTGGCACCAGCCAGATGGTACCGCTTGATCAGATCGCCACTGTCACCATGGGCAAAGGACCCTCCGGGATTGAGCATGCGAATGGCAAACGTACCATTACCGTGTCTGCCAATGCGCAAGGACGCTCCAACGGTGAAGTCATTGCTGACGCCATGAAACTGGCACAGTCCTTTGATTACCCGCCAGGCTATGGCCTGTCACTGGGTGGTTCTGGCCAGGATCAGCAAGAAGTGTTCGGTGCCATGCTGATTGCCTTGTTGTCAGGTATCGGTTTGATGTACCTGATACTGGTGATACAGTTCGGTTCCTTCACGGCCCCGCTGGGCGTGATGTTGTCGCTGCCCTTGTCTTTGATTGGTGTGGTACTGGCCTTGCTGATTACCGGCAGTACCCTGAACCTGATGAGTTTTATCGGCATCATCATGCTCATGGGTCTGGTGGCAAAGAATGCGATTTTGTTGCTGGATGCAGCCCGCAAACGCGAATCAGAAGGTTATGACCGTGAAGATGCACTCATGCATGCAGGTCGCGTGCGTCTGCGTCCTATCCTGATGACAACCTTTGCATTGATTGCCGGCATGATGCCTGTTGCGCTGGGCTTGGGTGAAGGGGGCGAGTTTTATCGTCCGCTGGCAATCGCGATTATCGGCGGCACCATCACTTCCACCATCCTGACACTGCTGGTTGTGCCTACCTTCTATGACAGTATAGAAATTGCACGCGACCGCATGATGGCAAAAATGCGCAGGCGCATGGCAGAACGCAACCCGCTGCTGGGCTTTTGCATGACCATGCTGGAAGCGATATTTACTTTGTTGTTCATACGCTTGATATATCGCACTTTGATGAAACTTATTGGCATGCTCACTGGTCGAAATCCTAAAGCAGCAAGCCCGCTGACGATCAAGCCAGAAAATGCATGAGCTAGAACAATAAACAAAAACAATGGAATGAATTGAAGTAGTAACACTTCCCTCTTGCTGATAGACCGTTGTTATCTGGTCAGCAATTTCAAAGCCTGTGCAACGAAGTGTGCACAGGCT
This sequence comes from Undibacterium sp. Ji50W, assembly GCF_049340445.1. Classification (NCBI taxonomy): domain Bacteria; kingdom Pseudomonadati; phylum Pseudomonadota; class Betaproteobacteria; order Burkholderiales; family Oxalobacteraceae; genus Undibacterium; species Undibacterium sp. Ji50W. The sequence goes on along the minus strand of NZ_JBMPOX010000005.1, from coordinate 91,490 downwards.
TTTTTTTGTGAGGACATCCACAAAATCGCCCCAAAGCGTTGCTGCTCCCGCTTTTCATTTTAAGTTTGTACTAAAGTACTGTCTTCGTCGTCGCGGTGTAGTTGGGGTTTCAAACAATATATTGTCTGCCAACGAAACGAACCTCCCTTGCAAGGGAGGTTTCCTAAAAGCGATAAGCCTTGTTGGGACAATTTTGTGAATGTCCTCTTTTATGTTTTTAAGTACTGTTTATGAGTTTGGTGCGGCAGCCTGTAACTGGCTGGCAATTTGTGCTGCAATTTCATACGAATGCAGGCGTGCAGCGTGGTTGTGGATTTGTGATGTCAGCATCAATTCGTCTGCGCCTGTGTTGTTGATGAAGGCCTGCATTTTTTCAGCCACGCTATCTGCAGCACCTATGGCCGAGCAAGACAAAATCTGATCCAGCAGCGCATGCTCTTGCGAGCCCACCTGTTGCAGGAAATCACGCACCGGCAGCGGCAGTTTGGCCGGGCGACCACTGCGCAAATTGATGAAGGCTTGCTGGGCAGAACTGGCCAGGTAATGTGCTTCATCATCCGCATCAGCAGCAAACACATTGAAACCCAGCATCACATAGGGTTTGGCCAATTGCGCAGAAGGGCGAAAGGTGGCGCGATAGATATCAATTGCCTGCATCATCTGCTGAGGCGCAAAATGCGAGGCAAAGGCGTAGGGCAAGCCCATGGCCGCAGCAAGCTGGGCACCAAACAGACTGGAACCCAATATCCAGACAGGGATAGACAAGCCGGCACCAGGCACCGCCCGCACATAGCGCGCATCACCTTCAAAATACGCGATCAGTTCTTCCACGTCTTGCGGAAATTCATCCGCATCGCTGGACAGATTGCGGCGCAAGGCCCGCGCCGTACGCTGATCCGAGCCGGGTGCACGCCCCAATCCTAAATCGATGCGGCCAGGGAAGAGGGATTCCAGCGTACCAAACTGCTCGGCAATCACCAGTGGTGAATGATTGGGCAGCATGACGCCACCGGCACCCACGCGTATGCTGTTGGTACCGGCAGCGATATAGCCTATCAGCACAGACGTGGCGGCACTGGCAATGCCGGGCATGCCATGATGTTCTGCCAGCCAGTAACGTTTATAACCCCAGTTTTCGCCATGTTGGGCCAGGCTGAGGGAATTACGGAAGGATTGTGCAGCGTCGCTGCCTTCTGCTATCGGTGACAGATCGAGTATGGATAAGGGATACATGAGCCTGCAATTTCAAATGACAAGAAAATCATTATGGGTGAAATTGTCAATTCTTGTTGGCAGGCTCAAAAATGCTGTTAAAAGGTAATTTTCTCTTAAGTCATGTTCCCATCACGATCCCATCACGGTATCGCGCAGCAGGCGGTCCAGGACAGAAAAATCCATATCTTCCGTGGCATGTTGTTTGACGTTTTCCAGCCTGCCCAATTCAGTTTCAATAAAGTGGTTGATGACAGGCATGGCCGGTGCCAGCTCTGATTCTTTGGCGCGTCGTTTGATGACCAGTAATTCTGCGATGGCTGCCTTCAAAATATCATCACTGATCAGTGCATCGACCAGATCCTGAAAACGCATCGGTACTGTACCCAGATTTTTTTCTATCCATAAACTGGCCAGCAGGGGGCGCAGTACATACAGGTATTTTTTCAGCTTGACGATATCGCCACTCAAATGCTCACGGTAGTTTTTTGCCGCCATGTGCAGGTAATGGTAGTAAGAGCGTTCCGGCCTGTGTACTGCTTTGGTCGCTGATTGGATTGCCTGCAGAAAAACGGGATCAGCCGCGTACACCACCGGTGAAGACAACCACTCGATCAGCGTTGCATTGCCCATGCGCAGCAGGCCCAGTGCCTTGCGTACATCCCAGCCGCTGACATCATAAATTTCATTGACGGGCAATTCGATGACATCCCGGCCCGGGACCACCGTCAGATACCAGTCAGGCCGGTTCACATAGATAAAGCGCACGTCATAATCGCTGTCAGGCGAGGCAAAGCCCCAGCCACGACTGCCTGATTCACAGGCAAACAAGACCCTGACATCATGCGTCTGCTCTATGCGAAGCAGAGTGGCATTGATTTCTGTGCGTATTACAGGGTCTATTGGATGTTCTTGTTCTTCAAATGCCAGGTGATTGTCATGCATGTCAAATATCCTCTATTGTTTTATTGCAGCCATGTGTGGTCGCATGACTAATTGTCTTGTTGAAAATCATACCTTACCTTAGAACCTGTTTACGATCTTACTGCGCGAGCGTGATCGGGGCTCATGCGCTGCTCAAAATGCTCATGTACTTAAGTACATTCCGCTTTTTGCGCTGCTCTTCACTCCCGCTGACGCACGCTCGCTACAGATCGTAAACACGTTCTTACAGATAATTTGTAAGAAAATGCAATTCACATTGTCTGCATGCCAGATCGGCACTAGGCTGGAAGCCCACCTGCCCACCTGCCCACCTGCCTAACGCCGGAAGTAAAACCATCATGCGACGTCCTGTTCAACGACTATCTGTCATCACCCTCATGCTTGCGCTGGCTGCCTGCGGCGGTGGAGGTGCCGGTGTTACCAGTGGCACAGGCAGTACCGGCAGTAATACAGGCACAACTGGTACAACGGGCACCACCGGTTCTACCGGCAACAGCACTGCCACCGCACCAGTGATTAACAGCTTTGTCGCCACTCCAGCCAGCATCAGTTCGGGTCAAAGCACACAGTTGAGCTGGAATATCAGCGGGGCCACCAGTGTCACTGTCAATGGTGCTGCCGTGACGGGTAGCAGCCTTACTGTCAGCCCAGCCGCCACCACGACCTATATCCTGCTTGCCAGCAATGCTGGCTGCAGTACCGCATGTAATACATCCGCCTCGGTCACGGTTACAGTTAATCCTGCTGGCACTGGCAGCACGGGCGGCAACACCGCTGGCAATGCTATTTATGGCGACTTGCGCAAGGCTGATCTGGGAGCAGGGGCTAACCTGAACGGGACAGTACCTTTCCCGGCAAATAATGCCTGGAATACGGATATTTCTGGCGCAGCTGTCGACCCCTTATCGGATGCGCTGATCAGCAGCATAGGTCTGGGCACCGGCCTGCATCCTGATTTTGGTGCCGGTTTGTATGATGGTGCGCCCATAGGCATACCGTATGTGGTGGTGGCCGGTAGCCAGCCCAAGGTTGCCGTGCAATTTACCGACTATGGTGATGAAAGCGACCCTGGCCCTTACCCGATACCGGCCAATGCACCTATAGAAGGACAACAGGCCAGCGGCATCACCTTTGGCGGTGACCGCCATGTGCTCGTCATAGACCGCGACGCCAATCGCCTGTATGAAGTCGGCAACGCCTATCCACAAACAGGTGGCAGCTGGAAAGTCAGTGGCGGTGCCATCTTTGACCTGACATCCAACACGGTAAGGCCCGGTGGCAAGCCCGGCTGGACCAGCGCTGACGCTGCCGGCCTGCCCATCTTCCCGGGTCTGGTACGGTATGAAGAAGCCACTAACGGTGCGATACGCCATGCCTTGCGCTTTACCGTCAGCCGCAGCCGTCGCGCCTATGTAGCACCGGCTACCCACTGGGCATCATCGAATACCAGCAATACCCTGCCGCCCATGGGCATGCGCGTGCGCCTGAAAGCCAGTTACCAGATACCGGCCAATTTCTCGAATGAGAGCAAGGCTATTTTGCAAGCCATGAAAACCTACGGCATGCTGGTGGCGGACAATGGTTCCAACTGGTACATCAGCGGTGCACCGGATGCCCGCTGGAACAATGACAAACTGGTGTCAGAACTGGGCAGCGTCAAAGGCAGCAATTTTGAAGTGGTGAGGATGGATGGCGTGGTAACGCCTTAGAACCTGTTTACGATCTTAAGCGCGAGCGCAATGTGAGTCCACGCGGGGCTCATGCGCTGCTCAAAATGCTCATGTACTTAGAGTACATTCCGCTTTTTGCGCTGCGTTTTTGTTACCCCGACCCCGCTGACGCTCGCTCGCTACAGATCGTAAACAGGTTCTTAGTTTTAATCACTGACGACCATCTTTTCAAGCGAAACGGCGTATCCGCTACTGCCGGATACGATTTTTTTCTTGCTGGTCCAACTCCAGTGTTCGCGTAAAACAGAGACGGTCAATGTATAGCTGTCCTTGGGAATAAGCGGGCTCATGAACTTCAGCGTAGACACCGGGTATTTACTGTACATGTCAACGATGGATGACAATACAGTTTCACCTTTGCTGTTGCGTAGGCTCACGCGGGCATAACCACCGTCGGGCGTCGCCAGGCTATACACACCGATTTGCCTACCGCTAAATTTCACAGAAAAAGCAGCATCCTTCACATCTGAAATGCTTTGTGCAAAGGGTGTCGTTTCATGTTGCCATGTGCCGGTGTACACAATGCTTTTATCGGTATTGCTGATGAAGTGTTTTCCACCCACTACAGGTGTGGTAGTGCCGGTCTTACTATCGATTTGCCATGCCTGCTGGTAGTGGGGAATCGAGATGGATGCACCATCGACAGTCAGCGCCTGCCAGACATAAGTAGCAGCAGATGCCTGTCTTGGAAATGACCAGCGATCACCCATGAACATATACGTAGTGCCTTGTGATCCTTCAATCGGCAACACAAAAGTGACTTGCGAGTTCCAGGTCAATGTACCTTCTGGTGCAATGAAGCCTCTGCGCGTCCACGGTCCCTTTAAGGACGTGGCGGTAAAATAATAATTGTCATTGCGTTCCCAGCCAGTCAGGTCCGAACCAAGAAAATAATACATATCGTCTTTTCTGAACAGGGCAGGGGATTCAAAACCCGGCGTCATGGCTTGATTGACCTGCTCACTGACACTGGTATAGTCGTCCGTCAGTTTGTAAATATCACCACCGTGCAGCAGCACGTATCCCGCGCCATCCTTATCCTGGAAGCTGCCCATATCCCATTTCTTGATAGGCTTGCCCTGATTCAGCAAGGGCCCGCGATAGGTATACGGGCCGGTAATGTTTTTTGACGTGGCGTAGCCGACAAACTGATTCTTGTAATCAAGCGCATCCACATGCATAAACATGACGTACTCACCCGTGCTGGGTGATTTCATGACTTTGGGACGTTCCCCCACCGTATCCAGGCCTAAATCGCCGGCGGCTTGAACTGGCAGGGCAATGCTCTCGAATCTCCAGTTGTATAAATCTTTCGATGAATAACAATTGAAACCTGCAAACGCATTGCCTGCATCCGTATGGGCTTCGCCAAACAGGTAATAGGTATCTTTATCCTTGACGATATTGGCACCGTGGGCGCTGACGACTAGCCCCCGGTTATCAAACCAGGGGATACCCGAATGAATGGCATGGTAACGGGCCGGTGTCTGCGCCACTGAAAAATGAGAAATGACCATCAGGATGATGAACAATGGCCAATCGCGGATCAGTGTGCGTTTCATTTTTCCAGACGTAACATCAGGGTTGCGTAGCCGCTTCCTGCAAAAACTTCGCCTTGATGGTTTCAGGGCTGGCTTCTATAAAAAAGTTTTCAAAACTGGTTTCATCAGCAAATGAATTGCGTACGCGAGCCATCAGTTCCCCCAGTTCCTTACCAAATAAGCCAGTAATCTCAGCAGCCAGGCCACCGTTGAATTGGCGCTTCACCTGCTTTTTGCGCGCATAGTCTGCCAGTGCAGCATGATAGGCTAGCCTGAAATCGGGGAACTGCGCAAACGTTGTATCGAGAAACTCATTTTTCTGATTGTTACGTTCTACCGTGCCAGCCTCGGCCCAGGGGTAAGCTGGCAATTCCACTTCGTCCTGGGTATCCAGCCAGGTCAGAAAGGCGTTGTAGGTCGCTCTTTTGGCATCCCGTATGCGGGCTTTATGGTTCCTGTTATCGAGCAGGTAAATTTCCCGGTTGACATAGGGCGATGCCACGACATAAAGAAAGATATCATTCAGGGTTCTGAACTGCCCATTGGTACGCATGGTTTCGTAAAGCGCGGCATCGTAGCCCAGCAAGCTCAGGGCTTCGCCAAAATCCGTCGTAATACACACTTCGGCAATCAGGTGGCTGCTGTTATCCGGATCGCGTATCGGGTAAAGCAAGCCAAGATGACCAAATTTGGCACCAAACTTGTGGGCAATGCGACCCACCAGGTTGCCAAAGTCGTTCAGGCCAAAATAGCGCGAGGCAAAATCAAATGATGCCGACGCTGTCCGTATCAGATCGACCTGGAACACCCCTTCTGCTATCGCCAGGCCCATGCTGGTGACATCGCCGTTAAAGACCACTTCGGTCGCCTGCAATGCCTGCGCCAGCTGGGCAGCATCATAATCCTGGCCAGCTTCGACCAGGATATCCAGATCACCAAAATCTGCCTTGTCGGCATACGCGATGACAGCCTCAATACGGCGTTGCGGAAAACACCGCTGCAATGTGGTCACCACATGCAGTTCCACTTCACGATATCTTGATGCTGACAATCGAACTGATTCAGCCTGCAGTGCATTTCCACCCATGACATTTCCTTATCTGTCGCTATGTTTTAACAAATAGCTGTTTGAAATAGCCTTGAATGACATGCTGCCATCCAGACGTTTGAATACCACGCCTTCTCTCGATGTTGCCGGGTTCAATGAGCCACCTTCAGCATACTCCAGTACTTTGGCAACATCGGCTTGAAAACGCTCCAGTGTCGTATTTTCCAGCCATGGTATCTCATTGACACTGGCACCCAGTGCACGCAGATCAGCCACAACTTGCTGGCGTTCTGCCCTGCCCAGATATTGACGAGTATCGCTGTTGAACACGTCAAACAGATAAAATTCCTGACCGCGCAGTTTTTCTGGATTACCCTGAATACCTTCGCCTATGATTTCACCTTGCAATGCAAGATTGCGACCGTAGGCAGCCAGCGCAGTCAGTAGTTTATTTTGTTTTGCTACCTTCCACAGGCTGTTGCTTTCCGATTCCCTGATCCACCAGTTTCTGCCGCACACACCAGATACAGCATCGTGGTGGAAGACCGTCATGCTGGAACCATCCAGTTTGATGGTGACTTCAAATTCCGTTTTTGCATCGGTGGTCAATACTTCTGTCAAATTTTGGATGCGTTCCTGGTCGGTCTTGCTGATGAAGTCCGGAAATGGGCCTTCCACTTCGCCAGAAAGCGACGCGGGGATAGCAGGTTCCCATTTTTCTATTCCAAGCAGCGCCCCAAGATCAACATCATCGGTCGCAGCATGTGTAACCAGTTCCGGGAATTCGCTCAAAGGCAGAATCAGGCCCTGTGAAAGTTGGCCACGCAATCTGATGCTGCGCAGACGCACGCCAACTTTATCGTTCCAGTTGATCTTGTTTTTTTCCAGAAAAGAAAAACGCACATCTGTCAAAGGCAAAAACGAATCTATCTCGAAATACACGCAGGCATCACCAATCTGAAATTCGTTTTTCTTGACCACGACAGACCAGCCATCCACGCTTGCGCATGCTATGGCATCTGCGCCAGGGATGGGCCTGATGTTGCTGACTTGTCTGATGGTGACTAATTTTCTCATTGTTGATTCCTTTTTATTCTTATGGTTTTCGTTGCCGCGCCCTGCGCGACAAAATGCTGATTGTATGTGATTAGATGTGAAATAGGGATGGTAAGCAGGGAATGGGAAGTATGAGTTTTGTTGAAATGGTCGAGATTGCTGGATTTGAACCAGCGACCGGTCGCATGTGAAGCGAATGCTCTACCAACTGAGCTAAATCTCGAATATAAACTTGAATGGAGGATGACCGCCACGAATCGGCAATGCCGAAACGGGTCTGTGTGTGGCGATCAAAGATGGCGCGTCAGGCAGTGTTGCAACAGTCGGTGTAGAAGACCGGGGCTCTATCCTTTGAGCTACTGACGCAATATGGAGGAAGCGGTGAGATTCGAACTCACGGACCTTTTCAGGCCTCCTGTTTTCAAGACAAGTGCGATAGGCCACTCTGCCACGCTTCCATAACTGGTGCCGGTTGCAGGATTTGAACCCACGACCCACTGATTACAAATCAGTTGCTCTACCAACTGAGCTAAACCGGCAAAAAAAATTGGCGCCCTATAGCGGAATCGAACCGCTGGCAACCCGCTAGACAGGCGGGAACTCTACCATTGAGTTAATAGGGCAGAACTGGCGGAAGATGTGCGATTCGAACGCACATAGGCCCGGGGAGAGCCCGCCGGGTTAGCAACCCGGTGCAATACCATTATGCGAATCTTCCGAAGAACTCATTTCATCAATAGGGATGAGTGCGAGCAAGGCGATTCGGGAGGCAGTGCAAGGCGTCAAGGGTGACACTTGCAGCTAAGGCTAGTGCCTTAGCAAGCGTGATGTAACAACCTCGCGCTGCAATGTGCCCGAATCGTCAGCTCCCGGAGGGTTTGCCTCATAACGCGTGCTGGACTGCGTTGGACTCGTTGTCAATAGACCCGCTATTGACTGCCTCGTCCGCCTTGCCAGCCCGCGTTATGAGACAAACGCATCTCACCCCTATTGATGAAATGAGTTCAAAAAAACATCGTGCATGTGCGTTACACATCCTGCTGGTGAGGTAGCAGTGATCACCTGATCACACGATAAAACTGGACCCGCCTGCAGGGATCAAACCTGCGACCTCAACATTCGTATTGTTGCGCTCTTCCAACTGAGCTAAGGCGAGAAAAAAATGGCATCCCAGACAGGACTTGAACCTATAACCTTCGGTTTTGGAGACCGCGACTCTGCCAATTGAGCTACTGAGATAAATGGGACTGACGAAGAACTGTGCAAAGATTTTTTCGTAAGCCCTGTTGAGGGCATTGGTACTTGCAGATGGAATTGAACCACCAGCCTCTGCCTTATCAAGGCAGCGCTCTGACCAATTGAGCTATGCAAGTAAAGAAGTGTTGGTGTCCCTTGCTGGCTTTGAACCAGCGACCGACCGGTTATGAGCCGGTTGCTCTACCCCTGAGCTAAAGGAACGCGTTAATAATGGAAGGGGATCAAGGATTCGAACCTTGGAATGCCTGGATCAAAACCAGGTGCCTTAGGCCGCTAGGCGAATCCCCTAAAGTGGAAAAAATTGGCTCCTCGACCTGGATTCGAACCAGGGACATGCGCATTAACAGTGCGCCACTCTACCGACTGAGTTATCGAGAAATTGAAATTTTTGGTTTGTACAAAACGCCGATTAAAACGATTGCGCTTTAATCGAAATTCTGTGGTGGTCGGGATAGAGAGAATTGAACTCTCGCCGTTCGGTTAAAAGCCGAATGCTCTACCTTTGAGCTACATCCCGTGCGGTTTTTTGATGTGGCATCTTGCGACGCATGGTCTTTCGTTTCATGAGATGCTCCGATGATGACAATGTTGAAAATTGGTGGAAGTGGACGGAATCGAACCGACGACATTCTGCGTGCAAAGCAGGTGCTCTCCCAACTGAGCTACACCCCCGTATTGGTTTCGTTACTTCATAAATTTACCGTACTGATATTGTTTGGTGCGTCCCCGTGGTAACGATCCACGCTCCCCGGTTTTTCAAACCGGTGCTTTCACCTGTTTAGCTTGAGACACAAAAAATGGTGGAGGTGGCCGGAATTGAACCGGCGACATTCTGCATGCAAAGCAGGCGCTCTACCAACTGAGCTACACCCCCGTATTGGTTTCAAAAATTGGAGTCCTTGAGCGGAATCGAACCGCCATTAGCTGATAGAAAGTCAGCTGTTCTAACCTTTAGACGACAAAGACATCGTTAGGACTTACGCAAAACCGCCCTGCCTGCGTTGCAGCTCCTCTCCTAGGAGCCGCGTACTAAAGTACTGTCGTCGTCGCTGTCGGTGCAGTCGGGGTTTCAGACAATAAATTGTCTGCCGACGTAACGAACGTCCCTTGCAAGGGACGTTTCCTAAAGCGATAGCCTTGCCAGGACGACTTTGCGTAAGTCCTAATCATGAAAAAAACCTCGAAATCACTTGATTGCAAAGTCACTTTCATCATGAAGCGGACGTAGGGATTTTTACCCTTGTGAACTGTCAAAGTTCGTACGTCCTGGTATTCACTCTCATTCCACAGGCACATGAGGATGCCTGTGGAATGAGTTTGAATAATACTTCCCAAATTGTTAAAGAATTTCCATGATCCGGTGTTGTCCGGTCACGACCGCTTGCACGGGTTTGACTGCTGTGATCGGCGTTGTGCCGATCAAAAAAACAAAAAACAAAAACAAAAAAGCCCGGAGCTGTTGAAGGCATCCGGGCTTTTCAGCGCTGGGGTCGGGGAGCGGGCTTAACTTGCTCCTGTGACCTCAAGGGTTGCCCCTCGTATGCTTGTTTGTATAAACCATGTATCTTGCAGATTCATGGGGTTGACATCATTGAACATTTCACTATCGGCGTGTTCTGGCGATGTAAAGAATGGAATCGTATTGCGGGCAGCTTTCTTCGCCGCGGCTTTGCTGGCCGTGGCCGATACCCGGGCTTGCGCATTAAAGCGCAGGCTTGATATCAGTTGTTGGAGCAAAGTTGTTTTCACGATCATTCCTAAAAGAGTGGGTGTTGCTTAGTCGATGGATGTATCTTGCCATAGCTTTTTGAATAAAACAAGCATGGCATGACGAATTTAACGAAATATTTGATGTATTTTTGCGACAGGTGCAATATTTCTTCATTTATTGCTATGATGCGCGCCTTCGAAGTGAGGTTCGGACATGCACACCATATCAGCAGTTTTACCGGAAATAGCCCCAGCCCATCAACGTATCCGGGTCGTATTACGATTACGCGAACTCATGGCGGAACACAAAATTCGTTCTGTCTCTGCCCTGCATCGCATACTGATCAGCAAGAAAGTGACCGTATCGCATTCACAGTTATTGCGCATCGTCGACAACAAGGCAGATCACTGGAAGGTGGAATTTCTGTCAGCCTTTATTGAGGTGTTTCAATGTAGTGAAAGCGAGCTGTTCAAGATTGAACGCTATATTGAAACAGAAGAGATTACTGCCAGCACGTAAGTGCAGCACGAAGCCTGGTGTGGCCTTGAACAGGTTTGTCCGGGTAAGGAGATCGGGCAGTAAGCCCCAGACATCAACCCCAGGCATCAACCCCAGACATCACACCAGCCTTCTTCCTTCACCAGTTTTCCTGGGAAGATGCCGCATGCACCCCAGCCGTTGTGTTTGTCTTCATAGAGCTGGCAACTGCCGCATTTTTGCGTATTCTTGAATTCGGGGAAGCGCTTCACATCGACCTTGGCGGCATTTTCCACATAGGCATGCTGTTTGGCTTCTTTTTCATCTTCTTTTAATGGCACTTCATTGGCAGCGCGGCCAGGCAGGGCGCATAGAGCAAGGCCAGCGCCAGCCAGGCGCATGATAAATACTCTGCGTTGTTGGTTTGAGTTCATTGTTGCGCCTTTCGTCAGAGACATTGTGTTGGTCAGTGTACTGCTGTTTATCAATTCAATTGCGCCCGGGCTTATTTTTGCAAATTCTCAATCTGCTTTTGCAGGGACTTGTCCACCACATAATCCGGATAGGCAATGCGGAACCTGTTCCATTCTTCCAGCGCTTCTTTGTTTTGTTTTGCCTTGATCAGTTTGTCTATTTTGGCCAATCGCCACTGGGCGTCTGGAACCGTTATTGCAGCTGGCGGTGCCTGGACCATGGGCGGTGCAGCAGCTACTGGCAGTGGTATTCCAATACGGCTGTTTTCTGTCAAGTGTGCTTCCAGCGATGGCTTGATGGCTGCCAAAGGGGGCACGTTGACCGGTGCTGCACTTTTCGCCATGCGCATATCCATGCTTGCTGGTGGTGCGGCTGGTCTGGCCTCGGCTGCATTCGCTCTGGCATATTGTAGTGCTTCTTCTTTCATCGCGACGGAACCAGTGGCGAATACGCGTGCCCGGTCAGCAGCCCGCCCACCAGCCGCCTGTTTGTCATCTGATGCTGCATTTGCTGCCATTTTGGCGATGGTCGATATGTCAGCAGCAGATACGGTAGTAGATGCCGTAGTAGATCCGGCAGCTAACGATGCAGGCGGGGCGGCCGCAATCACGGCGGCAGGTGGTGCAGCTGCAACGATCACTTGTTCTGTCGCAACTGGTGCAGCGGCAACAGCAGCGGCAGGAGCAGCAGCGGGAGCAGGTACCGGGGCAACTGCCTCAGGCCGGTTCATGGCGACTATCGTGCTGGTGCTGTCCTTGTCTGCCAGACGTGGCCGGGCTTTGTTACTGCTTGTGGGTTTGCGCGGCGATTGTGCCGGGATGTTTGCTGCCACACTATCCATGTCGGCGGCCGGCGCTGCTGCCACGGCCTTGCGTTCTTCAGGCATGTGTAATGGCAGCTCATTTTTTGCAAGCTGCGGGTAGGCATCCTGTGGATGTTTTTGCAGCATGACCAAGGGCACCGCCAGTAAAACACTGGCGGCCAAACCCAGAGGCAGCTTCCAGCGTGATAAAAATGCAGGCCGCTGTGACGATGCATCAGGGTTTTGGCCATCGTTGGCTGCTGTCGATGGCAACGGAGCTTGCTGCGGCTGCTGAGACAGCTGCGGCGCTTGGCCAGCAGGCTGGATCATGGGTGCTTCAGCCGCAGCCAGTCTCATGTGTGGGACCAGGGCTGCGTCGGCGTCCGCCAGTATTGCTGCATCCAGCGCGGCCGAAGGGGCATCTTGTGGCAGTTCTTGCAGCAAGTCAGCAAGCGCGCCTTGACCTTGCAAGAACTCCTCAAATTCGGTGTCCTGCACAGCGGTGATATTGTTGATATTGGTATCTTTGGAAGTCATGCTGGCTCACCTTGCTTCGTCTGGCTATGCAATTGGGAGCGCAATTTTTGCATGGCATAGCGTAATCTGCTTTTGACAGTCTCCACAGGCACTGCAGTGATGGCCGCAATTTCTTCGAGACTGAGTCCATTAAACTGTTGCAAGACCAGTGCCTCTTTCTGGTCATTCGGTAAAACCCGTATGGCTGCGTGCAGCCTGTCGGCTTGCTGTTTTTTTTCCAGTGCGGCTTCCGGCGACTGTGCTTCATGACTGGCATGCGCGGTATTGTCGAGTGCAGTACTGTCGACAACATCGGTCTGTTCGCCGTCATCGAGCAGAAAAATTTCTTTTTGCCGCAACAGGTCAATCAGGCGGTTGCGTGCAATCTGGTACAGATAGGTACGAAAACCCGCCAGCGGTGTGTAGTGCGCGCGGGCGGCATGCAATGCTGCCCAGCTGTCCTGCACAATTTCATCCACCCATTCACGGCGTGGCGAACGCCAGCTGATAAACCGGTACAAGCCATTGCTGTGACGCTGATACAGCTCGCGAAAGGCTTGCAGATCGCCCTCGCAGTACAGCAGCATCAGGGTTTCGTCAGTTTGTGGGGTGGGAATCATGCCGCCTAGTTTAACGGATATTCCCCGGCTTATCGCGGATTTTGTATCGCCTGCAATCGAAAATACCGCGCTTTTATGCGCGAGTTTACCCGCTATCTGACACCACTTTTGTGATGTCAGATAGCGGGGCCTGCTGCATCGCGTCAAGGCGTGATGTGTATGCTCATGGGAGCTGTCCACGTTTTATCCGTATCGTTGTAATACAGGTAGGCGGATGAGGCCGGGCCGGTATAAGTGCCCGGTACGGTTGCCACCAGATCAATCGCCAGCTTTCGCACTTCGCCAGGCTTCATGTCACGGAAGTACAGTATCACTTCACGCGCACGGGTTTCAAAGAAGGCGATCTGGCCTTTTTCGCGCATTTCCTTCAACTGCCAGTTCTGGAAAGTCAGGCCGCCGGGCAAGCCCAGACGCACCAGGCTCATGGGTTGGCCAATCTGCGTTGTATTACTGACGATGGCATCCATACGCACGGTTTCGCCCATCTTCATGTCAGCTTTTGCCAGGCTGGTATTCAGATGGATGACCGCTTCTTTCGACGACGCAGGCTCGGTACTGCGGTATTCAACAGCGATCGAATAGGGCAGGGCATCTGGGCTTTTTGATTGCAGGCTGATGCTGTGTTTACCCGGTGTCAGCAAATCATCAATATCGGTGAACATGACGGCTTCACGTCTGCCAGCTTCGTAGCTTTGTTCACGCACCACGACGCCATCAATCAACAGACTGATCTTGCCGGCTTTGGGCGCAATGCGGGTGGCATTGTCAAAGGCGATCATTGCTTTCAGTGCCAGTACGGTGGCCTGCGTGGCACCCCATTGCCCAAAGCCACTGCGATTGTTTTGCAGCCAGTCTATGCCCTTGCGTGCCTGTTCCAGATGGCCGCCCGCCTTCAACATGCTCAATATCGCCAGCGAGGTGGTTTCTATCTGCAAATTGCTGCCACCACTGCGGGTGATGGAATGATCTGCATTGGTCCATGCGCCAGATGCCGACTGCATGGCCGTCAGTTTATCCACCGCAGCCTGACGTGCCTTGTCAGTGACGGCAGACGCGCTGCCTTTTTCCAGCATGGCGCCGGTGGCAAGTGCCAGCTGATAGGCATCTTGCGTGCTTTCTGCCAGTTTGGCCGAGCGGGCAATTTCTTTGTCCAGCCCGGTTTCACCTGCCGACACCAGCGCCCAGGTGATATAGGCGTCGGTGACTGCTGGTGCGGCACTGCCAAAACTGTCCAGGGCCTTGGCATCGCGCTGGTAGCCACCATTGCCATCACGTCGGGATTTCAACCATGCCGCAGTGCGTTCCAGCATGGCCCGGTCAACTGAACCGTAGATGGGTTTCATGTCGGCAAATTCCAGCAGGCCATAGGCGGTCAGGGCTTCATGTCCGGGGTCGCCACCAAACCATTCGTAACCTTTTTTCGGTGATTCAAAACCGGCCAGCTTTTTATAGCCACTGTCGAGCAACTTGCCGGTGCGTTCCAGCAAGGCAGTGTCAGCCACATCATGCTGCTTCAGGTATTGCATGATCATCACATTGGGATAATTGGTGGATGAGGTCTGCTCAAAACAGCCACTCGGTTCACGCAGCATGCCTTCCAGACCCGATATCATGGTAGACAGGGAAGATGTATAGACCTTGATGGTCGCCTGCACACTACCCTTGCTGGCCTTGCTCAGGTCAAGTTCATGGCTGGCCTGTCCTTTGATTTGCCCCGACTTTTGGAACAATTGTGGAAAGCCAGGTGCCACCACCGGGATGCTGCGCAAGATTTCATCCTTCAGTCCCGCTGCGGTGGCAGACAGACGTACTTCAGATTGCCCACGTACCCCAGTCACCTCCACCGGTATGAACAGGCTCTTGCGCTGACCAGCCGCCAGCACTTCGGACAACTTGCCGTTGCCGGACTTGGCTGTTTCCTTCAGCATGGCACCAAAACTGCTGTCCATGGATACCGGCATCGATTGCTCGCTTTCATTGGTCAGCGTTACCGGTATCAATGGATGATCACCGGCAGATATTTCCAGCGGCAGTTTGGCGGACAAAGAAAACGGCAGTGACGACTTGATGACAGTCTCATTGCGCCCTGCCAGCCCGGTAGCAGACTGGCCGCTGGCCGAACCCACGCCTTCAGCAGAAACACGGAAAGAAGTCACCGCATCCGATAAGAAAAATTTCAGATTGGCCTTGCCCTGTTTATCGGTTTTGATGGATGGTGCCCACATGATGGTTTCGCGGTAATCGTCGCGCGGGCCATCATGGCTGGCCTGGTTTGCCGGATTGGATTGATAAGCTGGTACCGGGAACACGCGTACCGGTGCCAGGGCCAGCGGTTCTTCCTCGAAGCGAAATTCCACTTTTGCGGCTGCCCGTGCAAAGTCCTTGTCGACCAGTTCTTTCGCCATCACATTACCCGCTACTGCTCTTTCTTCCGGAATCATGATCATGACGGGCGCATTTGCCGGTCTTACGTCTGCGGCAACCGCAGCGCGTGGCGCTTGCAGATGCTGGACTATCTGGGCCATCTGGGCTTCTGCCTTGATGGCGTTCGGCCTTTGTGCAACCTGCATGAATGGTTTGCCTTCCGCTACTTTTTTCATATCAGGCGGTGGTGCCATCACAATAGGTTGGATGGGGGCAGGGACCGGCATCGGTACTTCAAGCATTCTCATCATCACCGGATTGGCAAATCCACCTCTGGCGACACCCATGGGCACCCTGCGTGGATATTCAGAATTGACGACGGGCACCCAATCAAAGCGGCGATAACCCCGTGTACCCATCAGCATATCCAGTGCCAATGCACTTTTCTCTTCACCCAGGTCCATATAAAAGTTGGGCTCTTCCACCTTGCCGGGCAATTCGGATTCCAGCAACAGACGCGACAGCAAGTGTGCGCTCTTGTCGTCAGCAAAAGACAATACCGTATCATCGACTACTGCCAGTGCCAGTTCGGCAGGCATGGGTTTGCCGCTGATATCTCTGGTGGTGATGGACAGCGCCACCTGGCCGCGTGGTGCATAGCTTTTCTTGTCCGCTTCCACCTTGATATCCAGCCGGTTGCGGCGATTGCGAAACACCAGTCTTTCTGCCAGCGGATTCAAAGCCTGGTCAAACACCGTGACCCGTGCAATGCCAGCTGCATTGCGGATAGCCGCGTCACCGGCCCGCAAGTAAATGACGGCAGGCTTGTCGGGGCCAGCGTCGATGGCCCCGGCGTCAAACAGGTTTTCACGCACTGTTGCTGCGACCACCACTTTTTGTTTTTCTGAACATTGCACGGCGATGCGCAAGTCCTTTTCCTGGCCATCCAAGTCATCATAGCTGCGCAACACGCAGCCGCTTTCTTCGGCCAGTGGCAGGGTATAGGTTTCTGTCACCGTATCGGGTTTGCTGATTTCGGCATGATAACTGCGACCGGTGGCCGGGGTAAAGGCAATGCGGCCCAGCCCGTTTTTATACGTTGCAAAGCGGGCTACGATATTGCCCTGGTCGTCCACCAGACGACCTTCGACATCGGCAGGTTTGCCCAATCTGTTCTTGGCTTCAAAATACAAACGGGTAGGCAGACCGGCCACCATTTTCCCGCCTTCGGGAAAGAAAGATAGCGCCAGTTTTTTCTGCAATATCGGTATGGATTTTGAAATCGATTCAGTAATGCCGCCGTCTTCCACCAGTATCGTCAACAAGCCGTCGCCCGTATCTATTTTCTTCGGCAGGTCAAACTTGACCAGAGCATCACCTTCGCTATTGGTCGTGGCCTTGACGCGTGGCAGCTCCACGCCATCTACGGTGATGATGGCAGTGATCGGTTTGTTTGCCAGCACCTCGCCAGTGGGACGTTTAACTTCTACCGTGGCGCTGACCTGTTCACCGGCACCATACGATTTTTTGATAAATTCCAGCTTCTTTTTCATGCGCGGCGCTTCATACGCCGACACAATGATGGCACGCGCTACCGTTTGCCCATCTGCACTGGTGGTACGCAAGGTGTATTCACCACCCTGCGCATCTGGGGGAATTTCAAAATCATTGCTCGCCGTGCCAGCCACCATGGCCACAGTCTTTTTCAAGACCGTGGCACCCTTGGGGGAAATCAGTTCCACCCGGGTTTGAGATTGGTCGCTGCCAGTCAGCGTGCGCACCTTTAAATCCCAGGTTTTAAACCAGATGGTTTCGCCCGGTTTGTACAAAGGCTTGTCCACCTGCATATACATGCGATGACCGACCTGGTATTCAAAATAGCTGTTGATCAGTTCTGGCAGGGCTTTGCTGCGTATTGTATTGTCGCGTTTGGCTGCATCCGGTGCTGCTTCTGCTACCAACGCAGGAAGCACGTCCTTTTTTATTTTGGCGGCCTTGCTGTCCTGGCCATTCTGGTCGGTACTCGCCTGCAAGTCCTTGTCTGTTTTTGCGGCATCTGGTTGTGCATGTTCAGCAGTCTGGTCCGTCATATTGGTCAATTGGCAGCCGCCAAGTATCAGGGCTAATATAAGTGTGCTGGGCTTTTTCACGATGGGTATCCTTCTGTGGAATGGGATTTTTTTGTAAGCAGATGGTATGCAGCGTAATTACTCAGGATCAGGCACAAAGCCGCCGGGGAAAGGATTGGGCTGGTCATGACGGATGCGTGGAATGATGCCGCGTGCCACCAGATGGGCATAAGTGTCGTATTGAATGCTGATGATTTCATTCGCCATGGGTGTGGCACGCCGAAAATCCGTAGACCTGACGGCGCTGGGCAGACGTTCTCCGTGGCCGGTGCCTATCCTGGAATCAGCCAGTTCTGCAGCTTCGGCACGTTTTGCCATGCTGCCTGTGATAGGAGGGACAGGGGCTGGTACTTGTGTTGCAGCGGCGGAATTGCGCGAATATTCTTCTTGCCTGACGAGGGCAGGTTCCACATATTCACGAAACAGGGCAATGCCTATCACGCCTACATTGTCGGGGCGGCCAGTACGGGCTGCATACGAATCAGGCAATTGCGAGAAATAAAACGCCGCCACTTCATCCATATTCTTGCGCCAGCCTTTCACCTCCATGGTTTGCCAGGTGTTGAGCACATAGCCCGCCTGTGTTGGCGAGGCGTTGCTGCCGGTCAGTACGTTGATGCCATCGACGGACAGTACAGACAAAATCCTTTCATCCGTCTTGTTCCTGATTTCTATCGCATAGCGGTCACCGGGCCTGCCCGCGATATAGTTCACCCCTTGATGGCGCCATATCGGCAGGCGTTCGCCCGTGGCTTGATTGATGATGCTGACAGCAGCCAGTTGCCCGGCACTGGCCACGGGGGCCAGCAGGGTCATGATCAGCGTTGCTACGATGGATATCCAGGTTTTCATGTTCACTCCAAAAAATGAGGGTCTTATTCATTAAACGGAGCAGCAAAAGAAACGGGGTTAAGGTTTTTAAAAAATATTTGCAAGAGGCAAAAATTCGGCTTTATTGCAATCCAATGTCCAATTTTCAATTTTTAAGGATAATATGAAGCCAATAAGACGAATGCGGCATATGCGTCCGCCGCAGTAATAACAACAGGAAGAACCATGAGCACAGAAAATACCGTCGAACCAGGCAGTCAGACCGCAGCAGATACCCAATTTTTAGATGAAGTCGAAGTGCGCGTACTGGGCGCATTGGCTGAAAAAGAAGCGGCCACGCCTGACAATTACCCGCTGTCCCTGAATGCAATGGTGAATGCCTGTAACCAGCTCACCAGCCGCGACCCGGTCATGTCTGTGACTGAAGCCGAAGTGCTGGAAGCCATAGACAGGCTGGCCGCCAAAAAACTGGTCAACGCCATCCACCAGGCTGGTGCCCGCGTCGCCAAGTATGAACACCGCATGCGTATCAAATGGATGCTGGACCAACCCAAAGTGGCCGTACTGAGCATCCTTATGTTGCGCGGCTTCCAGACCGCAGGCGAAATCCGCAGCCGCGTCGGCCGCCTGCATGAATTTGCTACTGTGGCTGAAGTGGAAAAATGCCTTGATTACCTCATCGACAAATACCCACCCCTGGTCGCCCGCCTGAACCTGACGCCGGGTACCAAGGAACCGCGCTACGCGCACCTGTTGTCCTGCGATGAAGAAAGCCTGGACCAGGCAGAAGCCAACCACCCAGTCAGTGGCGGCAGTGGATCAAAAGGCGACAGGCTTGGTCAGTTGGAAGCAGAAGTCACGCAATTGAAGCAGCAGTTCAGCGATTTGAGCCTGCAATTTGCGGAGTTTAAGAAACAGTTTGAATAGATATAGCTACAAGACCAAAAAACTCACCACAGAGGCACCGAGACACAGAGGGGGCACAGAGAGCAAAGAGAGCACAGAGGAAATTCGCTGCTGAATGGACTTCTCTCTGTGCCCCTCTGTGCTTCCTCCGTGTCTCTGTGTTGAGAGGTCTTCCCGCCTGGTTACCTTACTTATGCCCGAGCATAATCAACACCCCAACCACAATCACACCCAGCAACACCGCCCCGGCAATCTTCCATGCTGAATACGGACGTTCACCCTGTACTTCACCCGTTTGGCCATTCACCAAAAAGCGGTAGGTCTTGTCACCGTATTTGTACGAAGACAGCCAGATAGGCAGCAGGATGTGCTTGAAGCTGATATTGGAATAGCGCGGTTGCATGGCGATGATGCGCTGGTGGTCACCGCCGATGTCGCGGCAGATGGCATTGCGGATTTCGTCTTCCATCTTGCCTTGGGCATCGACAAAGCCGGGTTCCAGCCCGACCTGGTACGCTTCTACCGTGAAGCCGGATACATAGTCGTCACGATAGCCCTGCAATTTATCCAGACGCCACGGTGCCAGGTTTTCTGCATACGAAGTAGGCAGGGTTTTTGAACCTACCACCAGGACATCATCAAACGACACCTGCACCGCGCCCACGGCGGGGTACCAGTTGGTTCGGGTGACTTGCCGGCTCTTGGTTTCACCGTTTTCAGTATAGTTTTCTGTCACCGTGTAATCGACACCGCGCTGGCCCTGATAGGTAGTGTCGCTGTCGGCATCATAGGTCCAGTAAGGGGTGTAGATGCCTTTGAGTCCGCGCGCGGCTCTATACGCCTGCTTCAGCGCATTCGGGGCAAACCACAAGCCTGTCACCCAGTTGGTAAATTTTGAACGCGCTTCCGATTCCTTGATATCAAACGGTGCAATCGCCTTTGGCCTGATCTTGCGCGCTGCATAGGCGTTAGCGGCTATCAACGGCACCGAGCAAAACGGGCACCGGTCAGACACCAGATTGGCTGCCAGTTGCGATTCTGCCCCACAACCCGTGCACTTCACATTCTGGCTGGCAAGCATGGGTTCATTGCCCGCCTGGTTGGCCAGATAAGACTGGTAATCCAGCTCTTCTACCGCCGCAACGGTGGCTTCCTGGTCTTCAGGGATGGCGTTCTTGCTGCCGCAATACGGGCATTGCAGGGCGTGCTGGCCAGGCGCATATTCCAGCTTGGCACCGCATGAATTACAGGGGTAGGTTTTTGTCGTCACGTGTGATGGTTCCAGAACAAAACAGAAATGGCGTCGCCCCCAGCCGGGTGCGACGCCGCATCATAAAGCAGGTTTTATTGTGGTGGCAGTGGCGGCGGGATGGCAGCAAACAGGCCAGACAAATCAGCCTGTTCACCCGCCTTGCCCCAGGCTGCCATACCCTGGCGCCACACCAGGCTGTCACGCGTCAGGCTGCCACCGGCAACATGTGATTGCAGCACAGGCAAATCAAACGGGCCAGTCTGCGCACCGTTTTGGGCGACAAAGTATTGTGCTGCCGTTGGCAACGGTGGTGGCATGCCACCGCCCGCCGCAGGTGCAGATACTGGCGCTGCAGCAGGCGCTGCTGCCGGTTGTGGGTTATTACCAAACATCGTACCCATGCTCTGGCTTAACATGCCGCCTACACCCACGCCCATCATGGCACCTGCCATGCCGGGGTTTTGTGCGGCATCGCGCAAAGCCTGCGCGCCCTGGTACTGGGCAAACTGATTCATGTTGCCTATCACGCGCATGGCACCTTGCTGGTCAATGGCTTTTTCGACTTCTTCCGGCAAGCCTATGTCCTGCACCTGCACTTCACACAGTTCCAGACCATATTGCACAAAGTCAGCAGCGATCTTTTCCTGTATGCGCTTGCCCACTTCGGTGACCTTGGCTTCCAGATCTATCACTGGCACGCCAATTTCAGGCATCACTTCCTTGATGCGCATGCCTATCTTACCGCGCAGGTTTTCTTCGATATCCTGCGTGGTAAAGTCAGCCTTGGTGCCCACCAGCTCAGACAGCATGGCCTTGGCATCGACAATGCGTATGCCATAGATACCAAAGGCAGTCACACGCACTACGCCAAATTCTGGGTCGCGCATGGTGGCCGGGCCAGCCGTACCCCATTTCAGGTTGGTGAAGCGGGTGGTCTTGAAGAAATAGACCTCTGCCTTGAAAGGGCTGTTAAAGCCATACTTCCAACCCTTGAGCGTACTCAGCAAAGGCATGTTTTCAGTCGACAGGTCATACATGCCAGGCATGAAGACATCCGCCACCTGGCCCTTGCCCATCTGGCCTTCATTGACCATCACGGCAATCTGCCCCTCGCGCACCGTCAGCTTGGCACCCATCTTGATTTCGTTCTGATAGCGCTCAAAGCGATGCACCATCACATCGGGACTGTCATCCAGCCATTCGACAATATCGATAAATTCATTGCTGAGCTTATTCCACAGACCCATAGTCTTCTCCAAAAACAAAATTCTTGCAGGATGCTGGCAGGCAATTCCATTGATAGCGGCCAGCAGCTATTCGGCGAATACATACGCATTCGGCGTAGGCGAAGTATTGCTGAATTGGTACATTATCACAAGGGCGGAGAGTTGAATTTTAAGAATAGATTGTTACAGGCTTTTACTTAGGTGCAAATGGAATGAAAGTGCGATATTACTTCCCTGATAATTCGATACTTTTTGATTTGCTATCTCTTAACCAATTAATCAGTTCGCTGAGTAAATAATCTGAATCGAGTTTCATTTTCCCCTTAATTGCACATTCCCAAATCACAGCAACGCGCCAATTTGATTCCATTAGTTGCTGGTGTTTAGTGTTATCGCGGGACATATTGGCCGAAATCTTAGTAAGCCAGAATTCCGTACGGGTTTTTGGTGTCTTCGACAGATGGCAGCGGTGGCCGTGCCAGAAGCAGCCGTGCACAAATATTACTGCCTTATATTTGGGCAGAACCAGGTCAGGGCTGCCGGGTAAATTTGTTGTGTGTAAGCGATAACGAAATCCCGATGCGTGCAAAGCTTTACGAATAATGACTTCTGGTCCGGTATCTTTTGATCTGATGGCCCGCATGTTTTTTGATCGTATAGCTTGATTATGTACATCAGTCATATTGGGCCTGTGTGAGAGGAATTTGGTATTTTGAACAATAAGTATGTGGCTGGAAAATCAAAAGCGAAGAACTGTATCTTTAATCAGTAAAAAATATTGACGGCGAATAAAATAGGACGTATTGTCCTGTTTTATTCCCTTTTTAGAGCGTTCAAAATGGTTACGGTTCTCCATACAGCAGGGCACGACGAAGCAATGTCTTATCTTACATTGGCTCGCGAACGTTTTTCTCAAAGTGATATTGCTAAAAAGTTAAATGTTGATCCACGCACTATTCGTCGCTGGGAGGCGCGCCAGTCTTCACCAGCACCGTACGTTGTCGCAGCACTTAAACAACTGATTTTGCCGCTTGAGAGGCCGTCAGAGGCTGATGCGGAATTTCGGTTTATAGATTTGTTTGCCGGTGTTGGGGGAATACGTGCAGGATTCCAGCAAATTGGAGGGCGTTGTGTATTTACAAGCGAATGGGACAGTTATGCGCAAAAAACATATGCCGAAAATTTCCCAGCAGAACATATGATCAATGGTGATATTACCCAAATTGATGCATATGACGTGCCTGATCATGACGTATTGTTAGCAGGATTCCCTTGTCAACCGTTTTCAATTGCGGGTGTATCAAAGAAAAATTCCCTTGGCCGTGCCCATGGGTTTGCTGATGCAACTCAGGGAACATTATTTTTTGATGTAGCAAGAATTCTTCAAGCGAAAAGGCCGCGTGCTTTTTTGCTTGAAAATGTCAAAAACCTGATGTCTCACGATAAGGGAAGAACATTCGATGTCATTAAACGTACATTGACAGAAGAGTTGGGTTATCACATCCACTGCAAGGTAATTGATGGAGCTCATTTCGTTCCTCAACATCGTGAACGTATCATCATTGTTGGCTTTCGTGAGCCGGTGGCCTTTGACTGGAGTATCTTGAATTTGCCAGAAAAAAATCAAGTCAAATTAGCCAGTATTTTGCATAAAACTGATGGTACAGAACCAGTTTTGGCCTGGGATGACAACAAATATTTCGATCACGCCAATCAATGCGTTCCTGCTAAATATACGTTGACTAATAACCTTTGGATTTATCTGCAAAATTATGCGGCGAAACATAGAGAAAAGGGTAATGGTTTCGGATTCGGGTTGGTTACTGGTGAATCGGTAACCCGCACTTTGTCTGCGCGTTACCATAAAGACGGATCAGAAATATTGGTCTATCAAGGCGAGGATAAAAATCCCCGTCGTCTTACGCCGCGTGAATGCGCTCGCTTGATGGGATATCCTGATACCTTCAAAATTCCAGTATCCGATACACGTGGATACAAACAATTTGGTAATTCAGTCGTTGTAAACGTGATGGCGGAAGTCGCACGCGTCATGAAGCCGTTTATTTGTGAAGATGAAATGCAGTATCCCGAGTTTCCGGAAATGGTAGTTAATTTTTAGGAGTTATGACGATGATCTCCCGCATCCCGCTTTTGAAAAGTAATGATTTACATGGTCTGCAGTTATGGTTCGCCGAAATGGAACAAAGAGGCATTCTTTTTCATCCTGACGATGATCCAGCCGACATGGTCGTAATTAAAACTGGTGAATCAATGTTTACTGATTTTGAGTGCGGGCAACTGAAATCACTGATAGATATAATGTTTCAAATGCACGGTGATCAGGTATATGAAGTTGCCTACCCCGTATTTATGACTACCTTCAAACCAGAAGGCCGTGCTCAACATCAGATCTAAGACAACATCAAATATTTTAAAAAGGCGAGTCCTGTGATTCACGTGCATCAGCAAGAAATTCAAAATTGGATAAGCAAAAGCGAAAAACTTTTTGTCAAGAAATTATCCAGGAATGATTGTTTGTGGGCAGATAGCCACGAATACGGACATCAGAATGGTGTCTATATTCCACGTGAAATCAGAGAGGCTGATTTTTTCCCAAAATTACGCAATATAAATGCAGCAAAGCCACATATTTTTGAAACACCGTTTGCAACGCTTTGGCCCGCAACAGGAGAATATAAAGCTTCGAATTTAAAGCACTATTCGAACAAGGGCCCTGAAATGCATTTTACGGGTGTCCCGAAAGAGCATTTTGCCGGGGTAACACCTGCTTCGCTGATGTTGGGAGGAATCTTGCGAGAGTCGCAAGGCGACGCACATCATTGGTTCATGGTCATTGACTCTGGGTGCGAAGAGGCAGAGCTTCTTGAGTCACTTTTTGATTTGCCTGCCGATTTCCATTTTGGCCTATTTGATCCCCAAAAATTTATCAGTGTTCCGCAAAATGAAACAGACGCTCTGATTGAAGAATTAAGCCACAGCTTTAACGCAGGCACCCTGGCAGCGTTTATCGCAGCAGTTTCTAAATTACCCTCACCGCAGTTACTTGCCGCGCAAGCGCAAACAGCATATATGCAAGAACACGGGCTTGAGAGTTTGAATCCATTTGCTATGTCGAATCCGGGAGATGCACTAATGCACATAAGTCGGGATATCGAATATAAGTTATATAAACGCGCAGAGCTGCGTCATCGAGCTGCAGAGGTCGTGCGAATCATCACCACTAGCGGATCAAATATTGTTCAATCAGTAGTCCGTGGATTTCCGCAACTTGACGCTACTTTTTTAAGTGCTAGTCAGCATAGGAAGTCGCGTGCAGGCAGGTCATTTGAACAGCACATCGCCCGCCTCTTAACGGATGGGAAAATATTATTTGAAGAACAGGCCGTCACAGGTGGACGTAGGCCAGATTTTGTTTTACCCAATTTAATTACGTTAAATGACGTGAATAGAGATTTTGGCGATGCGCTTATCTTGTCGGCAAAGACTACGCTTCGTGAACGCTGGAAGCAAATCGCCATGGAAAAATTTAACTGTGCCATATTTTTGGCGACTGTGGATGATCGTGTTTCTGCTGATGCTATTGACGATATGCAGCGTCAGGAAATATGCCTTGTGGTGCCTGAGTCGTTGAAAAAAGCAAAAGAGTCCTGCTACAAAGATAAAATAAATGTGATTACTTTTAAAGCATTTTTTGATGAAAAAATAGATGTGAAGTGATAAAATTTAGAGTGTCATTTCATTAAATTTATGCTTCGAGAGAAATGGCCGATGAAGAAAAATCGGATGTAATAGGATCTGTTTTTTGACGAAATCTCGGTGTAATTGGACTCTTATTTGGAGAATTAATTTTGAGTTTGAAACAACTATTCGATAACTCGGGGTGCAAGAAGGTATCATTTACCGATAAGGAAAAACATGCATATGTCCCCAATCAGGAGCAAAAAAGAACACTGGAAGCCGCTGGTATTTTTCCTTCGGTAAATTCTCCTCATCGTCTAATTGCGATTAAGATTCTGAATGAAAGTGGTAGAACTGTTAGCATGTCCTACTATAACTCGCTTCGCCTTACGGATCCTAATAGACCGCCGGAAGCAAGGATAGGACTAGCGTTCATTACGGAGTGGTTAAATGAAGGCGACAATGTTTTAATTGGCAATATTGGGAATGAGATTTTTGCCATGAAGTTAGATAATTCTGGCACTGATTCTGAACTGGTTGAAAAACAAATTGCCAGTTGCGCAGATGCAAACACTATTTTTAATAAAGCTAAACTCGCCAGAGGGACGCCAAAGCGCAAACGAATCGAAAGATTAGATTTTGTCAGAAATCCATATGTTGTCAGAGCTGCTCTCTTACGAGCAAACGGGCAATGTGAAATGCCCTCGTGTAGAGAGGTCCCATTTCATAGAGATGACAATAGTATTTACTTAGAGGTGCATCATATCGTTTCTCTTTCTGAAGAAGGAAATGACAGCTTAGATAATGTCGCAGCTCTTTGTCCTAATTGTCACCGCGAACTCCACTTTGGGATAAATAGAATCATAAAGAAAAATGAGATATTGGATTACTTAAATATCCTTCGCTTATAACTCAACTGGGAAACGGAGTCTTGACCGATTCACCTCAACAGCCTTACCCACCATGCTCAATGTTTTCTTTGAGACAGGCAAATCCCGTGCAGCATTCTTGAAATCAGCCGCAGTAATTAAATCCAGCACTTCATCCATCATATGCTGCGCCTCTTTGTCTTTCAGGGCGCCGTCTTGCGCCACTTTCAAAATATGTGCCCGCGTTGGTGATTTGCCTTCGCCAGCAACGTCCATGAAATGTTCACCCTGGTAGCCGCGACAATAGGTCAGGTCGTAAGGTGGGGCGAGTTCCCATTCCTGATTTTTATTGAGCAGGTAGGACAGGTTTTTTGCATGGTCGTCGCGGTTGTTCATCAATACGTTGAAGACGCAGCGTTGGAATGCTTTTTTTAGTTCCCTGGCATCGCGTGTCAGCCTGCGCGTTGCGCGCATGAATTCGCTGTAGCCCAGGGCGGGTATTTGATAGTTGACATGCAATAAGCCAGCTAATGAATGCACGTGGATCCGTTGTCCATGCTCACGGTCAAAACGTTTGGTGCCAAATGCTGTCAGGCCATCGGGCAATTCAAAGAATTGCGTGTCGCCCATGCCCAAGCCACATTTTCGTGCCAGACGTGCATACAGTTCTTCCAGTGCGCAACTATCCTTGGCATCTTCTTTTGCAGGAAATTTCATCAGCCAGGCTTCTGCGTTGGGCATATATTCAGTGCTCACCTGTCCCGTTGCAGGTTTGTAATAGACCAGGGCCTTGGGGCGTGCGCCGCCGGGTGAGCTAGCTGCTTTAGCCAGTTCGGCCAAGACCTTGTGGCGATCATCTGTCTCCACTGCCCGCACTTCTTTTGCAAGGTCAATTAATGCAAGGTCTGTGACTTCCGGATTGCATTCGCTGGCAGGTTCAAATGTTAAGGCTCCCATGGTGTTGTTACCAAGATAGGCGAGTCTGTCCAGAACTGAAATTTTGTCAGTGTCTATCCCTTTGGCTTTCATGCGACGATTCATCAACTGGAAACCCCAACTGTCAGGCAAGGAATCGTAGATCAATCCAGGCACGCGCCTGATGGTCAGGTAATTCATCTGTTTGTCAGGATAGGCGTTTGGTCGTAGTGGCAGGCGTATAGGGGAAAGTTCGAGGCCACGTGCAATTGCGACTGGCGAATACTGGAACAAGATGTTACGACCGTCGTCGCCCAGTGTCCCCAGCCACAGTGAGACGCCACGCGCGTTGTAGTTGACTTTAAGCTCTTTCATGATGAGCTTTTGCTTTTGCGATAAGCCCGTTGCCTGACTTGCACTACGGACTTTGCCCGCATATCTTCTATGCTATGGGTTTGGGGTACCAGCATTGTTTGTAAATCTGGCGTCGAATTCAAGGACTCCAGTAGGCGGACAAAGTTAGTCAGCGTACATTTGCCTGTACGTTCAAAACTGCTGACTGTTTGTGCCGAGGCACCTGTGCGTTGCGCCAACTCTTCTACGCTGACGTTCAGCAGCAAACGCCGCTCACGCGCCCGTTCACCGCGTTTTACGCAAATTTCATCAGGCAAGAGTAAAGAGAAATCCATTGGTTTTCTATAGATTAAACTTGGTTAATCTAACTTTCCAATGAAATTATACTAGTTACGGTCGTGTATAAGGCAGGTTTTTAGGTCGGATTGATAGCCATAAATTTGCATTTTGATTCATCATTGTGCCTGGATTAAGCTACCCGCATTTCACCAAAACTCCGCGCAAATTCATTCAGGTAATGTTGATACGGCCCCAGGTCTACGGCCCGCATTTTGTTCAGCAAAGCTTGCCCTTCCTTGTTGCGGCGCAGTTGCTGGTAGGCGCGCAGCAGGTTCAGGCCGGCCATGGGGTCGTGGCGCTCTGGCTGGTAGACGGGGGCGATCAGTTCGATGATATTGGTGATATGGCCGTGGCTGCCTAGCGCGCCAGAAATACTGGCCAGTGCGCTGGCGTCAAACAGCTTTGCGTGCAGCACCTTTTGGTACAGGTTGACGGCGGTTTCCGGGTGGTTTTGTTCAAGATAGTATTGCGCCAGCACCAGTTGTGCACGCCAGGTCTGCGGCAGGGTGCAGACGGTGTGCAGGGCTTCCAGGTAGGCGACGTCGCCATGTTGTTCACGTTCTATGGCCAACCACCACATCAGGCTGTTTTCCAGGTTCGGGGCGGCTTGTATGGCTTGCCAGAGTATGTCTTTGGCTGCGGCTTGGTCACCGGCTTCCCAGATGACCTTGGCCAGATTGGTCAGCAGGGTGCCGGTGGCGCCGATTTTTTGCATGCCGGCTTTCAGCGTTGCTTCGGCTTCTGGCAATCTGCCGTTTTCCAGCAAGACGATACCGTGTACGGTGTAACCGCGTTCGGCGATGGTGTCGATGGCTAGCAGGCGTTCTGCTGCTGGCACCAGGTCTTTGGCAAAGCCATCATTCAGCGCAGTCATGATGATGTTGTACAGGGCATCGGGATCATTCGATTTTTCTGCGATGCTGGGCAACAAAACTTTTTCACGCCATTCATTACGTGGCACCATGACCTGGCGGCCTTGCGCATCATAGGCCGTGATGGGTTCGCCGTTTTCGATCTCGGCTGGGGTAGCTGCTTTGGTGCTGGTGGTCGCTGATATCACTGTGGGTGTGACAGATGGGCTTGCGGGGGCTGCCGGGGTTGCTGGTTTTGGTGTGGATGCCGGCGCGGTTTTGCCGGATGATTTGTTACTGCTAAACACAGACAGAAGGCGTTTGAACATGGTAATGAACTATTCAATGTTGACAGTTCATTATGCCCGTCCGATATTTTGGTGCAAGAAATTATGTGTCAATAAATTACCGAAGTTGTAACAATTTCTGCCCGCAAATTATTTGTGGCGATGTGCGTCAGCCCTGTTTATGCGCGGTATCCGCGGTTTTCACTACCAGTCTCTCCAGGAAATCAAAGCCCCATTGCGTCAATAAAGCCAGCGCAGCAGCAGGCAGGGCACCGGCCAGCAGCATCTGGTTGTCATTCAGGGCCAGGCCTATGGCGATGCGTTCGCCATAACCACCAGCACCGATGAAGGCGGCGATGGTGGCCGTGCCCACGCTCATGACGGCTGCGATCTTGATGCCCGCCAAAATGGTCGGCAGTGCCAGTGGCAAATCGATGTGCAGCAAGCGGTCACGTGTTGACAGACCCAGTGCATGTGCTGCCAGGCGCAAGCCTGCCGGTACCTGGGCTATGCCAACGCTGGTATTGCGTACGATGGGCAGCAAGGCATACAGCGACAGGGCAATCAGGGCCGGCGTAAAACCTATCATCCCCAATAGTGGTATCAGCATCGCCAGCAAAGCCAATGAAGGTATGGTTTGCAAAATGCCGACCATGCTCATGACCACTTCACGCAGGCGCGGACTAAAAGCGGCGACGATGCCAAGTGGTATGCCCAACACACTGGCCACAGCAATCGCCAGCAGTACCAGCAACAGGTGTTGCGATGTCAGACGAATAAAATCCGGGCCAAACAACTTGTGCATAAAACTTTCTCGCGCCGCTGGCGTGCCAGGGGCTTTCGCCACAAATTGCTGCGCCACCTGGGCAAAACTTTGGCCGTCGATTTCCACCGCCGCATTCATGGCAATCATTTGCGCATTATTGATCTTGCCTTCCAGTTGCTGAATCGCCGCCCATGCTTGCGGGAAGCGTGCCGGCATGTCCAGCCTGTACAGCAACACGGCGTCATAGCGGGGGAAGTAATTCGCATCATCGGTCAGCACACGCAAGCCCAGTTGCCTGATCTTGGCGTCTGTAGAATAAATATCGATGACATCGACCTGGCCCGCAGCCAGGGCTTCATACGCAATGCCGTGGTCCAGCCCGGTTGCCTGTTGTGGCAGGTGATAGCGCCTGACCAGGCCCGGCCAGCCATCGGCGCGCCCTAAAAATTCATGCGACAGGCCAAAGCGCAAGCCGGGCTGCGCCGCCAGGTCTGTCAGTGTTGTTGGTGATGTGTTGGCATCCTTGGGCAGCATCGCCAGCGCATAGGTATTATTAAAACCCAGCGGCACGGCTACACCCAGGCCTTGCAAAGCCAGTTCAGCCTGCATTTGCGGCAGGCTTAATGTGCTGTCGTGCTTGAGGATTTCGGTATTGATGGTGCCCATGTATTCCGGGTAGATATCAATGCTGCCGGTCTTCAGCGCATTAAACACGATTGCCGTATTACCCAAGCCCTGCTGATGGCGCACAGAGGCATGGGGCGCAGCGGTCTGCGTCAATACTTCACCTAACACATACGATTCGGTAAAGCGTTTGGAACCCACATTCAGCATATCTGCTGCCAGCGCTGGTACCGTCACGGCACAGAATAGAACAAGTACCCGCGTCAGCGCTATAGAGTGATTAGAGTGATATTGCAGCCTGCATTTGTTAAGCATCGTGTTTGCTCCGCTAAACTGCCATGGGTAGAATTCCTGCGTATTCTACATGCACTGCATGTATGGCCAATTCAGCCCTGATATTGGCCAAACCCCCGCTACCCGTGCCTGGTATGCAGACTTACACTGCAAGCTCCACATCAGACAGGAGCATCCATGTCCATCCCCATCAAAGATATCAGCACGCAAGGCATCAATAAACAAGACATCAATAAACAAGACATGCGTGCCGATGACCCCTTGTCCGATTTTACGCCGCGCGAAATAACACTCAATGATGTCAGCAAACGTGTGTACCTTACGGATAGTGGCAGTAGCAATGGCAGCGGGCCCGCCGTCATCGTCATGACAGAAATGCCTGGCATCAGCCCGCATGTGGCACGCTTTGCGCGCTGGGTGCGCGATGCGGGTTTTACCGTCTACATGCCTTCCTTGTTTGGTCGTGATGGTGTGGTGGCGACGGCAGAAGAGGGCGCCGCCGTATTCCAGAAAGCCTGCGTCAATGCAGAATTTCGCGCCTTTGCCGGCAAGGGTTCCAGCCCGGTCACCTTGTGGTTAAGGGCATTGGCAAAACTGGCGCATGCTGAATGTGGAGGCCCTGGCGTGGGTGCCATAGGCATGTGCTTTACCGGCAATTTTGCCTTGTCGATGATGCTGGAACCGGCAGTGCTTGCCCCCGTGGTGTCGCAACCGTCGCTGCCCATGGATGACCCGGCAGGTACCGGCCTGGATACGGCAGAGCTGCAAGTCATACGGCAACGACTGGAAGACGAAGACCTGACTGTCATGGCATACCGTTTTGAAGGTGATGCCTTTTGCCGTGCCCAGCGCTTTGCTGCATTTGCAGAAGCACTGGGTGAACGCTTCATCTCGCGTGTCTTACCAGACAGCGCAGCGAATCAGGACACCGCCCCGTTCTTCAAACGTTACGTGACCACACCACACAGCGTCGTCACCGCGCATTTGATTGATGAAGCAGGTCAGCCAACGCTGGCAGCACGGGATGAGATACTGGCGTTTTTCCGCAGCAGGCTGGTGCATGCTGACTCAAATTGAGCAGACATAAAAAATGCCCGGACAGGTCCGGGCATTTTCATCGCAACGAGTTTGACTGCGTTCAATTACGCAGCTTGCAGGCTAGGGTAATCGGTATAACCCTTGGCACCTGGGGAATAGAAAGTCGACGCATCAGGCGCATTCAATGCTGCACCTTGTTTGATACGTGCTGGCAGATCAGGGTTGGCCAGGAAACTGGTGCCAAAAGCAATCGCGTCCAGCTTGCCGCTGCTGATAGCCTGGTTGGCTTCTTCGGCGTTGTAACCCATATTGCCGATCAACACGCCTTTGTAGTTTTCGCGGGCAACGGTCAGGACATCGCCAGTTTGTGCCTGGAAGAAATCAGAACGCATCAGGTGCAGATAAGCCAGTTTGAAATCATTCAGACGGGTAGTCAGGTAAGAAATCAAAGCCAGCGGATCGTTGTCCTTCATGCTGTTATAGCTATTGAGAGGGGACAGGCGCAGACCAACCTTGTCAGAGCCGATGGCGGCGTTGACTGCAGTCAGTACTTCAAACAGGAAACGTGCGCGGTTTTCGATAGAGCCGCCATAGTTGTCTGTACGTTGATTGGCGCTGTCACGCAAGAACTGGTCGATCAGGTAACCATTGGCACCATGTACTTCAACACCGTCAAAGCCGGCAGCAATCGCATTTTTTGCACCTTGCACATAAGCGGCCACCAGTGCAGGGATTTCATCCAGACGCAATGCGCGTGGAACAGCATTGGGGATCTTGCCGTTCGGCGTTTGCACTTCCGAATCAATGGCGATGGCGCTTGGCGCTACGTTTTCTATACCGTTATTGAATGCAGGCACAGCGGCGCGACCGGCGTGCCAGATCTGCATAAAAATCTTGCCGCCTTTGGCATGCACGGCATCCGTCACGACTTTCCAGGCAGCGACTTGTTCAGCGTTGTAAATGCCTGGTTCAGCATAGAAGGCGGAGGTGTTTTCAGCCACCATCGTGCATTCAGTAACGATCAGGCCGGCACTGGCGCGCTGGCTATAGTATTCCGCCATCAGGGCGTTAGGCATGTGGCCGGCGTCAGCACGTGCACGTGTCAGTGGTGCCATCAGGATACGGTTAGGCAGTGAAACAGAACCAGTTTGCAGAGGGTTGAATAACATTTCTTTTTCCTTTATCGGGGTGTGTGGGGTAGCAAAAAGCAAACAGAAAAACTTAAAAATCAAGGCTTAAAAATCAAGGCAGATCAGCCACAATTGAAATGCTACGTGTAGCTTAATTAAGATACTTCAAGATAAAAATTAGACTGGTCGTCTATAAAAAACTTGCAAAGATAAATCGTTTATATTCATATCAACTTCAGGAAATTCGTTTTGGGTTTTAGCGACTTTTACAACTGAATTACAACTGAAGCATCTTGCGGGTGGCTTGCATCGCATTCTCCAGCGAACTCATGTCACGCCGTATCTTGGCCAGCAAAGCCGCACCCAGCCACATCGGATACAGGGTCTGGGCGCAATGGGCCGCATCCAGATCTGCAGGCAGCGAGCCATCGGCAATGCCTTCGCGCATGCAGTCGGCCAGACGGGCAATAATGCTGTCCGTGCCATGTTGCAAGGCCAGTCGCATGGCTTCAGACAAATCGGATACTTCGCCACCCAGTTTCGTCGCCAGACACTGACATTGCACACTTTCGCCCGGGCGTTCCGGCAACCAGCCTTGCCAGTAGCGCATCAGGCGCTGGGCTGCCGGTTCTTCACTGGTTTTCAAGAGCGCATCAATCGCTGCCAGATAGCCAGCAAAATAATCATCCAGCAAGGCTTCACCAAACAATTCCTTGGATTTGAAATAGTGATAAAACGAACCCTTGGGCACCGCTGCGGCTGTCAATACTTCATTCAAACCGACCACAGAAAAGCCCTTGCCCAAAATAATGGGCTTGGCTGTATCGAGGATATGTTGCCTGACATCGGCGCGCGGAGTAGTCATGGTTTGCATTCTAAAACAAATTAGACCAGTCGTCTAGTATTTTGTTTTCTGCGAAGGCTCACTGTTGTCAGGATTGACCGGAATAATTATCTTGACTCGTTCTGAACCTCAAAGACCGGCAGTGTTGCAGCAATTTCTCTTCATTGAAGACATGATTATTAAATTAATATTTCTTCGGCAAAAACTGCCTTCTAGGCCCCTTCCCCTTCAAGGGGAAGGTTGGGATGGGGATGGGTTTCCGACGTAAATTCATCTATCATTAATCGACCGAAACCCATCCCCACCCCAGCCCTCCCCTTGAAGGGGAGGGGGCGTCCTGGTCATTTTTTATCAGGTACATTATTCCGGACAGCAGTGAGCGCAGGCTGGAGCCCAGCGGCTTTCCTTGATCACGACAGAATTTTTTGCCGGAAAGCATCAAAGTCTGATTTTTAAGACAACAAAAGCTGCAAGCGCCGAACCCCTCACCCCCCAAAGAACTCCGCGTGTATGGCTTGCAAAGCCAGCTTCCTGTCATCCTGCTGCACCAGCATATACGCTGCCACTTCGCTGGCCCCGGCAGCAGCCAGGCAGACATGCACTCCGGCAGCAATGGCAGCCGACAGGGCGCGGCTGGCAATGGCACCGCCTACGTCGGATGCTTCCAGCACGCCGTCGCCCACCACCGCGACGATGGCAACTTCATCATTGCGTGACACTTCGACCACGCCTGCCAGATGATGTTCCACCAGCGCTGCATAGGCAGCATCGAGATGGTCGCGTGACACCAGGATATTAATCGCGGTCTGCGCCGTCAGCACACTCTTGATATTGATACCATTCGCATCCAGCGTCTGGGTCACCTGTGCCAGGATGCCTGGCTTGAATCCCACGCCGGGGCCATGCAGCTTGAGTATCGCCACGTCTTCGGTCGACGTGACGCTTTTCACCACATCGCGCGTCACCTTGCGTTGCGCATTGATGATGGTGTAGGGCTGCAAGCCGCGTTCCGGGCGGGTGATGTTCAAGATACGGATAGGAATATTTTGGTCAAACAAAGGTTCTACCGTGCGCGGATGTAAAATCTTGGCACCAAAGTAAGACAGTTCGGCTGCCTCCAGGTAATTCAATTGCGTGATCGTGTGCGGCACCGCCACCGTGCCGGGGTCGGCGCTCAGGAAACCATCGACATCCTTCCACACATCCAGCGATTCGGCCCCTATGCAACAGGCAATGGAGGCAGCTGAATAGTCCGAACCGCCGCGCCCAAACAACGTCGCCTTGCCATTGCTGTCTACGCCATAAAAGCCGGGTACGACTATCACTTCATCCCCTTCCAGTGCCTTGGCGACAGCCGGTGCACTGACTTTAAAATCGCAGGCAGCATTGCCGAACACACCATCCGTGACCAAACCTATATCTTCAGGCAAGGCTTCACGCGCCTTGATGCCACGACTCAGCAAGACTTCAGTCAGCAACAGGCTGGACAAGCGCTCGCCATAGCTGAGGATGGCATCATTCACGAAAGTGGGTACGTCGCCTATGCAATGTATGCCCGTCAGATAACGGTCTAACTGATCCAGGCGCACTGCCAGTGCTTTTTCTATACGCGCACGCTGCGCTGCATCGCTGATATTCGCTTCCAGGATCTGTTTTTTCAATGCGCGCAGATTGAGTGTGTAATTCTGGCTTTCGGCCAGGGCGGCTGCCGTGCCCGCACCTTCTTTGGCGGCTTGCACGCAGGCAATCAATGCATTGGTAATGCCATAAAACGCCGACACCACCAGCACCAGCGGGCGCTGGTAAGTTTGTACTACGTTGACGACGCGATTGATATCTTCAGGCTGACGCAGGTTGGAACCACCAAATTTGACGACGATTTTTTTCATTGCATTTTCCAAAACAGGGATGGCATATTGGTAACAGACATTTCACAAACATTCTGCAAAAAAAATCGTAGCAAATGCGAAATGCAGCATATCGGAACCGACAAGGGTAATGTAGGGGCGATGGCAGGTCAACGCAACTACCCGAGCATCCCGCAAGCAAATGGCAAAAGCCAGCCTTGTTCGCCAATATGATCTGGCGCTTTGCCCTCTATAGTAGGATCATCGCCCGTACTGTGACCCTGTCTTACCATGAAAAAATGCCAAGCCCCGGATCACCCCTATTGCACGCATTGGGTGGCTGAAGGCGAAGCCATCTGCGCCGCTGGCCACACGCAAGCCGCGCAGGTCAGCACCAGCCGCACCGCCGTGTTAAAGGCATCTGCAGGCGTCATCACCCGGCAAGCGGTACCAACTGCGCCAGCCAATCTGCACCTGCATTTCAGCGGGTATGACCCACGCGCAGCAGGTGGCCGTCAAACCATACGGCTGGAATTGCGTGGCACACTGCCGCCGGACATCCGCAGCCTGGCCGTGCATTTACGTTCAGACCTGATTGCCGCTGGAGCATCCACACATAGGCTATTGCGCACCGCGTCCGGTCAATGGCAACCACTGCTGATCAGCTTCACCTCCAAAAACAAAGAGCATGGACAATACCCGCTGGAAGTCGCCCTCTTATACGAACAGGCAGACAGCATCCTGCGCAAATGGCTGTGCACCAGCGTGCTCTTCATCCCACGGTCAGATGTCTCATTGACAGAAGTCCATAGCGTCTATTTAGCTGCACAAAAAAATGTCCGGGTCATGGCAGAAAATGGTGCGATTGCCACCCTCAGCGGGCTAGGGCAATCCAACGGCTATGCGCAGGGCAATATGAATATAGAAATCAATGCCAAAGATGCATCCATCGCCAAGCTCGACATGCGCTCACCCACGGGCAAATATGAAATCGCCATGGGCACCATTGCGTGGGATGAAGAATTGATCGAAGTCGCGGCGGACCAGGAAGCACCCGCCAAACCCGGGCCAGTTGCCCTACCAACTGTCGCAAAGACGCCAGTCAAGGCGGTCAGCAATACAGTCACCAGTGCAATCAAATCTGTAACAAATTCGGCCAGCCTGGCAGCAAGAGATAAGACGCAGCCGCACAGCACTATCCGGCTCTTCGCCCAGAATGAATGGGTACTCGGTCGCATGGAGCCACAACCCCAGGCCGATATCCTGCTATGCCACAGCAGCAGTGGCGCATCAGAAAATGCCCGACTGACCCGCCGCATCAGCGCCCGCCACGCCATCATCCGCAGAAAAGCCCAGGATGCAGAGATTACCGATGTATCACGCTACGGCACCTTGCTGGATGGCGTCAACCTGGAGAAAAATCAGCCCTATCCATTGCTGGCTGGCATGCAAATCGAATTCTGCGCCAGCGTCAGAGGCATAGTGAAGCTGCAAGTCCTGGCCATACTGCCGCATGCCATCATCATTGGCGATGCAGATGCCAATCTGGATACAGAATTGTTGTACCTGATGAAACCAGAAACCCACCCAATTTCTTCAGATACAAATGCAGCACCAGCATTGCCGTTGCTATTCCATTCCAAGGCTGGTTTTTGGTACAGGAACGCTCAAACTTTGCAAGACACACGGCTGGACGGCCTTGTAGGCGTAAAAGCACTACCGCAGCTACCAACGGGCTGCCGTTATTTCAATGTGCCGTACGTCAATGTTCAGGGGAAGGTCGCCTGACAACTTCAACATCCCCAACTATGCAAAGATGCTGTAGGTGCATTCTTACCTGGTTTGGCGGTGGAGGACAATAAAACAAACCTACCCCCGCTATTTGAGCCATTGATATCGATAATGAAATCAGGAAAACCATCACCATCGATATCTGCGATAGCGAGAACGCGCGAATCCCAACCAAAATAACCTAGCGCATACTCAAATTTCTTGCCATCGTATTCGATGAAGTAAGTCGCACCTTCACCATAAGGCGCACCATTTTTTCCTTTCAAACCATTCTGTACGCGCAGGCCGAATGGTATGCCATTCAATTCCAGATGATACTGATAATCCAGTTGCGGTTGTAAAGTACCTGTTCCATTTTTGAATACATAGATAGGCTGTTTGCCTGTTTTGAATTTGACACCCGGTACGCGCAGGTATTGAAGTCCATCATATTCCTGCGCCCTTTCGCCTTCCATATTGGCTTGCTGATCCTTTTCCGGGATTTGCCCTACGATTTTTTGCATCCAGTCCGGCATTTTCTCTTTATCTGAAGCAGGGGCTATTTCTAACAAGTTGTCCTTGATGGACAGGGAAACCCAGTCATTTTTCGGCCATTTGGCTGGTAATATTTTTTCAAATTGCTTCGGCACGCCATAACTGCCGACGTCCTGTCGCCATTCCCCCGACATCAGCAAAGCGCCGACTTCCTTATCCGCCGCATGACCGGCAGGTACAAATAAAGAGATGCTCAATAACAGCAAGGTGGGCCGAAAAGTTTTCATGTAGTAGATATTGAATAAGATTATTGCTTTGTTGAAATGAGGGGGTAGCAAATCTGATATAAATCTCATCTTTGAGCGTTCTGTATTATAACTTTCCCAATAACTGGCGCGTACCAAAAGGTATTTTTACCTCAAAATCGTTCCTTGACCAATGTGAACAATTGCAAAGGTGCGGCATCTACCTTACCATGCGCCGCCAATGCCCCGATCTAAGCCCGATTCCTCCTTCTGTTCACCTCTTTCAAATCCACCCCCGGTGCTACCATTTTTGCTCAGGTGCAAAATTCATGTCCCCGCACCGGAGGAGTCTCGCATGTTCAGTCTGTCCAGCCCGTTTAGTACTTTTAGTATTTTTAGTACTGCCAAACTCAAATGTCCCCGTTGTGACCACAACAATATACAAGCAGCCGTGTATTGCACGCATTGCGGTTTGATGTTGAGCAGCCCCAGGCATGACGCCGTGCTGCACCATAACCGCTGGTTACCGACCGAGAATGAAGTCGCCCTTTTTTTTGGCGTGCGCCCACTGAGTAGTATCACCAGACAAAATCTGCATATCCCCGTCTGTGCGCGCGCCTATGTGCTGCAAGATAGCCAGATTGTTGAATTACATGCCGGTGATTATGTGGACAAGGATATTTTTGGCCAGCTAGCGGGTTTGCAAACAGAGCAGGCGGCAGAAATCTTGCTGACACGTCTCAACCCCTTTGCCTTGCTATTCAGTTTTGATGATTTGCATACGGCAGAATTTTTGGCGATCGTTGCCAAGTTTGTGGTCAGCGTCAAGATTGCCGATGTGCCTGCATTTGCCAAACACTTCATGCATGCGCCTGGCATCATCACCTGCCAGCAATTGCAGCAATTGCTGGAACCCATGGTGCGCCAGATCGCGGTTGAATTTTTGGGTGCGCAATCGCTGCGCGAACTGCAAGACAATCTCCATCTGCGCCAGCAACTTGATGAACGCCTGCTGTCCGCCCTGAACCAGATGATAGCCCAATACGGCTTTGTGGCAACCCAGGCGGTCACCCGTGAAGTGCGTCACGACAAGCTGACGGATGACAGGGAAAAAATCAGCGAAAAAATCGGCACCCTGCATCTGGTCATCGACGGCCAGCGCGCACAGCTGGAACACAGCAAGCGCCTGGATGCCATCTACACCAATAGCGAATGGCAAAAAGTCGCCAAACAGGAAGAGCAAATCCGCCTTCGTTACCGGCGTGAAGAAATGCGCCAGCAATTTGGTAAAGACCTGGGCTGGCTGTATATGCAAGGCCAGTTGGAAAACGCCAAGAAACGCCTGGGCCGTGCCAAGCTGCGCCAGGATGAAAACGAACGCCTGCAAGCCATACGCGCGCGCGAGCTGGAATTATATGGCCGCGTCGTCGAAGCCACTAGCCGCAAGCATGCGCTGGAACGTGGTGCCGCAGAGACCATCAAAGAGCTGGAACACAGCCTCAAACAAAAGTCAGAACATCGCCAGAACGAAGCTGACCAGTGGCTGCACATACGTACCCTGGCGCGCATCAAGATGCGTTCAGAATCAGAAATCACCCAGTTGCAAAGCAAAGAAGCCGCGCAACTGATGCATCAAAAAATCCAGCATCAGTTACAAAAATTCCAGCTGGAACATGAAGTCGCCCAGGCCAGCCTGATCGCCGATCAAGACCAGCAAAAAGCCCAGACGGAATTACTGCGTCACAAGCAAAACCAACTGGCACGCCGTGAACAGGAACTGGAAGACGAAGAACAAAAGAGCCGTCTCATCCTCATCAGCATAGAAGCCGAAGCCAAGGCACGTGAATTCCAGCGCATACAAGCCTGGGAAGAAGAATTGCAGCAACAACGCAAACGTGCCCTGTTGCGTGAAGACAGCATCAGTGACGCCGATACCGGGCTACAACTGAGCCAGTTGCAAGAAAAGGTCAATAGCATCCAGCGCGGCGACAACCAGGCCGATGCCATGGTTCAGCATGAAAAACTGCTCAACACCTTGAAAGCCCAGTCTCTGTTTGAACAACAAGCGCAGCAACAACGCCATCAGACAACAATGGCAGAGATAGAAGCAGAAACCCTGCGCCAGCAACTTAAACAGCAGGATGACGAACGCCGCTGGCAAAGAGAATTGCAACAGGCAGAAGCAGAGCATGTCGACCAGTTCGCCAGACTGAATCTGGAACGTGAACAGCGTCAGGCACAACAGGCGCACGATGCCTTGCTGGCCCGCATCGCCATCGAGCGTATGAGCGCGATTGCCAACTTCAGCGAAACCGGCAAGATCGCCACTGCCGATGCGCCCAATGCAGTTGCCCTGGCCGAGATTGTCAAAATCCAGACACAAGCCAGTTTGACGGCAGAACAAATTCTGGCCATGCAGGCCGGCATGTCAGCACACGCGGCCCAAGCCATGAGTGCCATGGCCAGCGTGCAACAAGGTATGACCTGGGAACAGGCCGTCAAGATGCTGCAGGAACGCATCCAGGACGAGCGGCAACAAAGAGAAACCGAACAGCAAAGACGCCACGAGATCGATCTGAGTATGGCGCAAAACGCCAACCACCGCGCTTCACAAACCGGGCATGGTGGTCGCAAATGAAAATGACATGATTGGTCAATCAAAGAAATAACACACTGCACGACAACAATTGATTTTACCGTTTAAGAACCTGTTTACGATCTGTAGCGAGCGAGCGTCAGCGGGGTGAAGAGCAGCGCAAAAAGCGGAATGTACTTAAGTACATGAGCATTTTGAGCAGCGCATGAGCCCCGATCACGCTCGCGCAGTAAGATCGGAAACAGGTTCCAAGAAAAGTAGCTGCTATCAAAACTATGCAAACGCCAATACAAAAAATCCGTGAATTGCGCGCATTGCTGGATGAAGGGCTGCTGACAGAAGACGAATTCAAGCAGCGTAAAGACGCCATACTCGATACCGAACTTGCCCCTGTTATCTCCCGGCAGGCCAGCAAACCTGCACAAGAGAATAGCCAGGGCACCGACCTCGGTTTTCTGGCGGGGCAAGAAGTGGGCGGATTGTCCAAACGCTATCGGCTGGAGCGCCTGTTAGGGCAGGGTGGCATGGGCCAGGTGTGGCAAGCCACAGACCTGGCAACCCAGGCAGAGCTGGGCCATAGCGAAATGGTGGCACTCAAGATTTTGTCGCCGCAGTTGACCCAAAGTACCATGCATGCGCGCCTGCTGGTGGAAGAAGCATCTCTGGTGCGCAGGCTGGCGCATGAACATATCGTCAGGGTATATGACTGGGCGCGTGACCCTGCCACCAGCAGCTATTTCATCATCATGGAATACCTGGATGGGCAAGACCTGGAAAATTATCTGGCCAAACACAGCCGTTGCACCCTCAGGCAAGTGCTGGACATGCTTGGCCCCGTGGCCGATGCCCTCCACTATGCATGGGACAAACACAAACTCGTCCATCGTGATTTAAAACCCGGCAACCTCTTGCTGACGCAGGCTGGCGATATCAAATTGCTGGACTTTGGTATCTCGGCCCGTTTGCGCAGCCACACTGAAGCCGGGCTTGTTTCCACAGGCATGACGCCATCACGTTCACCCTATGCAGGCACCGCCGGCTACCGCGCGCCAGAAGCAGGCAGCCATCAGCACAGTCCGGGTCTGGATGTGTATGCAGTTGCCGTCATGATCTACCAGATGCTGGAAACGGCCATGCCCTTTGGCGAATACCGTCATCCACAACAACATCCCATGCCGCCCGCCGCACTCAATGCCGCACAATGGCAAGTCTTGCAAAGCGGCTTCGCCATCCAGCCAGACCAGCGCCCCGTCAGTGTGCGGGCATTGCTGCAAGCCTTGCAAACTGCCGGCAAACCAGGCCTGGGTGCAGTGCAGGGTAAAGTGAACGTCAGCAAGGCAGGCATTAAGGAATCGCCCATAGAAGCCGCTGCCCGCCAGCGTGCCGAACAAAGGCGGCAACGTAAAGAACTGGAAAAGCAAAGACGCGAACACGCCAGCGCCGCACTGCATGCACTCATCGCCAGGCAAAACCGTTTGCGCGCCATCGAAGACGCCCAACTACGCCAAAAGGAAGAACAGCTGCGTCAGAAGAAAGAACAGCAAGCACAAAAACGCCAGCAAGAAGAAGCCATGCTCGCAACAGCACAAGACGATGTACCTACCGATGTCACCATTACCTGGGAAGAAGCGCAACGCTATCTGGCTGCCATCAGCCGCAATGCCGGGCCAGATAATGGGAAGTTGCCAGGGGTGTCGGGCTAGTTAGATATCGCCCGACAGGACCAAGAGGTTAAGTCGAAGAAGCGGCCAATGCCCGCAACTGCAAATGCAAGACATCGTCCCACTCCACTTTCAACTGCTGTTTTGCCCGCAGATAGTGGTCTGTGAACAGGTCCAGGTACATTTCCAGTGCCTGCGCTGCGGCATGGTCGCCAGCCAGGCCCAGGCATATGGCGGCTACTTCAGATGTGCATAAATGATCATCGCGGCGTGAGCGGCGCAGGCGATAGCGCGACAATTGTTCTGGCAACAGGCTGAGTACCGGGAATTGCGTCAGGTAAGGGCTTTTCTTGAAAATTTTGCGTGCTTCTGGCCAGGTGGCATCCAGCAAGATGAATAGCGGGCGTTTGTTTCCAGCGCCGCTTGTTGTGGATGTCGGTTGCGTAGTTGCTGGTAACAATTCCGTAATCACCCGTTCAGGTGTCACAAACTCACCGGGAAAAACGACATACGGCTGCCATTGCGGGTCTGCCAGCACGGCCAGCAGTGCCGGGTCCACCTCGGTACGCGCCCAGCCAAATGCCATCGTATCTGGCACCACATCGGCAATCAGCCAGCCGGTGTTACTGGGCTTTAAGGTTTCGTGTTCCGCCATCAGCAGGCATACCCCGGCACGGGTGGGCACGACAGGCCGCAGCGTGCACAGGCAATGACTAAGGATCAGCCGACAGCCGCCACAACGTTCACCCTTGGGCCCACCACGCGCCAGAAATGGCCGGGTGCTGCGCAGCAGACGGGCAGAGCGCAGGCGCGATACAGCATGGGGCGGGTAGGAGGGTTTCATTAGCGGTACAGCGTCAAGGTATCATCAGCAAGCATACAAGGCAGCATATCAGTGGACTGTAACAATTGAAAACAGAGTGCCTTCCGCTTGCGCGACGACCATGGCTGCGTTGCAAATGCTCGCGATAGTTCACTATCGCTCCGCTTTGCGCCTTGCCCTGATCGCCGGGCAAGCGTCTTTCACTTCTGTTTCAAAGTTACAGTCCACTGTACAGCGCTTACCACTGCGCCAAAGACACCGGGCAAGCCCGGCAATAGAAATAATAGAAATGCTGGC
Organism: Undibacterium sp. Ji50W; assembly: GCF_049340445.1. Lineage (NCBI taxonomy): Bacteria > Pseudomonadati > Pseudomonadota > Betaproteobacteria > Burkholderiales > Oxalobacteraceae > Undibacterium > Undibacterium sp. Ji50W. Next base: position 47,649 of record NZ_JBMPOX010000005.1, on the reverse strand, counting down.
TGGATGCTTTCTGCATCCAGCCAAATCAATCAGCGATAAAACGCCTCGACCACGCCCTTGACCTTGATCATCAAAGGATGGCCCTTGCGGTCACGTGCCTTGCCAGCAGCAACGCTGACCCAGCCTTCGCTGATGCAATATTCCTCAACATCGTTGCGCTCTTTGCCATTGAGCTTAATACCGACATCGTGTTCAAACACGGCGGCAACATGATAAGGGCTGCGCGGATCAACTGACAGGCGATCCGGTAATGGGGGGTATTGTGTAGTGTCGTTCATGAGCGCAATTATCCCTTAGAAGTGCAGTGGATTCAATGGCCCCGGTGTTTTGGTGTAAATAAGCTAATATGTAAATTCATTCAGCGCAGATACTACAAAAATAAGTACAAAAATAAGTACGAAAATAAGTACAAAAATAAGCCTGTCATTTTGAAGGCAGATGCAATGCTCAATCTGGCAGTCGATAGTTAAAATGAATTGAATCAATAAATTAAATTAAGTATACCTATTAATCATCCATCCCTACAATCGGCCATGTAATCAGTGTCATTCAGAGGCTGTTGCGAAATCAAGTTGGTGTTATGTCGTATAGCCAGCTTGATTTTGCAACAGCCTCCCCATCCAAGGAGATAACGATGTCAAACGAAGCAAAATGCCCGTTCGCGGGTGCCGCCCGCACTGCAGTGGCAGCCAGCCACGCCAACGCAGACTGGTGGCCAAATCAATTAAACCTCAAGATATTGCATCAACATGCCCCCGCATCCAATCCGCTGGGTGAAGATTTCAATTACGCTGCAGCATTCAAGACCCTGGACCTGGACGCCGTCATCAAAGACCTGCACGTCCTGATGACCGATTCGCAAGAATGGTGGCCTGCCGATTACGGCCACTATGGCCCCTTCTTTATCCGCATGGCCTGGCATAGCGCAGGTACCTATCGCACTGCTGATGGTCGCGGTGGTGGCGGCGCCGGTGCACAACGCTTTGCCCCACTCAACAGCTGGCCTGACAATGGCAACCTCGATAAGGCACGCCGCCTGCTGTGGCCCATCAAGCAAAAATACGGCAACAAACTGTCATGGGCAGATTTGATGATACTGGCCGGTAACGTCGCGCTTGATTCCATGGGCTTCAAGACCTTTGGTTTTGCCGGTGGCCGCCCCGACATCTGGGAACCAGAAGAAGACATCTACTGGGGCCCCGAAGGCAAATGGCTGGATGACCAGCGCTACAGCGGCGACCGCGATCTGCAAAACCCGCTCGCCGCCGTACAGATGGGCCTGATCTACGTCAATCCCGAAGGCCCGAACGGCAAGCCAGATCCGCTTGCATCGGCACGCGACATACGCGAAACCTTTGCCCGCATGGCCATGAATGACGAAGAAACCGTCGCCCTGGTAGCCGGTGGCCATACCTTCGGCAAAGCCCATGGTGCAGGTGATCCATCCCAGGTCGGCGCAGAACCAGAAGGTGCCAGCCTGGAAGAACAGGGCCTGGGCTGGAAAAACAGCTTTGGCACAGGCAAAGGTGTGCACACCATCACCAGCGGTATCGAAGGTGCCTGGACCGCCACCCCAACCACCTGGGACAATTCTTACTTTGAAACCCTGTTCGGCTACGAATGGGAACTCAACAAGAGCCCAGCCGGTGCCCATCAATGGACACCCAAAGACCCAGCCGCCAGGACCACCGTGCCCGATGCGCACGACCCGGCACTGCGTCACGCACCAATGATGACGACCGCAGATATGGCCCTGCGCACCGACCCGGCCTACGAAAAAATCTCGCGCCGCTTCCTGCAAAATCCGCAAGAGCTGGCTGATGCCTTTGCCCGTGCCTGGTTTAAACTCACCCACCGCGACATGGGCCCCATCGCCCGCTACCTTGGCCCTTTGGTACCAAAAGAAGAACTGATTTGGCAAGACCCTGTTCCAGTCGTTAACCATGCCCTGGTGGATGACGAGGATGTGGCTAGCCTCAAGGCCAAGCTGCTGGCGTCTGGTCTGTCTGTATCCCAACTGGTGAATACTGCCTGGGCATCGGCATCCACCTTCCGTGGCAGCGACAAGCGCGGCGGTGCCAACGGCGCACGCTTGCGTCTGGCCCCGCAAAAAGATTGGGACATTAACCAGCCTGCAGAGCTGGCCACTGTGCTGGCCAAGTTGGAAGCCATACAGGCAGAGTTCAATGCCAGCCAATCCGGCAAAAAAATCTCGCTGGCAGATTTGATCGTGCTGGGTGGCAGTGCCGGTATCGAAGCAGCGGCGAAGAAAGCTGGCCATGACATCAAGGTGCCTTTCACCCCAGGGCGCATGGACGCCACACAAGACCAGACCGACGTCGCATCGTTTGAAGTGTTGGAACCGGCGGCAGACGGCTTCCGCAACTACCTGCGCAAAGGTTTGGAAGGAACAGCTGCTGCCTTGTTGATCGACAAGGCACAGTTGCTGAACCTTGGTGCACCTGAGCTGACAGTCCTGATAGGTGGCCTGCGCGTACTGGACGCCAACGCCGGAAAAACACAACTCGGTGTATTCACCAAACGACCAGAAACCCTGAGCAATGATTTCTTCGTTAATTTGCTGGACATGAACACCAAGTGGCAACAGTCAGGCACCGCAGGCGTACTGGAAGGCCGCGACCGCGCCAGTGGCGAGGTGAAATGGACTGCCAGCGTGGTTGACCTTGTCTTCGGTTCCAATTCACAACTGCGCGCCGTGGCAGAAATCTACGCAAGCAGCGATTCGCAGCAGAAGTTTGTGAATGATTTTGTGGCGGCGTGGACCAAGGTCATGAATGCGGACAGGTTTGATTTGGCAGTACGTTGAGCCGGTAGTAGGGTAACTCCTCCCCTTCAAGGGGAGGTCAGGGTGGGGATGGGGTTCCGTTGATTAACTTGCGATCAAATTGCAAAAGAAACCCATCCCTACCCTAACCCTTCCCTTGAAAGGAAGGGGACTCGCCACTGCCCGATATGAGATCACTGGTATTTCAAAAACAATTAGCCTTCCTCGTTGCAGCTCAAGAATTTTTATCCGTAGGCCCAGCCATTCCAGCCACCCCTGTCCCCCGTAAGGCATCCTTATCAAACCCAGCCAGTCGCTTATAGCGCAAAGAAATCGCCTCCAGCTCTGACTGCGCGATCACATCCGTTACATTCGCAAAACCCTGCGGCGCACGTTCTTCTGCCAGTTGCATCACCTGTTCAGGCCCGTTCATACGGTTGCGCAACACAATGCCGGTGGTGCGTGGCAAGCGTTCTGCTTCGTATTCGCGCAGGGCGCACAGGACGTTGACTTCATTGCTCAGGCAATCGGCCAGGTAACGGGCATCCAGAATCGCCTGTGCACTGCCGTTTGAACCTATTGGATACATAGGGTGGGCGGCATCGCCCATCAGCGTTACGCGCTCGAAGGTCCAGCGCGGTAACGGGTCGCGGTCTACCAGTGGAAATTCATACACCACCTCTGCCGCTTCGATCAGCGCAGGGATATCGATCCAGCCCCATTTCCAACTGTCAAACGGCTTGCTGAAGGTGGACTTGTCGACCTTGCGGTTCCAGTCTGACGTAGGCAATTCACCACCCGGCACGCGCAGCTCTGCAATCCAGTTGATCAGCGAGCGGCCTTGCGTGCGCAAGGGTTCAGAGATAGGGTAAGCAACAAATTTCTGGTCCTGGTAGCCTGCCATGAACATACTGCGCCCATCCATATAAGGCTCTGCCTCCGTCACCGCTCGCCATAACATACGGCCAGAGAAGCGTGGCTGATCACCCTGCGGATACAAAAAGCGCCGCACTGCAGAATGGATGCCGTCCGCACCGATCAACAAGTCAGATTCCACCTGCACCGCCGATTGGTCTGCCTGCCTGGTAAAGGTAGAAATCACCTTGTCTGCCACTTGCTCAAACGACGCGAATGCATGTCCCTGGTGAATGTGGTCCGCGCCCAGCCGGTCTATCGCGCTTTGCAATAAGGTCATTTGCAATTCACCACGGTGTATGGAATATTGTGGCGAATCATAGCCAGCGGCCCGACCACGTGGCTCTTGCCAGATTTTCTGGCCAAATTTATTGAAATAAGATAGCGATGCAGTCTCAATACCGCGCTCGGCCAGGCAAGCTTCCAGCCCCAGCTGACACAATTGCTGGCTGGCATGGGGCAACAAATTGATGCCCACGCCCAGCGGCTTGATTTCACTGACTGCTTCGTACACCTCTACATGGATCCCACGCTCATGCAACATCAGCGCAAGAGTCAGGCCGCCTATGCCGGCACCGGCGATAACCACTTTCATGTCTGCCTCCAGCAGGATTTTATTTGGCACGCCTTTATAAGTGTGGCGTAATTGTTATACTGTATTACAGTTATCCAAGGTAACACAAGATTTGTTGCATTTTCCTGGAGTTGCGAGTGCGTGAATTCAGGCTTGCGGCAGTGCCGGATGCTACCGTGTTTGTGTATCAGCAAGGTTCCCCCGTTTTATAACGACGCCCAGCATGTACAATAGATAAGACAAGAAGCCCACCGCAAATACGTCTTAACATGCCCAAACAGAAACCAGCCACCAGCAAACGACAGCCTGGCACCGCAATGCCCAGGCGCTCAACCAGCACGGCGCAAGCTATCACTTTCAATGCGCGCATAGAAGGCATCAACTACGACATCCTCGAAGAACTGACAGGCTACGCCGTACGCCGTGCCCAGTTATCGATTTACGCAGATTTTACGGTCAGCCTGGGTGCTTATGACATTACCCCCCAGCGCTTTTCTTCATTGGTCATTATCAGCAGCAACCCCGGCATTTCGCAGACCCGCCTGGCCGAAGTCATGGGCATTGCACGATCAGGTGTTGTTTCCATCATAGACAATTTTGAACAGGCCGGCCTGCTGGAACGACAAGATTCCGGCGACCGCCGATCCTACAACCTGCACCTGACCAAAGAAGGCCAGCGCCAGTTGGAAAAATACAAACAGGCAGTGAAAGAACATGATGACAGAGTCAGCCAGCAATTGACCGCAAAGGAAAGGCAACAGTTGCGGGCATTGTTAGGTAAGTTGTGTATAGAGTCCAAATAAAGCAGCGGTCATTTGGCGGCGGTTGAGCATATTTGTAGGGTGCGCCGCGCGCACCGTCCAATTGCCAAAATTCAATATATGCTGATTTCGTGCACCGCAGCATGTTCATACACCAACAAACCGGTGCGCGTGGCGCACCCTACGGGGTACAGGTCAGTTCGTAGGTTGGGCTATGCCTTATCAGCCCAACACTCAGCATTTAAATAACGTATTCGTTTAACATTGGCCCAACGCGGTCCGGCCGAACCCATGCGGTGCAGTCATCCACTAACACCCGCCCCAAAAAACCTCAAACCCCACTTGCATCTCACCCAAAATATTATTATATTGAATAACTGTTATACAGCATAACAATAACGAGTCGCAATAAGCACCCCCATCAATTCCAAGCCCAGCCTGGCAAACAAGGCGCAATAACACCCAGCCACACCCGCATCCGCAATACCAACAATAAAACAGGAGACTGCAATGCAACTCATCACCAAACCCACGCTACTGGCCCTGCTGATAGGCGCGACCATAGGCACCGCCCAGGCCGACATCACCATCGGTGTCAGCCTGCCCCTGACCGGCCCTGCATCCGGGCTAGGCATCCCCACCAAGAATGGCATTAGCCTGTGGCCCGACACCATCGGTGGTGAAAAAGTCAAACTCGTCATCCTTGACGATGCATCTGACACCACCCAGTCCAGCAAGAATGCCCGCAGGCTCATCACCGATGACAAGGTGGATGTCATCATCGGCTCCACCGCCACACCCGCTTCGGTGGCCCTGGCAGAAGTCGCATCTGAACTCAAGACGCCACAAATCTCTACCTCACCAGTTGAAATGGCACCGGGCAAAGGTGCCTGGACCTTCCGCATCGCGCAGTCAACATCGCTCATGGCTCATGCCGTTGCTGACCACATGAAAAAAGTGGGCGTCAAAACCTATGCCTACCTCGGCTATTCAGACGCCTATGGCGAAGCCTGGTTGAAAGGCATCACAGCCGCCGCCAGCAAAGATGGCCTGCAGTCCGTCGCCACTGAACGCTTCAACCGCCCCGACACCAGCGTCACCGCACAAACCCTGAAGCTGGTTGCTGCCAAACCTGACGCCATCCTCATCGGCGCATCCGGCAGCGGCTCAGCCATGCCGCACAAGGCCCTGATAGAACGCGGCTACAAAGGCAAAATCTACCAAACCCACGGTGCGGCCTCGCGTGACCTGATACGTCTGGGTGGCAAAGATGTGGAAGGTGCTTTCGTCGTTGCTGGCCTGGCCATCCTGCCAGAGCTGCTGCCAGAAGATCACCCCTCCAAACGTCTGGCCACCGACTTCACCAATCGCTATGAAAAACAATTCGGCGAAGGCACCAGAAACCAGTTCGCCGCCCACGGCTATGATGCCTACCTGCTGCTGAATCGCGTTATTCCGCTGGCACTAAAAAAAGCCAAACCCGGCACACCGGAGTTTCGCACCGCCCTGAAAGACGCCATGGAATCCGAAATCGACATCCCCATCACTCAGGGCGTGTTGCATTACACCGCCAATGACCATTTCGGCCTGGAAGAAAAAGCGAGGGTGATGTTGATGATACAGAATGGGAATTGGAAAGCGGTTGCGCCTTGAGGCGTAAAAGGAGCCGCTACAATTTGCAGTATCGTTTATGTGAGCAATGTCTTTCACGGTAAAGAGTAGTCTGCAGAAAAGATTGAAATTTGTGTTTTTTTTCCCAAAAGAGTAAGCATGACTGAGATAATCGGCATATGATGGTAATGCTTGCTTAATTGATATTTAATATTGAAATATTGGAACTTGTATGGCTAGTGGAAAAATCTTGCGACAACTTTTGAAAGCGGGTACCGCTGGAGATAAGGAGGGTTTCCGCTTAGCTTCAGAGTCGATAATTGAAGAAGAACGGTTAAAGCAACACCATCTTCTCGCGAATGATTTAGAAAAAATTCTTTATACGTCCGGCGTTGATTCAGAGGGAAAATTATCAAGACTATTTCCTTCAGTTCCAACGGATAAAGAGCGTGGTTTACCACTTTTTGATATTAGGCATTCGCAGCGAACACTAGAAGAATTAATCCTCCCACCAGAAAATTTGTCTGCCGTGGAGGAATTACTTGGTGAACATCGCAGGCAGGATATTTTGCGATCTTATGGCATGCGACCAGCAGGTAAGGTTCTTTTTTTCGGACCACCTGGGTGTGGAAAAACGTTGACTGCAGAAGTTATCGCTTGTGAACTGGACCTTCCTTTAGCAATAGTAAGGCTTGATGCTCTGGTATCTTCATTTCTTGGTGAAACTGCGGCAAATTTGCGTAAAGTTTTTGACTATATTAGTCAGTATCCAATGGTCGCGCTTTTCGACGAATTTGACGCGATCGGTAAAGAGCGCTCCGATAGCACTGAACATGGCGAATTACGGCGGGTAGTTAATGCTGTGCTCCAAATGATGGATGCGTATCAAGGAAATAGTTTGATAATCGCAGCAACCAATCATGAGCAAATTTTGGACAGTGCAATTTGGCGGAGATTTGATGACGTTTTTGAATTTTCAAAGCCTTCTCGCGACATGATAGGTGCAATTTTACGCTCTAAACTGCGCGGTGTTCGGAGACAATTTGAAACTGATCAGGTAGAGATTCTCGACTTATTTGATGGATTAAGTGGCGCAGATATTGAGCGTGTAGTTCGCCGTGCGATCAAACGCAATATTCTCAAAGGTCAAGAATTTCTCAATCTTAAAGATCTTTCTAGCGCACGAAGCAAGGAAATTAGGCGGTAGGGATTATTGGGGAAGCTAACAATGGCAGAACTGTATAAACATATCCGTATCAAGAAAGAAGAGCTCATAAATGATCGACGAACACGACAATATAAAATTCCTGCCTTTAAGCGTGGCGACCTAGCTACTCACGGGCAAAAACTAGGTAGCCTTCTCCAAGAAGCCATCTTTGAGGCTCGAAAGCAAAATTCTTCAAATGCCAATCGATTTGTCCTCAAGTTAGAGCATATCGGTATGCTTGATATTCAGCACTTGAATAAGCATGGGGTTGAATTCATCAGTCAAGAAGAGGCAGGTATTTGCATTGCATTTGCAAATGAATCTGGATTAGTTCAGTTTGCAAATCACTTATCACTTTTGGGTTTGGATGATAGTAAATTAACCTACAAGCAAATTCTTACAGCGCTGGAGAGCGTTGGTAATTGGACTCGCCAAGATCGTGAGAGTTGGGCTGTTAAATATTATGGTTTGCCTGACAGCCCTTTGTTTAGACTTGACGTGGAACTTTGGCCTATAGAAGTAAGTAACCATCCAATGAGGGCGCGTTTAGTTGCAGAATTTGGAAATTGGTTGACTGGCAACGGGATTCATCAAATCGACCTTATTAGCTTGGATAGCCTTTTACTATATAGGCTAGAAGTCAGCTCAGCTCAAGCAGATTTGCTTTTTGAACACAGCGATGTACGATATATCGATTTATTGCCTCAATCAGGTATACAGCACGCGCAGCTGAATATTGATATTTCTGATATTCCAAATCAATTACCTTCTCCAAATCAAGATAGCGCCAGAATCTGTATTTTAGATAGTGGTATAAATACCAATCATCCTTTACTCAGATCAGCCGTCGCAGAAAATACCAGCTACATTAGTGGGGTAGCCGAAGATGACGATGTTGGTCATGGCACAGCCATAGCCGGGATTGCATTGTACGGAGATATAGAAGCCTGTGCCGAAAGTAACTACTGGAAACCTGACTTATGGTTGTTTAGTGGGAAGATACTATATTTAGATAAGCATACGGGTGAAGCGCAATTTGATCCAAGAACGATTGAGACAGTATTGAGTAGTGCAGTGCATTATTTTTATACTGTTCATGGGTGCAGGATTTTCAATTTGTCTATTGGTAATCGTAATGCTCCGTATGACAGTAGACATATAAAGGGTGTTGCATATTTACTAGACAAATTGGCTCGTGAATGTAACGTGCTGTTCGTTGTGTCGGCTGGTAATTTTAATGGATCGGACACCCCGCCCGTTCCTCGTGAAAGTTGGAGGGCTGAGTATCCTGAATATTTGACTTGCCCAGAGTCAATAATTATTGATCCTGCACCTGCTTTAAACGTTCTTACAGTAGGTAGTGTCGCTAGACATAATGCACACATAAATGAGCAGCGTTACCCCGAGATTCATGCACTGTCCCCAGCATCTGATCGTCAGCCTTCCCCATTTACTCGACATGGCCCGTCAATCAAAGGTGCAATCAAACCAGACGTAGTGGCTACGGGAGGAAACCTCGCTTCTCCTATGAGACAAGAAGGGGGACAGTGGAAAGCCGATGCAAGGGGAATGGGGGTATTGACTCTACATCATGATTTCATAGGAAAAACTCTGCTAAAAGAAATTTCCGGCACTAGTTTTGCTGCACCATATATTGCACATTTAGCTGGCCGGATACTCAATGAATACCCGGGGTCTTCTGCAAATCTGTTAAGGGCAATGCTCGTAAATCACGCGGTATTGCCTCAGCAAGCAAAAGAAATATTTACTGATGAACTTAAAGACAACCATAAAGAAAAGTATGGAAGTAATTTATTTCATGATGTTCTAGGATACGGCCTTGTGGATACTGATACCTTGTTTCGTTCATCAGAATCTGCAGTAGTATTATTTTCTGAAGAAGTAATAGAACACGACTCACATCAGTTTTTTGAATTACCTTTACCCGATTCTTTTTTGCGCTCAAATAGAGCGAAAAGAGAGTTAAGAGTTTCGTTAGCTTACTCTCCTCCAGTGCGGACAACACGGTTAGATTATGTAGCTACAAAGATATTTTTCCGGTTGGTTAAAGGAAGCTCGTTAGAAGAAGTACAAAAATCGTTTAATCATGAAACTCAATTGGATACTGAAGTTAGAAATGACGATGCTATAAGTAATCGTTCGATTAGTGCGCAAGCTAGAGGTAAAGGTACTGTGCAGTCTTCAACATGGGAGTTTAAGCAGTTGTCGCCGAAAGTCAAATGGTTCATTGTAGTAACCCGCCAAGATCGTTTGGGTTGGGGAAATGAGCTTTGTAACAAAACCGAATCATATGCATTAGTTGTAACTGTTACGGATAGAGATAATGCTGAAGCACAACTCTATGCGCAAATACAAAGCCGTATTGAAGTTCAAGAGCAGGAGCGTGTACGAGTTTAGAAATTATTATTGTGAAACTAGTTGGGAGTTAGGAATGCTCAATGTTACAGCACACAAAATTACTGTATCGACGGGTAGTTATACTTTGGGATCAGTCCAGACGCCGCCGCCAAATCCATCGCGAGCATAAATCTTTAATGGTTGTCTGGATATATATTTTCTGCCGTCTAAATCTTGGTAACTTACTGAAATCTCAATTTCTGTCCCGTAGCGCAACCAGGGATCGTCAGAAGGGTTACTATTTGTAGCTCCGAATGACGTACTCAATTCTTCGCCATTTCTTAGCAGAGGAATTTTGCTTTCTGATGTGAAGACCCTAGAGATGGAATCGAATTTCTCTGGTTCAGCATTCACGTCAAGTAAGCTAGATATTTCGTCGCGCGAAGCATGTAGTTGGACATGCACTGCTGGGCGACTGCCAGTGTTGGCAATAGTCAGATTAAATACCGCAGCCGTATTTCCCGAGCTATGCTCAACGACGAAAGCAGATATGACGGGGCGGTTTGATTGAAGCCAATTAATTCTGGTGAAATAAAGTGATAGGAGTGAAGCAGCGAAAGCTAGTAGTGAAATCGCTGTCTTGATGTCATCCGGTGTGAGGGCCATAAGAAATAAAAATATATCGTGATTTGTGAAAGGCTAGACAGTGTCTATACTACCGCAATCGCCTCGTAGACGCCCGCGCCAATTCAATCAGTGCAGCCTTCGCGGCAGAATGCCGCACCGGTAGCAAGACCTCGACCCCCAGCGCAATCTGTCTGGCGGCTTCGGCCCGTGTAGCATCCAGCGCTGCGTTGGCGACCAGCCATGCACTGACCTTAGCAGCGTCAGCAAAGCCATCAGCCGCCAACACATCAAAACCTTGCGGGTCGCGTTGGCGTGCCAGTAGCAGAGGGTAAGTCAGCAGGCCAGTAGACAGGTCGGTGAAGCGGGTTTTGCCGGTGTCGCTGGTGGCGGGGTCAAGGTCCAGTATGTCGTCTATCAGTTGAAAGGCCAGGCCCATGTGGCGGCCAAACTGGGCGGTGGCAGTGACGGTGGCGGCGTTGCAGCCGCCTACGGTGGCACCGGCGCGGCAAGACCAGGCGAACAGCCCTGCGGTTTTGCCATCGATGATGCGCAGGTAATCTTCTTCGCTGGCTTCCAGGTTGCGTCGGCCTGACAATTGGTCAGATTCGGCAGCGATCATGGATTCTATGACTTCGAAAAGGTCGTCTGCCAGCCCGTTATAACCGATGCGGTACAGTGAACGCACGGCGCGTGACACCAGCAGGTTGCCTGCCAGCACACCAGCACCCACGCCATATTTTTTCCATGCGGTGGGGTGGCCGCGCCGCTGATCGGCTTCGTCGATGATGTCATCGTGCAGCAAGGTGGCTGCGTGTATGGATTCGGTGATGATGGCAACCTGTATCGCTTCGTCCGACAAAAACCGCCGCATCAGCATGGAGCAAAGCAGGGCGCAGCTTGCCCGCAAGCGCTTGCCGGATTGAAACAACGAATCAGCCAGCACGCCATCAATCAGATGGCGCTGGTGGCTAGCCCCGTATTCACGAAAATGTTTATCCGTCTGATCAAGCGCGCTAATCAAATGCGCACGCAGCTTGTCCAGATCGTCAGCCAGCGCCTTATCATTAATTGCACCGACAACATCATTGATAAGGGCATACACACCAGATGCCTTAGCTTGTGCCTCTTGCTTACCGTGATCAGGGGTGTCTGTAGTATTGCCCGTAGTATGGCCCGTATTATTGCCCGTACTGCTGGCCCACTTGGATACAGGGGCCACACCCCGGCCCAGGTTGTTGATAAAACGCATGGCCCTGGATTCAAATTCAGGCAAGCGTTTGTCCCAACCCAACTGGCGCACTAGGTCACCGGCCTTCACTGAATAGTCGGCGACGCGGGTAGTCATTGCGCCCAGCCATGCGATGGTTTCCCCAGAAAATACCGGCACCAGATCCAGCAAATGCGGCAAGCCAGCATCAAACCGCAGCTTGTCGATGACCTTGAGCGGGGTCAGTGCCGTCGGTTCTTCCAGCGGGAATAGCTGGCAGCGCTGTGCACTGGAACCAGTCAGTTCCAGCAAGTGGTTGACAGCCCTGCGTGCGGATTCATTGGCGCTTTCCATCGTCGCCACGTCAGTAGACGTACGCACAAAATCGCCAGCGACAAACAGGTTGCTGATACCGATATCAAGCTCTGGTCGCGCTGCCCATGATCCGGCAGTGTTGACGAATAGTGGCGCATCGTTTTCCATACCCGCAGCAGTCCAGCGCAATGACGGGTCGATGGAGCAGGCAATGACCCCGGCAGCTTCAAGTTCAGCCCTGTCTGCTGGTGCAAGGTGGGCGAGGATTTGTTGCCAGACTTCTTCCTGAATTTCTGCTGGCGTGCAATCCCTGGCGGGTTTGCGTATGTATTCGCCGGGTGCATCGAAATCAGATATGCAGACGCTAAGTATGCCGTGCACCGTGCCATCCCCATATTGCGCCAGCCCACGCGGCCAAAAACGCTGCTGGCACAACGAGGTCAGTGCCCATGGCGCATCCAGGAAAATAGTGTGCCCGTGATTCAGTTCTATGTCTTGCCCCAGATAGAAAAGGATGCCGTTCATCCACTCGGTTTTGAGCTCGTCCAGCCTGCTAAGACCAGGTGCCCTGGCCAGCATGTCTTCATTGCTGATTGCCTGCAAGGCTTCCAGCGGCAACGCCAGGATGAAATGGTCGGCTGTCAATTCTGTGCCGTCACTGAGTTGCAGCGCACGTGCTGCTGTACCATCCCACAGCACATTTTCTACAGAAGCACCAAGTACAAATTCCACCCCCAGATGTTGAAGATGCGTGACCCACGGTGCTATCCACACCTCGCTGGTGGGGCCGTTCAACACCCTGTCGGCACAACTGCGGTAGATATCACTGAGCAATTGTATGCCTACCACCACGTTGGAGCGTGCACTCATATCCGCTGCGCGACAGGCCACCAGAGTGCGGGTCACCGCATTGATGACATATTTTTGATAGGCTTCTGAGCGTGACGGTGCCTGGAAATAATCCCAGGCGGAGAGGTTTTCGAATTCACCAAAACGTCGCTCGTCCGAGCTGGTCAGCATGGTGAACACGCAACGTACATAGTGCAGCATATCTTCGCGTGGCACATCAACACCACTACCCACAAAAAGATCATACAGAAATGAGAGCAATGACGCCGCATCATGCGATGAAGACCTTAACTGGTTGGGTACCTCCCACCGACCCTTCTTTGACAATGCAAGCGTGCGGGAAGTGTGCGCCAGGTTGTCTGCCACGCTACCGTAAGAGCCATCGGCCAGCACGCAGGGAATACGCGCCATCGTATCGGGGATATGTCGGTAAAACCCCGGAAAGAAGCGAAAACCATGTTCACCCGGCAAAGCCTGGCTATCTGCAGTAGCTGATCCTTCCACCGGGATACTGCGCGATTTTCCGCCGGGTGCGGCCAGCGCCTCTACCACTGTCACCAAAAATCCACGTTCGGCCAGCTCCTGGGCTGCCGTCAAACCAGCGATACCTGCGCCAGCAATAAGTACTCTAGTTTGCTTCAACGAGCTTTCTCCTGAAGTGAAATCGCGGAGATGAGTCACAGATGAGCTCACCCGCCAGTAATCAGCAGGTATTATGCTGGCAGTCTGCAGGTCTTAGGCAAGCAAAGTGCTGGTGAGCTTTGATTTGTTTAAAAAAACAGACAGTGGCGATCAGTCAGCTTTACTTTATGCGCATTCTAATGCTGCGTCATAAGTTGCGTCACAACAGGGCTTAAAGCTATGCATAGCTGCCATGCCGGTTGCCAGCTTAAAATTCATACGTCATTGAGGTGATGGTGCCGCGCCAATAAGGCTGGCGTCCATCAGGGTGCAGCCACGCTGCCTCGCCGCTAAGCGGCACCAGCATGCCATTACGTTCTTGATAGTTGTACCAGCGCCCTTCCCACGGTGTAGGCACGACGACCTTGCCCACCGTCGCGGCACGTGCCGCAACGTGTACCGATTCAATCAGGCCAGCCGGGTTGAAATTGACCAGCATACTTGCGCTGATTGTTCCATCGGCAAGCGTGGCAATGGCAGAATGGTCGTCAACAGCTTGCCAATGTACCCCCTGGCTTGGGAGTAAAGCCGTGGGGTACCAGGCAGCTTCAGCAAAAAACCGTATGAATTCACCTTCAGCCAGATCGCGGGCGCTGATGTTGCCCGCCAAAGTCAACAAGCCAAGTAAGGCAGGCGTCAGCATGCCTTCACCGCCCACATAAGCGTCGTGTACATAAACACCTATACCCGGAGCCATGGCAATACGGGCATTCCATACAAAGCCGGGCCTGCGGGTGATAACCCGCTGTGCGGATGCAAAAGGCTTCCACTTATCCGCAGTCGCACTCAGGTTAAAGCTGCCCACATGTTCAACCCTTGCCGCAGAGATGATACGCTGGCCATCCTTCAATACGGTACGGAAGTATCTGCTTACCGGTGCCGGCAGCTTGTCGATTTCCTGAACGTCATATGACAACGGTATTACCGACAGGCGAGTGTTTTCAAGCCGCAGCAACAACGCCCGCGTCTTACCTGCCCAGCGCGCAGCACCGTAAGCGGCAAGGCCAGCTACAATGGCTGCGGCAGAAACAAGGGCAAGTAACACCCATATAATCCAGGTCATAGTGAATTTGCCAGTGAAGGGGAAGAGATGGAGTAGATTATGCCCAAAGCACACAGCCTTGTTTGTCGGGTATCAAACATAAGCGAACCGGATTTGTGCCGGTGTTTTCAATTCTCTTTACCTGTCAGAAAGCAAGTGTTGATACGGCGCGTTTGCCACGCGGGCTTTTCTTGTTCGTGATGGAAGCGCACTAGTCGTAATGGTGTGAACTTTTGAATTTCCTTTATTTGCAAAAAAGTAATAAACTCTGACACTTTGCAAGTACATCTTTTGCTGCAAAAGATGCTTGAGGGATTTTGCTTACAGAATGCCCTCAGTTGAAAACGGCGAGCCAAAAATAATAGATGTCTACAGGAACCTCAGGAACCTCAGGAACTTCAGGAACTTTGATGATCAAAGTCACACAACTGCAATTTGAATATGGGCGCAAACGCGTCTATGACGATTTTTCGCTGACGCTTGCCCAGCCAGGCGTATATGGCTTGTTTGGACGCAATGGCAGTGGCAAATCGACGCTATTAAAGATACTGTCGGGTTTGCTGTTTCCCCACGGCGGCAGTGTAGACGTGCTGGGGTACAAACCTACGGCCCGCTTGCCCACGTTTTTGGAACAAGTGTATGTAGTCCCCGAAGAGTTTCACTTACCCAATATCAAGCTGGAGGTGCTGCTGAAGACGCATGCGCCATTTTATCCGCGCTTCTCCAGTACCGATTTTCAAAGCTATACAGATATTTTTGAAGTGCCACGCGACAAGGGCTTTGCCTCCATGAGCCTGGGGCAAAAGAAAAAAGCCGTGATCGCCTTTGCGCTGGCAACCCACACCCCAGTGCTATTGATGGATGAACCGACCAATGGGCTGGACATTTTAGGCCGGGCGCAGTTTAAAACCATCATGGGCGGCAAAGAACACGCAGATCGCATCGTCGTCATCAGTACCCACCAGGCACATGATTTGGAAAGCCTCATGAGCCACGTGCTGTTTGTTGATGCCGGCAAGCTGGCATTGTCCGCCAGCATGGACACACTGCAACGCGCCTTGCATCTGGGCGTCGCAGACAATCAGGCAGACATTGCCGACAGCATCTATCAAGAAGCAATCGGCCATCAATGGGCCTATGTCGCAGCCAACAAGGGCGATGCCCCGGGGGCAGTCAATCTCGAATTGTTGTACAAGGCCCTGAGCATGAACAAGCAAGCCATTCTGGATGCAGTGGCAGTTCATCAAGACCCAACAAGGAATCCGCAATGAGCAATTTTTTCAACAGCGCGCGTTTTGCCCGCTTGTGGCGCGCCCATTGGGCAGAAAGTTGGCGCGACTATGCCTGGTTCGTCGGCATCATGGTCATGATCAATCTGATTACCATTCTGATTTCCTTCACTACGGATACAGAGCATACATTCTCGCAGTTTCACTTCGGCAGCCAGGTTCAATGGTATGTGGGGGGCTTGCTTGTGTCGGCAATGGTGTTCTCTGGCCGCTATTTCAAACACATGGTCAACCCTGGGGCCAGCCTGATTACCCTGATGCGCCCAGCTTCGGTGTTTGAGAAATGGTTGCTGGCATTCGTGTTCATCGGCATCTTGTTCCCGCTGGCATATACCCTGGGCTATATGCTGATGAATTATCCCGCCGTCCAGTTGGCCAAGGCGTCATACATTACGCCACCGCTTTGCGAATCCTGCTCCCTCGCCCAACAGGACTTTGGCTTTTATATCCCATTCATTACCTCAGAAATGGGAAAGACCGGTGCCGATGTGCAGAGATTCATTAAGATGCAAATATTTTTTATGCTGTTCTTAACGACGGGGCAGGCAGTAATTGCCGGCGGCACGGTATTTTTTAAACGTTCGCCCGTGCTAAGAACAGTTTTGACATTGTTCTTACTAGCCATCTTCATGGCATGGATAGGCTGCTTCCCACAGTTGGAAATATTTGCATCGCTCAATGACGATGTGCTTGTTCCGCAGGGTGCGGTTGAATATGGTCTTTCAATTGGCTTATGGCTTGGTTTGCCTGTGTTGCTTTGGGCGGCACTATTCTTCCACCTCAAAGAACGTGAGGTGTCATGATGAAACGCCTGTTTTCAAAAGCTGGAGTCTGGCTATTTCTCGCTGCCGTAGTCTGGTATGTGGCAGGCAATTTCACACTGGATAACATCAATAAAAATAACCGGGCACGCGCCAAAAGCCAGCACCAGGCCGAGCATCATTTCGATATCGGTGAACAGGCAAGCGTGGTGATTCGCACACAAGGTAACGAAGTCCATACCGGAGGAATCACGGTCATTTTTGACCCAAATGTGTCACAAGCATCGGTTAATAATGAGAACCTGCGCCTGTCCGTCAACGGAAAAACGGTTGATGGCATCTTGAACATTACCCTAGCCAGCGTTGAAACGCATCTGTATCGCTCATTCAATAAATTTACGATCCATCTGCCATCGTCGGTTAAAAAAGTAGCATTTTCTGGTGTTGGTACCACTGAACTGTCTGGCACTTTACCTGGTGCTGAATTGAGTTTGGAAATTGCAGATTGTCAGTCAACTGTGAATATGACAGATTTAAAAGTCAACCACCTCAAACTCACGTCGACATGCCAAATGCCACCCAAAAAAGATTGGCGCACGAATGGTTTTGTTTTAGGTGATGGCGTACAGATCAATCGACTTGATGTGTCAATGCAACGCGGTTTGCTGGATTTTTTTGCAGCCACTATCCCGCAACAGATTCAGTTGAATATCGGTGATGAAGTGGCCGTGTCTGGCCAGCGAGAATTTTTAAAGTCAGCGCGTTTTAGTAACAATTTTTGATGAGGTGGTAGAACAATTGGACGCTTGCGTACCATCCAAGATGTGCTCACGACATTACGGTGTCATTCCACGGGACTGCGTGGTTAAACAATATGTAGTGCAGCGGGATGAACCTTGGAGCCAGCCGAACGCAATATAAATGTGCTGGATAGACAGCTACAATTCGAACGTAGCTCAACATGAAAGCAATAATGAAAACTGCCAATCAGAATTTAACAACTCTAAAAGTCGAACGGTCGCAGCGATATTTTAATAAAGTGAGTTTATTTTTCTACGACTTCATCTTGTATGGTGTGATTTCCAAATATGCCTGGGGCAGCTCTATCCAGCGTTTGGACGCGCATTATAAAAAATACGTCTCTTCCAATCATCTCGAAGTCGGTGTTGGAACTGGGTTCCTATTAAACAGGGTTGTCTTTGATTCCACCAAGCCGAGACTCGCTCTGATGGATCTAAGCCCTGAGTGTCTGGCAAAAACCAAATTCAAGGTTTCAAGATATGCGCCGGAAACATACATTCAAAATTTGTTGGAGCCGGTCCAACACAAGATGGCTAAATTTGACTCCATTGCGATCAATTATGTAATGCATTGCGTTCCAGGTAGCTTCAAAGAAAAGGGCATTGCATTCAGCCATCTACAACCACTTCTCTCTGAATATGGCGTGCTGTTTGGAACCTCTGTCTTATCTGAAGATGTACATAAAAACTTGTTTGCAAAGCCATTCATGTGGCTGATGAATTATCTAGGCGTCTTTAACAATCGAAATGACAATGCACGCGACCTGAAAGATTTCTTGGAAAAGAATTTTCAAGTGCTTGATTTTAAGGTGGTTGGCGTTACCGCATTTTTTGCCGTTAAAAATAAATAATTCAGTGAATGTACGTCCAGCATATAACTATCGGGATGATCCACTGGTTCCCAAAGTTCCATGTGACAGACCGGACATTATTTGAACGCACGTGTAAATTGTGAAATCATTCTTGGACATCTGGATTCTAAACAGCTTGAAGTCTGCCCAAAGGTGCACCGCTAGTGCTCGTCATGCACGGCTCAGGCCAAAGCGCAGAAGATATACGCGTCGAAACCGGCTACGGTTTCGAACGCCTCGCCGACCAGCATGGCTTCGCCATCGCCTATCCCGATTCCTACAGCTTTGACTGGAACGATTGCGGCAAGGTCGGCGACTATCAGGTCAATGGCCGCGACATCGACGACGTCGGCTTCCTCAATGCCCTGACCGACAAACTCATCAACGACCTCGGCACTGACAAGACCCGCGTGTTTGCAACCGGCGTGTCCTCGGGTGGCTTCATGTCACTACGCCTGGCGTTAGAATCATCAACCCGCTTCCGCGCCGTGGCCGCAGTATCCGCAAGCGTGCAAGCACCCCAAAACTTCCGCTGCAAACCCGCTGGCACCGGCACATCAGTCATGATCATGAACGGCACCAAAGACCCGCTAGTGCCATACAGCGGCGGTGAAGTGAACCTGCTAGGCCTGTTCTACAAATGCGGCGACGTACTCAATGCCCGCGCATCAGCACAATACTTTGCAGACCTGAACAAGATCACAGCCACACCCACGGCGCAGACGACCGCAGTATCAAGTGTCGATGTGGAACGCATTAGCTGGAAGCAAGACCCCAGAACCGAAGTCGAACTCGTTACTATCCACGATGGGGGACATGGCCTGCCACAGCCCTACTACCGCCGCGCCCGCTTGCTAGGGCCGTCGCCAATGGCACCGAATGGGGCGGAAATGATTTGGGAATTTTTTGAGCGGCAGCGGTCTTGAGCCATTCGCCCGGAGTGGCCTAGAAGAAAAATTTGCAGGTGATGTTGAGCATACGGCGAATATTAAACATTGATGAAAGAGATAAGATTGCGATGTCATGGTGTGACAAAGAAATTTTTGAGCTCCTTAAAAGATGCTTTTTATCGTTTGCTCCTAGCTATTTTCGCTTTTGCGATTATTGCGGAAAATGCTATGCATCTTTCAATTCCATTTGGCTCCGTTGCTAAAGATAATAGTGTTTCACCAATAATTTTTGCGTCAAATCCCGATTGAATGCAGAGTTGTGTACACACATCAATATTCAATTCGGTCGAATTTGGAGTAAGTGCGCGTTCAATAATATGGGGAGTTTTTTTTGCTTGTGAAGCACTGGATTCAATTGCTGCTCCAATTTTTCGGGGGTATGGTGTATTAATTTGGTTCCTCCTACGTTTTGCTAGTACTGTTTGTCCAAAAGGCAGCAAACACCATTGCCACATTAGCTCATTTCCTTTTTCGGAGGAGAATGAGCTGTTAAAAGGTACGATTTCTCCCAATCCGCTCAGATTAGGTTTTTCATCAATTTCGATCCATGCATCACTTTGATTTTTCGGTGGAACCCATGTTAGCAAATCGGGATATTTAAAACTGCTTTGTTTTTTTCCCGAGCCTATTAGATATAGTCTTCGCGCCTCTTTTCGAATATATTCTGCGTCTTGTATCTCACAATTAGGTGCTGTTTCTGAGACTGAACCAATTAGAGCACCAGCCATTGTAGCAATCGTATCAGTATCACTGTTGAACGTATTTGCAGACACAAGTAAGGCGACTTCCGGTTGATCGTTTCTAAATAACCACGCAAGGACAATTGCAAACAGAGCAGTTTTTAAACCCGAGCCGCGCTCTGAAGGCTTGAGTCCCCCGAGTGCCGTAACTATTGATCGATAGGCTGAAACGGGATCTTTAAAGTTTGCGCAATATTTTCTCGCAAGGTCAACAGATTCGTGCCATTCTAAAATAGTGTTGGACCATTCTGTTTTTAGCTCTTTCCCTGAAAGGTGCTCCCAGTTTGGGACCCAGACTAATGCTAGTTCCGGATCAGAAGTTAATGTCTCATAAGCAGATATTGCTGCAGTATCGCCAATTGAGGCCCAATCTTCAGGCGGTGTAGATTTTTTTGTTACTAGTGCGTTATATAAAAAGAATGCATGAACTGCAGCTCCTATGATTGCTCGTGGATGGCCGTGTGTGCAAATGGAGTTTTTAATAACGGCATTCATGAATGAATTTGGACCTTCTGCATGCGCTTGCCAAACGTGCGGTTGTATTCTCATTGCCGCTCCATTACCTCCACCATTACAGTAATGAATGTCGCCAGATTTGAAAAAATTTTGTGACCACGTTGATTCTCGAAATGCTAAATTTGCTGCGGCAGCTTTCGATCCTCTTCCTGCACCTAACGCATAGTTTAGCCAAACGGGTAATTCAATTTTTGCAAAACTTTCAACGTCAAAATACCCGTCACCTCTTATGGCACGTGATGTACTTAGTCTTAATTGAGTATCATCTGAGTACGTGCCAATCGCGAATGTTATTTTAGGACCAAAAAGTCCGCCAACTCGGCGAGTCCATTCAATCGGACCTTGGACCAACTCAATGTTGTTTCTTTTTAAGAATTCTTGCTCGGTGAGTAGTTCTGTTGGGAACCCAACTACGTCTCCATAGGCCGCCCAAAGTGCAGAGCGTATAATCTGATTTTCAGCGATATTGACCATAATTATTAAGAAAAGAGCTCTGGGGCGACAATTAAATCTAATGTTCCAACAATATTAGGGGAGCAAACGCCAATTTGGGCTTCCACCTCATGTAAATGTTCGTAAGAACTCAAATAGATACGCCGAAGGTAAGAGATAGATACAGATTTTGGATATAAAATTTCTGCTTGATTACACGTAGTGTGCATCATCTGCGCAGTTTTTGGTCGTATTATCAATTTCGTTGGAAACTGTCTAACGCTCGGCTTAAATAGCGACTCAAATCCGGCGTGCCCTGTAGCTCTTTCAGTTAAATCATACGCATTATTCGTTGTTGAAAAAACCACATTTTCATGGGTCATTATTTCTGGCGAAAAGCTCAAAATGCACCAAAAAATGTCAGCACTTGCATGCCATCTTTTTGAAATACTAAAAAACGTTCCATTTATTTTTGAGATGGATAGATTTACATACGAATGCCAAGCTGAATCGCGACTTCTATCCTTACAATTAATTTGAAGTATGTGAGATAGTCGTTTTTCATTTGGGAGTTCAGAATGAGCCAATAAACTTTCAGTTGAAAATATGCCAAGTAAGCCGTTATTTGTTGTGAAATGTAGCACTTCGGTAATATTCCGTTCCGAGATTTTTGCCTCCAAATCTGCAAATGTCATAATTGAACCTTTTCGCATGCACTAGCATCTAAGCTATTCAAAATTGCGGGCTCTTCTCCAGATTTGTATCCTAATACAACTTGGATTCTCGCACGTGCTATTGCCATTGATAGCAACCGACAAGCTGTTTCGAATCTGTCGTCACCTGTAGTGAACTCTCCATCAGGTAAATTTTCTTTGCTTAACCCGATAATAATGCAATGGTCAAAATCCAAACCTTTCGCTGAATGTAGAGTGCTCAGTGCAATGTTTGTGTTCGAAGTTGGCCAATCAGACTGCCTAGTTAGCTCTACGTATTTTAAACCTGCATCTTTTAGACGAGACTCCAAATATGAGAACCAACCCTTTGGATTTAAAAATGCAACTGATTCAGTAGAAAGATCAACATTTTTTTTGATATATTCAATGCACCAACTAACCTGTTGATTAAAGAGGCCTTCTAGTAAAATTGGTTTCGGATTTCCAGTTAAATCTAAAAGCTCCTGGGAAGTGCCATCATTGTCAAGCGTGACACAATTAATTAAACTTGCGGCTAAGCGAGCAATTTCAGGTGTGTTCCGATAATTAACTTTTAGTCTATAACTGTCTTCGGGGCGGATTGTTAAACCGATTTCTGACCAAGTGAATCCGCCTGCATAAATTCGCTGGGCAGTATCTAATATGAAGCATTTTGCACTTTCATCATTTGCTTGAATCATAATTGAACGAAGCTGGTTCGCAGAAAAATCTTGAGCTTCATCAACAATGATAATGTCATAGGAATGATATTTTTTCACCATCATTGACACTGCCACATCATTCCAATCCATGATATTTTTTCTTGATTTCCATTCCTGAAAAGGTTTGATAATAAGGTCAAGAATCAATTGTCTAGTTGGTTTCTCAACACGTGGGATAGCCCCCCTACCGTCACGCCTGCAATTTAAATATTCGTTAATTTCAGCTGGTAAAAATCGTCCCATTACATATCTAGCTTCGTTTGCGAGAAAGTCAGGTGGGAGTCCGATTTGTGTAGATGCTGACGCACAAACTCTCTCCAAATCAGCATCTTCACAAACCTTTGGTTTTCCAAGTGTTCCATAAGCCCAGTGACTAAAAGTATCAACAGTTATTTCAATATTTCCAGTTGGAATGCTGTTTTTTACAAGGTCGTGTACATATCCTCGAAGAGTTTTGTTAAACGTCAATACAAGGGCACGAACGGGCTCATTGCTTTCTTCTCTGCGTCTGCGCGATTGCACCCAAAGAATTAGAAGTTTAAGTTTTAAAAGTGCGGTAGTTGTTTTACCACTCCCTGCCGCCCCTCGAATTATCTCTACGCCAGCCCGAACTCTTTTAATAATTAACAATTGTTCTGGAGACGGATTGACTGATGATAAGCTTTTCAAAATAGACTCGCCAAAAAGTATTAAAAAATAAATATTATTTATTAATACTAGATGATTATTTACTTTGCGTATGTAAAATTTTGCAATATTTTTTGATTGAAATGGAGAGTTGCACTAATGCAAAATATGGAGGGTTTATGAGCATCAGTGGCTTGACGCTGGATATATTAATTAAAGTTATATAACACAATCAAATTTCGCTAACTGATTTCTATTCGAACAAATCCGAGGAAAGTTTATTGCGATGTAAAACTAAAAGGTCAATCATTTCTGATTGACCTTTTAGTTTTACATCGCAAACGTCAGCAGCATCAAACGTCAATATTCCCCGCCCGCAACGCATTCGATTCAATAAACGCCCTGCGCGGTTCCACGTCGTCGCCCATCAGGGTGGTGAAGATCTGGTCGGCGGCGATGGCGTCTTCGATCTGTACTTTGAGCAGGCGGCGGACTGTGGGGTCCATGGTGGTTTCCCAGAGTTGGCTTGGGTTCATTTCGCCCAGACCTTTGTAGCGTTGTTTGCTGACGCCGCGTTCGGCTTCGTCGCGCAGCCACAGCATGGCCTGGTGGAAGTCTTGTACGGCGATTTCTTTGGCTTTTTCGCCTTCGCCACGGCGCATGAAGGCGCCTTCGGTCAGCAGGCCTTTGAAGGTGCTGGCGGCGTTTTCCAGCACTTTGTAGTCGGCGCCATCGACAAAGTCGGCGTCGATGCTGCTGACTTTGATGTTACCGTGGTACAGGCGTTCTATGCGCAGGCTGAATGCGCCTGACAGTTCGTCGCTGCGTACCACGGCCTTGACGGCAGTGTCGCCAATGGCGGCGGTCAGGGCGATGGCGGATGCTTCGGCGTTTTCTGGCGTATCCAGTTTCAGGGTGACGCCGGTCATGATGGCGGTGAGGGCAGCGCGGTCAATGACGCGGGTCAGGCGCATCATGATGGCGTTGGCCAGGTTGTACTGGCGTACCAGTTCGCCCAGGGCATCGCCGATGATGGGGGTTGCACCTGTGCCTGGGGTAAGGGATGCACCGGTCAGGGCCACGGTCATCATGTAGGTGGCCTCTTCGGCATCATCTTTGAGGTAACGTTCATCACGGCCGGCCTTGACCTTGTACAGTGGTGGCTGGGCGATGTAGATGTGGCCGCGCTCTACCAGTTGTGGCATCTGGCGATAGAACAGGGTCAGCAGCAGGGTGCGGATGTGGGCGCCGTCAACGTCGGCATCGGTCATGATGATGATGCGGTGATAGCGCAGTTTGTCGGCATTGAATTCGTCCGGGCCTATGCTGGTGCCCAGGGTGGCGATCAGGGTGGTGATCTGTTCGCTGGACAGCATTTTTTCAAAACGGGCTTTTTCTACGTTCAGCACTTTACCGCGCAGTGGCAAAATCGCCTGGAACTTACGGTCGCGACCTTGCTTGGCTGATCCACCCGCAGAGTCACCTTCGACGATGTACAGTTCACACAGGGCGGGGTCTTTTTCCTGGCAATCTGCCAGTTTGGACGACAGGCCCAGGCCATCCATGACGCCTTTGCGGCGTGTCAGTTCACGGGCTTTGCGGGCTGCTTCACGGGCGCGGGATGCCTCGACGATTTTGCCGCAAATGATTTTGGCGTCGTTTGGTCTTTCTTGCAGAAAATCAGATAGCGTCTTGGCGACGATTTCTTCTACCGGGCCACGCACTTCGCTGGAGACAAGTTTGTCTTTGGTCTGCGAGCTGAACTTTGGTTCTGGCACTTTGACGGACAAGACGCAGGTTAAACCTTCGCGCATGTCGTCGCCGGTGACTTCGACCTTGGCTTTCTTGGCGTATTCGTGTTCTTCAATATACTTGTTGATGACGCGGGTCATGGCGGCGCGCAGGCCGGTCAGGTGGGTGCCACCGTCGCGCTGCGGGATGTTATTGGTGAAGCACAATACCTGTTCATTGTAGGCGTCATTCCATTGCATGGAAACGTCCACAGTGATGGTGGTGTTCTGGTCAGACTGGCGTTCGCCGGTGGCCTGGAAAATGGTCGGGTTGAGTACGCTTTTGTTTTTGTTGATGTATTCAACAAAGCCACGGGTGCCGCCTTCGAAGGCAAACAATTCTTCTTTCCCGGTGCGGTGGTCGTTGAGTTTGATGCGTACGCCATTATTCAAAAAGGACAATTCGCGTATGCGCTTGGCCAAAATTTCATAATGGAATTCAACATGGGTGAAGATTTCTTCATCAGCCCAGAAGTGGACTTCGGTACCACGTTTGTCGGTGTCACCCAGGACTTTGATGGGTGAGGTAAGAATGCCGTCAACGGTTTCCAGCTCGCGGTTTTGCGGTACACCACGCACGAACTCCATGGCGTACATTTTGCCATCGCGGCGGATAGTCAGCTTGAGCAATTTTGACAGGCCGTTTACGCAGGACACGCCCACGCCATGCAGACCGCCGGATACTTTGTATGAGTTTTGGTCAAACTTGCCGCCGGCATGCAGTTCGGTCATGACGATTTCTGCCGCGCTGCGTTTGGGGTCGTGCTTGTCATCCCATTTGATGCCGGTAGGGATACCACGGCCATTGTCGGTAATGGAGATGGAATTGTCGCTATGGATGGTGACGTTGATCTCGGTACAGTGGCCTGCCAGGGATTCATCAATCGAGTTATCCAGCACTTCAAATACCAGGTGATGCAGACCGGTGCCGTCCGAGGTGTCACCGATGTACATGCCAGGGCGTTTACGCACGGCTTCCAGGCCTTCCAGAATCTGGATCGAGGATGCGCCGTATTGATTTGGCTGTGCTGGAGTATTGTCTTGGGTGTTATCGGACATGGCTACCTTCTGAAATATTTACAACTGTTTCACTTCTGGATTACTGCTTGTTCAAAAACGAACTGCAAAAAACTGGTGGTGCTTTTTTGCGAATTACGAATGCAAATTAATTTGGTGAATTCGAATTTGCTAACTCCTTCCCCGGGTTTTACTTAAGCTTGGGGAAGGTTGGGATGGGGATGGGGTTCTTACGCAATTTGTTTGTGTTGTTGATCAACCGAAACCCATCCCCACCCTGCCCCTCCCCTTGAAGGGGAGGGAATAAAGGGACATCTACAACTTATATCCGCATCGGCATCACGACATATTTAAAGTCGGTGTTGTCGGGAATAGTGATCAGGGCGGATGAGTTGGAATCGCCCAACGATACGCAGATCTGGTCGCATTTCAGGTTATTCAATACATCCAGCAGATAGCTGACGTTGAAGCCGATATCCACGCTGTCGCCACCGTAGTCGATTTCAATTTCTTCTATCGCTTCTTCCTGGTCCGCATTGGTGGACAGGATCTGCATGCTGCCTGGGGTGATGACGCAACGCACGCCCTTGAACTTGTCGGATGTCATGATCGCGGCACGCTGCAATGACCGCAGCAATTGCTCGCGGCCCAAAGTGAAGCTGTTTTTATAGCCTTTGGGGATGACGCGGTTAAAGTCAGGGAACTTGCCTTCGACCAGTTTGGAAATCAGTTCGATATCGGCAAAAGTCAGTTTGACCTGGTTGTTGGCGATGTCGATCTGGACCGGGTCTTCCTTGTCTTCCAGCAGGCGCTGCATCTCGATGATGGTTTTGCGCGGGATGATGACTTCATGGCGCGGAAATTCTTGTTCCACTTCAACCTGGCAAAACGCCAGACGGTGGCCATCGGTTGCCACGGCAATGACGTTCTTGCCATCGACGACCAGCAGCAGGCCATTCAGGTAATAACGAATGTCTTGTTGCGCCATCGAGAAATGCACCATGTTGAACAGGTGCTTCAGGGTTTTTTGCGGCAGGTTGACGCTGGCATTGAAATGCTCGGCCTGGGCCACGGTAGGGAATTCTTCCGCTGCCAAAGTCTGTAAAGAGAAGCGCGATTTGCCTGACTGCACGCTCATCTTTTTGTTTTCAAGCTTGAGTACGACATCATTGTCATCAGGCAGGGCGCGCAAAATATCCAGCAATTTGCGGGCGGCCACGGTGGTGGCAACGACATCGCCGCCAGAACCAATGGCTGCCTTGGTTGTGATCTGCACTTCGATGTCGGTCGACAAGAACGACACCTGTTCGCCATCTTTGCGAATGAGGATATTGGCCAGAATCGGCAATGTGTGCCGACGCTCGACAATACCACTCACAATTTGCAAAGGCCGGAGCAGGGTGTCCCGGTGGGTTTTAACCAATTGCATTTGAATATCCTCACTTATTATGTTGATAAGGGACCTAAGTATTTCTTACTGCTTTTTTATAAACTGCTTTACCTATTTGCTGCGGTCATGCTTGTTACTCTGGTGCGCATGGCGCACCCTACAAATTTCGCTCCCTCCCTTTCAAGGGGAGGGTTAGGGTGGGGATGGGTTTCGGTTGATTAATCCGCAATCAAATTGCACAAGAAACCCATCCCCATCCCAACCTTCCCCTTGAAGGGGAAGGAGTTAAAACCTTTGCCAGCCGTAGGGTAATGCGCCATGCGCACCGTACTTGTCCGGCTTTATAACGATGGTGCGCATGGCGCACCCTACAAATTCTTCATTCCCTCCCTTTCAAGGGGAGGGTTAGGGTGGGGATGGGTTTCGGTTGATTAACTTACCATCATATTGCTTTGGAAACCCATCCCCATCCCTGCCTTCCCTTTATGGGGGAAGGAGTTAAAACCTTTGCCAGCCGTAGGGTGCGCCATGCGCACCGTTTGAACCGGCTTTACTGCCATGGTGCGCATGGCGCACCCTACAAATCTTGAACCTACAAATCTTTACCCTGCCAATTACAAACCACACTTGCACATCCTACAACATCCCTGTCATTAACCCTTGAGCGTTTGCTCTAACACATGCAATTCATGATTGCATTCGGGGTTTTTGGTGCGGTCTGCGGTGATCTTGCGTACGGCGTGCAAGACCGTGGTGTGGTCGCGGCCGCCGAAGAGTTCGCCGATTTCTGGCAGGCTCTTTTGTGTCAATTCCTTGGCCAGGTACATGGCAATCTGGCGTGGTCTGGCGATATTCGCCGGACGTTTCTTCGAATACATGTCGGCGACTTTGATGTTGAAGAAGTCAGCCACGGTCTTTTGTATATTTTCTACCGATATCTGGCGGTTTTGTACCGACAGCAAATCTTTTAGTGCTTCTTTGACCACGTCGATGGTGATTTCTTTACCATGGAAGCGGGAATAAGCCAGGATCTTGCGCAGCGCGCCTTCCAGCTCACGCACGTTGGAACGCAAATGCTTGGCCACAAAGAAAGCCACGTCGTCAGAGATATGCACACCTTCTGAATGGGCTTTCTTGAGCAAGATCGCCACGCGCATTTCCAGCTCTGGTGGTTCAATCGCGACCGTCAAACCAGAATCAAAGCGTGAAATCAGGCGGTCATCCATGCCGGTGATTTCTTTGGGGTAAGTATCACTGGTGATGATGATCTGTTTCTTGGCGGCAATCAAGGCCTCAAACGCATAAAAGAATTCTTCTTGTGTACGGCTCTTGCCACCAAAGAATTGAATATCATCGATCAGCAACAAATCCAGCGAATGGTAATAGCGTTTGAATTCATCAAAACCCTTGCGCTGGTAAGCGGTCACTACGTCGCGTACATATTGTTCAGCGTGGATGTAGCGGATTTTGGCATGCGGGTTATCAACCAGGATCTGGTTGCCGATAGCGTGGATCAAATGCGTTTTGCCTAGGCCAACGCCGCCATATAAGAACAGCGGGTTGTACGATACGCCAGGGTTATTTGCCACCTGGATGGCGGCGGCGCGTGCCAGCTGGTTGGCCTTACCGGTGACGAAGCTGTCAAAGGTCAGTTCGGAATTGATGCGGCTTTGTTCACGGCGTGGCGATATCACTTCTGGTGCAGCGGGTTCGGACATCATTTCCGGCATGTTGCCCTGGGCATCGAGGTCGGCGTTCAAACCTTGCGGGCGGGGGGCGGGGGCGGCAGGTTTTTTGCTGCCGCGCGGGTCCAGCACAAATTGCACTTCTACTTCATCATCCCAGAACTGATTCGCCAGTTCCGAGATGCGATTAGCGAACTGGGCTTTGACCCAGTCCAGCTTGAAACGGTTAGGCGCAGCGATACGCAGCTTGCCGTCTTCAAAGTCGAGCGGAACCAGCGGTTTGATCCAGGCACTATATTGCTGTGGTGGAAGCTCTTGCTCAAGTTGGGACGAACAGGCCTGCCAGAAATTTTCCATGTATGACTTTAATTATTAAATGCAAATGCGCGGTGCCGAATTAACATTCTACCCAGGTGAAGTAGGCTAAACTTGCGCCACTAATTCTGCCTGTATCGCTGGGTGAGTTGTCTGAAAGACATAAAACGGTGCCGCGCTAATCCGCTATTTTAACCCCGCTTGACTGAGTTATCCACAGGTTTGGTTTTAAATTTATTCTTTGCATTGCACCAATAGATGTGCCTGTGTTGATTAAAATTTGCGCTAAGTGATTGACAGCCAAGTCAAAAGTGGTGTCTAATTCAGGGTTCCCTACCCCTCTTTTATTGGTGTGGCGCTGATAAGCGGTTTATCCGGTTATCTTGCACACACCATGAGCAGCGGTTTTGGGGCAGTAAAGGCGAAAGGCCTGACGAACATGTGCAAGCCGAAGTCGCACCCGAGACAGCCTTTATCCGTAATTCCGATTTTTTTTATTGCTCAAATAGCGAGACCAACATGAAACGTACTTACCAACCTTCCGTCGTTCGCCGCAAGCGCACCCACGGTTTCCGCGCACGCATGGCAACCCGCGGTGGCCGCGCTGTTCTGAACGCACGTCGCGCCAAAGGCCGTAAACGCCTGGCAGCTTGATTTTCAGTTTGTTGGTCTGCGGCAGCTTTGCTGAATTCGCATGATCAATCATATAACTGAGTCAGTTCAGGCAGGTGCCGACGGTGCAGATTTTGCACGCGTCAGGCGCATCGTTAAAACGGATGAGTTTTCATCCGTTTTTCGTTTGCGCCCCGTACAAAAAACTGCACATTTCGTGCTGTATGCCAGAACCAATGATTTGCCGCATGCCCGTCTGGGCGTGGTGGCCGCCAAGCGTTTTGCGCCACGTGCCGTGACGCGCAATACGATCAAGCGTGTTACCCGCGAGATTTTCCGGTGGACAGCCTTATTGAATGTGGATTGCATCGTGCGTTTGTCCCGACCTGTTAACAGCAAGGATGGCCCTGCCACAACTGCCCAGCTCAAGCGTGAGCTCAGGGCGGAAATCCTGCGTCTGTTCGCCGCACCGGCCTGCCAGCCACATAAGGCAGCTTGAGATGAAAACCCTGCTGCTCCTGTTGCTGAAGTTCTATAAACTGGCAATCAGTCCTATGCTGGGGCAGAATTGCCGTTTTTATCCCAGCTGTTCTGAGTATGCGGCAGAGGCGATCAAGATTCACGGTGCCGCCAAGGGGAGCTTGCTGGCAGGCAAACGCTTGTGCAAATGTCATCCCTGGCACCCCGGTGGTGTGGATCATGTGCCACCTGCTAGTGAAAAAACGCAAAACGCCCCCACATCCGCCAAGTGCTGCCATGAAACTGGCCACACTGGTCATTCTTCCCCCCTTTCCTGACATACACAAATGGATATCAAACGTACCGTCCTGTGGGTAATTTTCTCAATGTCGCTGCTCCTGATTTGGGATAACTGGATGCGCCATAACGGCAAAGCATCCCTGTTTTTCCCGACACCGACAGCGCAGACCAAAAATGCCAGCGCTTCTGCATCCGCCAATGGGGCTGTCCCAAGTTCTGCTTCGGCAACTGCTGCCAGTGCCGCTACTGCTGCCACCGGCACCCCAGCCACTGGCGAAGCTGCACCCGTCATCAAGAGTGAGATCATCACCGTCACCACTGATGTGGTCCAGGCCGAGATCGATACCATTGGTGGTGAGCTGAAACATCTGGAATTGCTCAAGCATAAAGATGGTACTGATCACACCCGTAACATGGTCTTGTTTGATCGCTCGACCAAACGCACCTATCTGGCACAGACAGGCTTGCTGGGTGGCGCTTTCCCTAACCACAGGTCCGGCTTCGTCGCTAAACCTGGTGTTCGCACCCTGGGTGATGGCAATCAGGTGCAACTGGTGCTGGAATCTGAACAGTCTGGCATCAAGCTGACCAAGACTTATACCTTCAAAAAAGGTGATTACGCGATTGACGTGCGCCATGACGTGACCAATAACAGTGGCGCAGCCATCAGCCCTTCGCTGTATCTGCAACTGCTGCATGACGGCACCAAGCCTGAAAGCGGCGGCATGTTCTCTGGCAGTGGTGAGTTTTATGCGCCTGCCGTGTATACCGAAAGCGACAAGTTCCAGAAGCTGGATTTTGAAAAAATCGGTAAAGGTACGGATAGCCACGCCAAGCAGTCTGACAACGGCTGGGTAGCGATGTTGCAGCATTTCTTTGTTTCCGCTTTCATCCCGCAAGAAAAAACCAAGCGTGAAATCTTCACCAAACAGGTTGATACCAATCTGTACGCGGTTGGCAATGTTCTGCCTATGGGGTCGGTAGCGCCAGGTGCGACGGTGACGATGAATGCGCGTTTGTATTCTGGTCCGCAAGAATCGGCGAAACTGGAATCCATCGCGCCAGGTTTTGAGCTGGTCAAGGATTATGGCGTACTGACCATTATCGCCAAACCACTGTTCTGGGTCATGGAACAAATCCACAAGATGCTGGGTAACTGGGGCTGGACGATCGTGGTCTTCACGATTTCTATCAAACTGGCACTGTTCCCCTTGTCGGCTGCTGGTTATCGCAGCATGGCGAAGATGAAGGTCGTGACACCGAAGATGCAGGCCGTGCGCGAGCGTTTCAAAAACGATCCGCAAAAAATGAATCAGGCCATGATGGAGTTGTACAAGACCGAGAAGATCAATCCTCTCGGCGGCTGCTTCCCTATCCTGATCCAGATGCCGGTCTTTTTGGCACTGTACTGGGTCTTGCAGGCCAGCGTGGAAATGCGCGGCGCGCCATGGGTGGGCTGGATCACCGATCTGACTTCTCCTGATCCATGGTATATCTTGCCTGTGGTGTATGCGATATCCATGTTCATCACCACCAAGCTGAACCCAGCCCCGGCTGACCCTATGCAAGCGAAGATGATGATGTTCATGCCACTGGCATTCTCGGTCATGTTCTTCTTCTTCCCGTCTGGTCTGGTACTGTACTGGGTAGTGAACAACATCCTGTCGATAGGACAGCAGTGGGTAATCAATAACAAGTTGATCCCGCCTGAGCACAAGGCTTAAGCGTAAAAATTGAGCAAATGAGAAAGCCCGCAAGTTTGCTTGCGGGCTTTTTTGTTTTGGTGACGGCTTTGTTTTAGCTCCTTCCCCTTCAAGGGGAGATTTGTGGGAATTCGCAAAGCATGCTTTGCGCCACAAATTTCTAAGCCGCTTGCAAGCGGCGCGGTGGACAGGTTGGGATGGGGATGGGGTTCTTTCGAAAATTTCGTAACGGTTGATCAACCGAAACCCATCCCCACCCTAACCCTCCCCTTGAAGGGGAGGGGATAATATCGACAAGACATAAACCCTTGTCGCATTTGCGTCACAGCAACAGAAACTAAATTGCACCCATAGGGTGCAAGCACAGATAGAATTTCAATATGATCTATGATCCCATTCCCATCGCCGCAATAGCCACCGCCCCTGGGCGTGGCGGCATCGGTGTCGTGCGTATTTCCGGCAAAGACCTTGCCCCGGTTGTCACGGCCCTGTTCGGCACTACCCAATTCAAGCCGCGCCATGCCAGTTATCTGCCGTTTACCCTGGCTGACGGCACTGTCATTGACCAGGGCATCGCCATTTATTTCAAGGCACCGCATTCTTATACCGGTGAAGACGTGCTGGAACTACAAGGCCATGGCGGCCCTGTCGTCATGCAGATGCTGCTGTCGCGTTGCCTGGAGGCTGGCAAGGATGCGGGTTTACGTCTGGCAGAGCCGGGCGAATTTACCCAGCGCGCCTTTTTGAATGACAAGCTTGATTTGGCGCAGGCAGAAGCCGTGTCTGATCTGATCGAAGCATCGACCGAAGCGGCCGCCAAATCGGCATCGCAATCGCTGTCCGGTGCATTCTCCAAAGTCATCCACGCACTGGTAGAAAAAGTCGTGCACCTGCGCATGCTGGTAGAAGCGACGCTGGATTTTCCGGAAGAAGAAATTGACTTCCTGGAAAAATCCAATGCCCGTGGCCAGTTGGCAACCATACAGGCAGCGCTGCAAAAAGTGTTTGAACAGGCAGCACAGGGTGCCTTGCTGCGTGCAGGGTTAAACGTGGTGCTGGCAGGCCAGCCGAATGTGGGCAAATCATCCTTGCTGAATGTGCTGGCTGGCGATGATGTCGCCATCGTTACCCCCATCGCCGGTACCACCCGCGACAAGGTGACCGAAACCATCCATATCGAAGGCATCCCCCTCAATATCATCGACACCGCCGGTATACGCCATGAGCATGACGAAGTCGAAGAAGGCCAGACCGCCAATGCCATCGACACGGTAGAACGTATAGGCATAGAACGTACCTGGGCCGAAGTTGAAAAGGCCGATGTCATCCTGCACCTGCTGGATGCCAGTCGTGGCCCGACGCGTGCTGATGAAGCCATCGTCGCCCGCTTCCCAGACTGTGTGCCAGTGATACGCATCTGGAACAAGATAGACCTGTCCGGCCACCACGCCAGCGTCGATGAAATGTCTGACGCCACGCACATCTATCTGTCAGCACATGAACACACAGGCATCGATTTGTTGCGCAAAGAATTGCTGCGCGTCGCCGGTTGGGAGCAGACGGGTGAATCACTTTACCTGGCCCGCGAACGTCACCTGATCGCCCTCAAGCACGCGCATGAACATCTGCAAAACGCCGCAGAATACGCAGCACAAAATGACCAGTCACTGGATTTGTTCGCCGAAGAACTGCGCCTGACCCAGGACCGCCTGAACAGCATCACCGGCGAATTTACATCGGATGATTTGCTGGGGGTGATTTTTTCGCGGTTTTGTATTGGGAAGTAATCTATCTCAATGCAGGAATTGAAGCCTGAATTTGACAAGGCCATCGTCCGTTTTCGGGTGTTCCTTCTGAGTCAGGGCGCTCCGGGAAAAATCGTATGGGTCGCGCCGGAACATACGATATGTTGTGGTCCGGATTGGAAGATTTTTAAGGACGAAGGTATTCCGGAGTCGTTAGTGAAAGAATGGTATCAGCAGGCAAAAGATTCAGAATTGGGGCTGCGGTTCTGTCTCTTGTGTAAAGATAGCGAAACTTCTTATTGCTACCTGTACACCCCTGTCGATGTTGAGGATGCGGAGTATAAATTACTGCTGAACGGAAGCCTGAAAATGTCCGTCCCCTCAGATATACCGTCTGCGACTGTGATTTCCAGAGGTGTAGCTTCTGTCTGGTTCAGGTTTCGAGAATTGAAATTTAGAAAATGGAAGTATTCTGCGTTCAGGATGGCCTGACACCAAGCTGCCGCACTGCTATTCCCAATCAAAATGCCCAAGCCCACTGAAAAGACCCCGCCAGAATTTACCCCGCGCTTCTGGCGCGACGACAGGCTGCCATTTATTGAGGCACGCTATCTGGCAGATGGTCGTCGGATCAGTTATGACAGACATGCACACAAGCTGTTTTCCATCGGTGCCATCATTGCCGGAGAGAGCAGTTTTATGCATGGTGATGATGACTACCGTGTCGCAGCGGGCAGCGTGGTTATTATCAATCCGGGCTGCGTGCATGCTTGTAATCCGCTGGAAGATTTACCCTGGGCCTATTGCATGCTGTATGTGGATGCTACCTGGCTGGCGGATTTGCAGGGGGCATCGGGCCAGGCATTTCAGGGATATGCGACAGCGGTCAGTAACGACCAGGTATTGTATGCAGGTTTGCTGGAGTTGTATCAGGTGTTGATAGCCGAAGATGCAGAACTCTTGCACAAGCAGGGCAGTGCGATTCAGTATTTTTCTGAAGTGCAAAAGCGCCTGCAGGCAGCGACACCAGAATTGCAACTAGAAAATGGCAAGCTTAAAGTGGCGGCAGACTTCATTGATACACATTGCGCGCAAGACCTGAGCCTGGACGATATTTCTGCGCAGGCCGGATTGTCGGCCTCTTACCTGTTCCGCGCATTTAAAAAACAATATGGCATGACACCGCATGCCTACCTGATCAATCGCCGCGTGCAATATGCGCAAGAGCGATTGAAGAACGGCGCCACCATTGCCGAAGCTGCACTGGATGCCGGCTTTGCAGACCAGGCGCATTTTCAGCGTGTGTTTAAACGCATGCTGGCAGCGACGCCGGGTCAGTATTTGAGGTAATTATCCACCGTCAAGTCAGCATCAGATCAGCATCAAGTGAGCATCAAATAGACTGCACTGATCAATAACATCACCGCCAGACTGCGATTAAAAGCACGCATCAGGGCAGGTCGCCTGAATAGCTGGCGCAAGGCCGTGCCTGCATACGCCCAGGCGGCAATCGATGCATAGCAAATAAAAAAATAGATGATGGTGAAATGCCATACCATGCTGATATCACCATTCGCTGCATAGGCACCCATGCCTGCGATGGACGCCAGCCAGGCTTTGGGGTTCAGCCATTGCATCAGTGCGCCATACCATGCAGACGGACCCTTACTCTGTTCATCCACCTGCAATTGCCCATCATCGACAGCCAGCTTGTAAGCCAGGAACAATAAAAAAGCGACCCCTGCCCATTGTATGACCTGTGTCAGTGCAGGGATTACATTCAATAATTCATGCAGGCCCAGTCCGGTTAACAATAATAAAACCGTAAAACCTATGGTTGCGCCACTGACATGCGCAAGGCTGGCGCGAAAACCGTATTGCGTGCCGGAACGCAGCGCTACAATATTCACAGGGCCGGGTGAAATGGATGCAGCCAGTGCAAAGGCTGCCATGGAGAGATAGAGTTTCAACATAAGCGTAGAGGTATAAGTTGGTCGGTATTCAAACTTATACCTGGCCACGCATGCCGCGTATTGAAGAAAACTACCCTGCCAGGCTGAGCCGATCCGCCCGGTTGCAGATTTATGCAGCGATTGCCGTCAGCAAATGGGGGCGCAAATCATCCACCAGTCGTTTGCGGCTGCAACGTGGATATTCCGCTGGTGAAAACCACATGGCTGCGTGGGCATAATCATCGACCAGTGGCAGCAGGTCTTTGGCTTCTGCGGTACTGTAAATACGTTTGTTGCCATGGTCGGTCAGGGCGCCCAATTTTTCTTGTAATATTTCTTTGCGTGCTATCGCTGCTGCAGATACCGGGTTGGCGACACACAGGCTGAACGTGCCCATTAAAAAATGTTGCCAGGCAAAATCGGCACGTGTTTGCAAGCCTGCGCTGATGACCGCGCCATCGCTGGTAAAACTGTCTTGCACATGCCATAGCGTGGTATTCAGTTCGGTGATTGCATCAACAAACTCTTGCATGAAATTTTGCCTGAATACTTGAGCCGCCTGATCGCCGTGTGCAGCAATCGCCGCTTGCGCCTTGTTGTACCACACTGTATTGGCCGGGTGAAAATACTCACCTGCATCAGTTCCGGCTGCATCCATTTCACCAAAAACAGCAGAGTAGATCCTGGCGTTTTCTGTCACCACATACGATGGGGCGGGCAATAGCTGGGCCCGTATCAAGGTATCGATCTCTGTTGCCGTGCAATTGCAGACTGCGGCAAATTGCACCTTGTTCAGGTAGTGTTCTTTAAGGTAAAGATCAAGTGCGGACATGTTGTGCTTTCCGTTTTTTTTAACCGTGGACATTGCGACTGTCCGCAGGTGCCTGTTCTCTTTCATGCAGGCCGTAATCACGTACCACGGCGGCAATGCGCAGGCGGTAAGCGGCAAACACATGGCCGCGCCCTTGCGTCTGTGCAGCCCTGTGTTCTTCGGTATTGCGCCAGTTGGCGACAGCGGCTTCATCGCGCCAGAAAGACAGCGATAAAATCTTGGCCGGATCAACCAGGCTTTGAAAACGCTCTATCGAGATAAAGCCATCCATCTGCTGTAACAAGGGTGCCAGCCCGGCGGCGATGTCCAGGTATTCCTGCTTATTGTCTGCATGGGGGATGACTTCAAAAATAACGGCGATCATGTGGTCTCCTTAGGGATATGGGTGAATACCGGAATGCGGCCATTCAGCGAAGGACGGTAAGTCCAACTTAATTTACCCCAGTCAATCTCGCTGCTTGTTAACAGATGGCGAAGACTGCTGGCGCTGGTCTGTTCGGCAATCGCCTGGCCGGGGCATGCATGGCGCGCATGGCCAAAGCTGAAAACCTTGCGGTTGGGTCTGTCCAGTTGCAGGCTATCGGCATCTGGGTTGGCTGATTCATCACGATTGGCTGCCGCCAGCAAGACCACGATTACTTCACCGGCTTGCAAAGCCTGTCCTGCAATTTCGCATGCCTGTGTGACGAAGCGCCGTGTGTTTTGTACCGGGGCATCATGGCGGGCAACTTCTGCAACCAAGTCTTTTATTCTTTGTGGCTGCTTAGCTGACTCTTCACACAGCCCATGCAACAGGTCTGGTCCTTGCTGCAAGGCGATGATGCTATTGCCCACCAGGCCGGCTGTTGCTTCATACGTCTGCGATAACAAGCCTATGAGGTTGGCCAGCAGTGCATCTGCATTGTTCCAGCCTTGCTGCTGCGCATCTGCCTGCAGGCGCGCCAGGAAACTGTCTGGCTTGGCCGCACTGTCTTGCAGCAGTTGGCGAAAACCCGCTTGCAAAGCCTGTGCTGCTGCATGCGCAGCCTCGATTTGTGGCGGCGTACTTAGTGGTGACAGGCAGCGCACAAAATCAGCCATCCAGGTGGCCAGCATGGCCAATGCATCTTGCCTGAAACCCAGGGTACTGCCCATGACATGGATGGGCAAGTCGAACAGGTACTGGTTTAAACCTTGACCATCACCCAGTGCATATTGCCTGGATAGCGTCTGTGCATGCAGTCGGATGTGCACAGCAATAGCCGACAAATCCAACTTGCGCAATGCGCCTTGCATGACTTGTTTGGGCTGGGTATGGGGCTGGCCTTCGTTCATGCGCATCAGGTGGGCGAATATTTCACCGGCTGAACCACCGGCGATAGCGCTCGGTACCGGTTCGGCTGTTGGCCTGACGGCGCAGGTGGCTGATTCCAGTACTTGTTGCACCACGTCTGCCCGGCTGGCCACCCAGCATTTGAATTCAGCTTCGTAGGCCAGGGCTGGGCCCTGCCGCAGGCTGGCGTAATACGGGTAGGGGTCAGAATGGCTGGCGGCATTCAGGATGTTGATGGTGCCTGGCTGGGTCATGGCTGTGCTGGATAGGTAGGTGATGTGATGCAGTATAGGGCTTGTTTGCATTGAACAATTCGTCTACCATCAAAGTATGAATGCAGATAATGTCCACTATGCAGATACCCAATTAGCCAGGCTGGCCGGTGCGATAGCCGAGCCGGCCCGCGCCCGCATGCTGTGTAATCTGATGGATGGACGCGCCCGTACCAGTACCGAACTGGCAACAGTGGCCGAAGTCAGTCCTTCCACCGCCAGTGTACATTTAAGCAAATTGCTGGAACAGCATCTGGTGAATGTGGTGGCGCAGGGCAAGCACCGCTATTACCAGCTGGCCAGCCCCGAAGTGGCGAATGCGCTGGAATCCCTGTTATTGATTGCTGGCTTGCCCAGGCCACGTTTTGTACCCAATACGCCAGACCGCCTGCGCAAGGCACGTACCTGTTATGACCACATGGCAGGTGAGGTCGCGGTAGGTGTGCATGATTATCTGTTACAGCAAGCATGGATCATCACTGTGAAAGGTGAAGAAACCGCCTATGAACTGACAGCCGAAGGTGTGCTTGCGCTGGAAAAACTGGGGCTGGATGTGACTGCCACACGCAAGGCCAGACGCAGGTTTGCCTGTTCTTGCCTTGACTGGAGTGAGCGCACACCGCACCTGGGCGGCGCACTGGGCGCAGCTTTATTGAATTTATTGCTGAGTCATGCCTGGCTGGAGCGTGATCTGGACAGCCGGGCACTGGCGCTGACAAGCAAGGGCAAACGCGAATTCCAAAAAGTGTTTGCCCTCAAGACTTGATCTGCAGATTAAGTCTTGATTTTTGCCAGACGCGCGATGATGGCAGGCTTCAGCTTGCGGAAGTAGAGCAGGTCAATGACGAATATGGATGTCAGCGTACTGGCAAAAGTGACCACGCCGCTGACCCAGATCGAGCTGGAACCCAACAGCTGTGTGGACAGATACACAGTCATGAAGAGGGTCAGGCCTATCATCAATTCACGCCAGAACGGCTTGCGTGTCTTTGATGTCGCCTGCTCTGCCTGGTAGATCAATTCCTGGTAGTGTTTAGGCGCGACATCTTTTAACTCAGGTACGGCCAGTAATAAGGCGTCGGTGCTGAAGTTTTGCATGATAGATTCCTTTATCAGCCTGAAGTCAGGCCATGGGTAGATTATCTGCTTCACTATGCGTCAGGTCTACGGTCAAATTGTAAGTCATTTACCGTAGGCATGATTGCTACAGATTGTGTCGCGGTGCGCCTGCCGGATAAGCTTAGCTTGCCATTCGCTTGTCTAAAAGATATGTCAATGTACCCTGAGTGCAAATCACATAAGGAATCACAAAAATCTTATAGCTTTGTGAATAATAAGCGGGTTTGCCTATGGTAAGGTATGTGCAAACTGTTTTCACTATTTGCATCATGTGTCAATTACTTGGAATGAACTGCAATACCCCGACTGATATCGTCTTCAGTTTTACCGGGTTTGCTACGCGTGGCGGTTTGACAGACGAGCACAAGGACGGCTGGGGTATCGCTTTCTTTGAAGGCAGCGGCGTGCGCCTGTTTGTCGATCACCAGTCGGCGGTGGATTCACCGGTGGCCGAGCTGATCAAGCGCTATCCCATCAAATCCAAAAACGTCATCGCCCATATCCGCAAGGCCACCCAGGGTCAGGTCAGCCTGGAAAACTGTCACCCTTTTGTGCGCGAATGCTGGGGGCGTTACTGGGTATTCGCCCACAATGGCGACCTGAAAGAATTTCACCCGGTGCTGGATGGCAGTTTTCAGCCGGTCGGCAATACCGATAGCGAGCGGGCATTTTGCTATCTGCTGCAACGCATGCGTCGCCATTTTGGCGAGCAATTGCCATCGGTACAGCAGCTCGCATCGTTCATGCACGAGATCACGGCAGAAATTGCCAGCTTTGGTACCTTCAACATGATGTTGTCGAATGGTGAGGCCTTGTTCACCCATTGTTCCACCAAGCTGTACTACATCGTGCGCCAGCACCCCTTCAGTACGGCAGCCTTGACGGATGAAGATGTGGCCGTGGATTTTTCCCAGGTCACCACGCCTGCCGACAAGGTCGCCATCATCGTCACCGAACCGCTGACCACCAATGAACACTGGACCCAATGCGAATCGGGCCAGATACTTGTCTTTGTCGATGGTGATGTGTTGCCTTTGGTATTGCCAGTGCCGCAGGCGGCAGCATGAACCAGCGCCTGGTTGATCAGCTTGATACCAATCTATTGCGTGTCCTGCATACCCTGCTGACCGAGCGCAGCGTGACCCGTACTGCAATGAAGCTGGGGCAATCGCAACCCGCCATCAGCAATATGCTGAAACGTCTGCGTGAAATCACCGGTGACGCTATCCTGGTACGCGGTAAGAATGGCATGACTGCCACCGAACGTGGCGAAGAATTATTGCTGCTGGCCCGCCAGGGCTTGAACGTGATGGAAAGCATCGCCAGCCCGGCCCCTGCCTTCATGCCGGCATCGACCCAGCGCGTTTTCCAATTGGGCGCACCCGATTACCTGAGTGCCTTGCTGATCCCGCTGATCATAGAAAAACTGCGTGAGCAGGCACCGAATGCAGGCCTGACGGTACATGCACTGAATGCCGGTTTTGATTATGCCAATGCGCTGGAAACCGGCGAGCTTGACTGCGTCATCGGCAACTGGCCAGACCTGCCGCAGCATCTGCATCTGGCACAACTGTTTGAAGATGAAGTGGTGTGCATGGTGCACCGCAAGCACCCTGTCGTCAGCAAGGGGCTTTCGATCAAATATTATCTGGAAATGGCGCATCTGGCCCCGACACCCTACATGATGGGCCACCGCAGTATCATCGATAGCGCGCTGGCAGAGCAGGGCTTAAAGCGCAAGATACAGATGACCATCCCTTACTTTGGCATGGTGCCCTATGTGCTGGCCCGCACCGACCTGATCTTCACCACCAGCCGCAGCTTTGCCGTGCAATGTGCCAAAGACTGGCCGATAGAAGTCCTGCCCATGCCTATCACCGTACCCAAAATGAAATTTTTCATGCTCTGGCACGAACGCGCACATGCCGCGGCGGAAGTGCAGTGGTTACGGCGGATAGTGGCCGAGGCATCGGCCAAGGTGATGGCCTAGGATAATTATCTCACTTGCATGATTTCGCTTCGTGCAGCAGTTCGTGGTGTTCGAATGCCTCGCGTATGTCCTTGCGCAGTATTACATCATCCCAGGGTTTGGTAAAAAATCGGTAAATGGCACCGCAATTGATGGCAGTGATGATGGAATCGAGATTGGTATAGCCCGAAAGCATGATGCGGATAGTATCTGGATACAGATCCTTGACCGTGCTCAAAAATTCGGTACCGCTCATATCTTTTGTACGGTGATCAGAAATAACCACCTGCACGTCATGCAAAGCCAGTAATTCGAAGGCCGCACTGGCGGTTGAAGCAGCAAGAATATGATAATGATCGGGACGAAACAGACGCTGCAAAG
This sequence comes from Undibacterium sp. Ji50W, assembly GCF_049340445.1. NCBI lineage: Bacteria > Pseudomonadati > Pseudomonadota > Betaproteobacteria > Burkholderiales > Oxalobacteraceae > Undibacterium > Undibacterium sp. Ji50W. The sequence goes on along the minus strand of NZ_JBMPOX010000005.1, from coordinate 5,484 downwards.
CAGTTACTATGCTGGTTTCAGCATCTACAATCAGCATGGTTTTTCTGGCGGTGGGTTGTCTGCTGAAGCTCAATGATAACGGCTTGCCTTGCAAAAAAAATTGTTCACATGCAGCGGGCGACAGGGGGCAACTAAAATAATAACCTTGTATTGCGTCGCAAGAATGGGATCTGAGATAAGCCAGTTGGCCTTCAGTTTCGACACCTTCGGCAATCACTTTTAGTCTGAGGCTGTGTGCCAGCGCAATGATGGAACAGGCAATTGCGGCATCATCGGGGTCACTGGTAATATCCTTGACGAAGGATTTGTCGATTTTTAAAAAATCGATAGGAAAGCGCTTCAGATAATTCAGGCTTGAATATCCGGTGCCAAAATCGTCGATAGATAACTTGATACCCATATGTTTGAGTTTGCCCAGCGTGGCAACCGCTGACTCAACATTGTGCATCATCATGCTTTCGGTGAGTTCCAGATCCAGATAAGCTGGGTTCAGGCCGGTCTCTTGCAATACACGGGCAATGACTTCTGCTAAATCCTGTTGCTTGAACTGGCGCGCAGACAAATTGACTGCAACGCTGATCTTGGGAAAACCGGCTCTGTGCCATGCCTGCATTTGTGCACAGGCGGTACGAAGTACCCATTCACCAATAGGGACGATCAAGCCCAGCTCTTCCGCCAGAGGGATGAAGTCTACCGGTGAAATTACCCCTTCCGACATATGATTCCATCGTATCAATGCCTCCACGCCGACGATAGCTCCAGTTTGCAGGGAAACCTGCGGCTGGTAATGCAGGAAAAACTCATCGCGCTCCAAAGCATGCCGCAGCATGGATTCTATGGAGAGTCTTTTGCGTATTTTTTGATTCAGTTCTTCTGTATAAAACTGTACATTGTTGCGCCCTTGCTCTTTGGCGCGATACATCGCCGCATCGGCATTTTTTAGTAGCGTATCTGCATCCAGGCCATCGATAGGATAGAGGCTGAAACCGATGCTGCAGGTAACCTGCAATTCACGCTCTTCTACCATGATAGGTTCAGCGACCGAAGCCAGTATCCTTGACATCAGCAAGGAAATGACAGCCTCATCTGAATGGTCAATCACCACCACGAATTCATCGCCGCCGTGGCGGGCCACTGTGTCATTCTCGCGCATACAGGACTTCAATCGCGCAGCCACAGCCTTGAGTAATTCATCACCCACATGATGGCCCAGACTGTCGTTGATGAATTTGAACAGGTCGACGTCAATAAAAGCCACCGTGACCTGGTGTTTATAACGTTCTGCAGATACGATCGCCTGCTTCAGGCGATCATGCAGGCGGTTCCTGTTTGCGAGGCCAGTCAGGGCATCATAGTTGGCCAGATATTCCAGCCTGGCTTCGTATTGTTTGTGAGATGTCAAATCCATGGCGACCATGTAGATGACGGTGGGTTCATCCTTGATTTGCAGTATCTGGGGAGACAGGAAAACCGGTAGGTTCTTGCCATCGGCACCGGACAACCATATCTCTGCTTTTTCGGTTTCCACACCCTGCAACATTTTTTCCACCATCGCAATATTGGCTGGGGCAACATATTTCTGCAGTAAATTCCCGGCGATCTTGTCCAGAGGTATTTTCAGCATATCGGAGAAACAGCGATTGCAATACAGTATGGTTCCATCACTTGCCAGCGTTATTACTCCTTCGTTCATCGCTTCGACCATCAGGCGATAGGTGTGTTCAGCACCTTGCAGGGTGAAAATCTTTTCTTCGTCGTTTTTTGATATCACCAGGGCGTCAACGCGTCCATAGCGTATCGCATCCAGTGTTTCCTCTGCTTCGCGCAGGCGCGTACGCAAGCAGTCCATTTCGGGGGATGAATCCGGCAGTAAATGAAGCACGCTTGAAGCATTGCTCATAGGTACTCCATTTGATCAACTGACAGCAGCAGACACGGTGTGTCATGCATGTCGCCAATTACGCGTTTGATACAAGTGAAAATTCCTGTACCAAGCGCCATTACCATCCCATCACTTCTCTTATTGAAAAAAGGCGTGATAAAGATCCACAATTCAAACATAATGCGCAGCCCTATGCTCTTCCAACAAATGTTCCGTGCAGCCTTGCTGCGCGTACAGGAAGGTCAGCGCCAAAGGGAAATTACAGGTACATTTTTATGCAGCCTGTCACGTCTCAGCGGCATGCACATCCAGTCCCATCAATACTCTTTCGGTATTGGAAAGGTCACCAATAATTTTTCTTACGGGCATAGGCATGTCACGCACCAGGGTCGGGATGGCCAGAATCTGGTCTACCTTTGCCAATTGCGGGTTTTCCAATAAATCGATGACGTCGACATGATATTTATCTGGCATATGTTGTTCACAAATTTTGTGAAGATTCGCACGTGCGACGGCGGATTTATGGGTTTGACCGGCTACGTAGAGACGTAGCATCCATTTTTTATTCCCGGTATTCGTCATCGATAGTGGCATTTTTCCAAATTCCATAATTAATTCAAGCATGGTGCAGGCCTCTTTTCTAAAGAGCAGTCAAATCAGCACGTCTTAGTTTTGCCATATCGGCGCGGTCATGAATAATGACTGCGTCCCTTTGTTTTTCTTCTTCCGAAAGACTTTCTATGATTTCGGTGGCAGTATCAAATTCTTCGCGTAGTGCCGCGATGTTGGCTTCCAGTGCTTGTCGCTTATGTTCATATTCGCGCTTCTTGCGCTGGAGGTCATGTTGACGTGACACGACGTTGGATCGGTCCAGCGCTTCCTGTCCGACACGGGCAGCGCCAGTCAGTACACCTTTCCGGCCCAGATAGACATCGAACAGGTCTATGCCTTTGCTGCTCAAAATAAATTCGCGGATCTGGTTAGAGTGCGCCATGCCGCGTGATTTCAAGATGTACATGCCGCGATTACGTTCGCCCTGATGCTCAATATCACGCAGACTTAACCAGGTATCGATCAGGGATGGAATCTCTTCGTTGCTTGTTTCCAGTTTGTCGCCGACATGGGTTAAACCGGTCAGCAAAGTTGTGACCTTGCGGGTCTTGAGAAAGCCGATCAGGCGTATTAACATTGATTTGGCTTCAGTGTCTGAACCAACCACAGTCAACGCCGATATCGGGTCCACGACCACGTGGGCGGGGTTGCATTCAAGAATGAGCTTGTGCATGGTGACCAAATGCATTTCCAGCCCATGCACGGAAGGGCGTGATGCATGAAAGCGCAGCAGCCCTTGCTCAACCCAGGGGGCAAGGTCTATCCCGATGGAGAGCATATTACGCATGATTTGCTGTGGTGATTCTTCAAAGGCAAAGTACAGACAGTTTTCGCCACGACCACAGGCCGCCTCAACGAATTTGGCCGCTACACTGCTTTTGCCCGAACCGGCAGTGCCAGATACCAGAATTGAACTACCACGGAAATAGCCTTCTCCGCTGAGCATGGTATCCAGGCGTGGAATCCCGCTGGAAATTCTTTCATCCGACACCGTATGATCAAGGCCGAGAGAGGTAATCGGCAATATCGAAATGCCCTGCTTGTCGATGAGGAAGGGATATTCATTGGCACCGTGTTCACTGCCACGATATTTGACTATGCGCAGACGTCGGGTAGCGATTTGTTCCACGACCCTGAGATCTAGCAGAATCACGCAATCGGCCACATATTCTTCCAGGCCATAACGGGTCAAGGTACGCTCTCCGCGTTCCCCGGTGACGATGGCCGTCACGCCTTTTTCTTTAAGCCACCTGAACAGACGGCGTAATTCTGCGCGCAGGATTGCCGTATTGGACAAACCGCTAAATAGTACTTCTATGGTATCGAGTACTATCCTTTTCGCACCAATTGCATCAATTGCCTGACCGAGTCGAATGAAAAGCCCATCCAGATTATAGTCGCCTGATTCTTCTATTTCACTGCGTTCAATGTAGATATACTCAATTGATAATAGCTTCCTGGTATCCAGATCCCTGAGGTCATAGCCTAATGTATTGAAATTGCTGGTCAAGTCTTCATCGGTTTCTTCAAATGACACAAAGACACCCGGTTCGCCATAATCGAGCGCTCCGTGCAGCAAGAATTCCATGCCCAGGATGGTTTTGCCACATCCGGCATTGCCACATATCAGACTGGGACGCCCCTTGGGCAATCCACCTTCGGTAATTTCATCAAGACCGCGTATACCAGTCAGCGATTTCGCCAATGACTGCGTGTTTGAGGTGTTCAATAGCACTCCCAATTTGATGTTACTCAATACTTGTGTATGTAACTATGGGAGATTTTGTCTTTGGAACATCATCGCGAAAAAGCGCTGCACGAATAGTGAGACTGGCTGAGATTAAATAGATCGCATTTCAATGTACCACGTATCGATGATGTCAAGTGATTAATCTATGAGGTAGATTTTCTGATTCGATAAGCGGCGCTGAAGGTGTCGTGACGGCAATGGAGTCCCGCAGATTGGGAATGAGTTCCAGCAAGAAAATGAAGATAAAGATACAGACCAATGCGGCCAGTTTTTCTCATCTTGCCAGCTGCAATGCCAGCAAGATGTAGATGATCATTCATCCCTTACTTTGGCATGGTGCCCTATGTACTGGCCTGCACCGACCTGATCTTCACCACTAGCCGCAGCTTTGCCGTGCAATGTGCCAAAGACTGGCCGATAGAAGTTCTGCTCATGCCATCACAGTACCCAGGATGAAATTCTTCATGCTCTGGCACGAACGCGTAGATGCCACAGCGGAAGTGCACTGGTTAAGAAGGATCGTGGCCGAGGCGTCGGCGAAGGTGATGGTTGGATCTGGTGTTTAGCTATTTCGTGTAATGTAATTTCAAATTGAAAGATGAACGAGCATTTTTTTACTTGTCTTTTGATTCGTCAAGGATTTCCGCTTTTAGGGATATTCCAAAACTACCGGCAACTTTGTTTAAAACGTCTAGCTCACTCTGATCAGTAGTTGTTTTAAATTTTTCTAAAACTCTTGATTCAAGTTTAGCTAGTGGCTGTTTTGTAAACGTAATATTTGAAGATACAAGCCATTCGATCCTATGCCAACTGTCTTTGCCAAGCCAAAGGTAAAGTTTGGACATTATTTTCTCGCCATCAACTTCAGTTAAGTGAGGGAGTAAGCACTGTTTTAACGCATTGAATTCGGCATCACCTAAGTAATCTTCGTCAGATTCAAAAAATCTTTTTACGAATTTCTTTTCAAATATTTCTTTGTCCAAAATTTTACTTAGAAAGTAATCAAAATCCTCCAAATTCTTTTTCGGAATTTTTTTTTCACCAAGCATAGACATGAAGTATTGCTCGAATGCATCAGTATATTTGTGATCAAATTTAATGTTTAAATGGAGTCACTAGCGTCCGGTTAAAAGTCGAATAAATTCAATTGGTTAGCGTTGGGTGCTGTTTCAGAAATGTAGTCATCGGTCTGAAAGGCGCATGAAATCTCAGTTTTCTCAAAAACAGAGACCGATAAGAC